>NZ_JBEWXI010000009.1:0-52271 GCF_040566515.1 Psychromonas sp. MME2 | reverse complement strand
GAAACGCTCACTTGTTGAAATAACAGTACCATCAAGAGCATCGGGTTCATTAAATAGATATTTAAACGCATACACGCTCGAATAACTTAGTAGCTCAAATAAAGTTAAACCACTTAATGGTTTTTGATATTTAACAACTAAATCTATACGTTCTTGATGAGAGCGCTGAAAGGCGCAACAAACAGCCACTAATTCAGACAGCTCACCAGGAATCCTTGATGCTAATTGCTTTATTTCTGTCCATTTATTACTCGATGGTCTTAATATTATCTCGGAAGCTCTTATCGCCTTCCTCATCGATTCAGGGGATCTATAGGTTAGTTGCTCGAGTAAACTAAAGTTAGATATTTTCTCAACCGAAAAGTAACGTGCTAAGGCAAGAATAAAGGCTTCTGAACTTATCACCTCAACACTTAAATCCCACAAAAACACTGACGACCAAAATAGTTGGTCATTGGTAACTACTTTTGGTTTTTTGGACTTTGCAGGTTTAGGTTTACCATCTAAATATGCTTCGATAACATCTAATATGGCGTCGTCATTACTAATCCCCTGTTTGGATAGGGTAGAAAGTTTTTGTTCGAAGTAGTTTTGTTTTACAGCGCAGTCCATAGCATTCTCAATAACTTAGATAGTCATTGAATACTAGCAAATACACTTAACTATTAAATGGTTATATTTGTAATTAGTGATGCAGTGACAAGGATAAACGCTGGTGGAAAGACTAGAATTACAGCCATTTTAATAAACATTAAAAGGGCTGTAATTCATTATCACTTATCTGAAGGTCTTTTATATATTCAGATAATAAAATGGAGACTGGTTATTAGTGATAGCCGAAACATCTTTATACAGATATTTACTACGTATCTCCTCATTGGCTATTTGACCAATAAACTCCCAACGATCTTCTTTTGTCGTTGTTCTTGAAGAAAACGTTGTCCCTGCTTTATGCCAAGAAATCACTTTATAAACTTCTTGCACTGTTCCATCAAATACCGCGAAAGCATATTCTACTTTTTCTCGGTCTGCCCCTATACGCCAGAACTGTCTTGTTGCGTCGTATAATTCATTCGCTGTATGGGAGTAACTAAAAGTATTTTTTATTTTGATTAACAATGCAGGCTCTAGAATATTCGCTTTTTCAGGGTTATAAATCGAGATCAATTTATCAATAGACATTCTGCCAATTTTTGATGAAGCATGCCCTTTTACTTGATTGGTTAATTTTTTCACATTAAGTAAGTCAATAACAGAAGCTTCCACTTTTAACGCGATATCTTCTGTCACCCCATGAATTAACAATTCAATGGTCGGCTCTTTATGATCTAATTTTATTTCATTAATCCTCTTTACCTTTTCTGACTCTTTGTTATCAGATAAGTGAGCAAAACATCGATTCCCCTTACCTTTACCAACATAAAATACTTCTTCATTTCTAGGATCTATGTAGATATAAACATAATACTGAAGGCTATCTATCATATTTTGCGGGAATTTATTTATCATATTGTTCTCATTAATGATGGCATAGTAGGAACTATATTCTTAGCGTCCAAGTCGGAGGTTTGTAATATTATCGGTTTTTTAAGTTTTGAGTAATTAACCAGTTTTCTACATTCTCATATCGCTTTTTAGAGCAAATTATTTACGTTAATAAATAAGAATAGAGATATGAAATAAACAGTTAAAAGCACGCTTTACAGAGAACTTTTATTACGTTAGATACTGGGGAACTTTGACTTCATCAGAATCCTATCTAACCGTTCGAGATTCATTGTCGAATCCCCACATATTTTGTAACCATCTCAATCGTTGTTCAATCATTGGAATCAACTTCTCTATCCAAAATGAACAGGCTATACCACCATCCATCCCGCCTCTAGCAAAGCGACTCACATAGAACTTTCCATTATTTTCTAGTGACTCTCCTGTTAAAGCATGAAACGTAGATTTTATTATACTGGCTAAATCTGAAGGATTTTCTGGAACAGATACATGACACAATGCTTGTCGCATTTCCATCCAAAGAAACAAATCTCCACGCAACCCCCAATGACCTGGAGCAGGATCAAACAAATCTGAAACAACTAACCACTCTTTTTCAAGAGCTATCGTAGCTGACTGATCAGCAAATTCACGGAGTATGGGCAAAAATCGTGATTTCCAAAACGGTGTATCTACCTGCAAGTCGAAACCTTCAGCTAGGCTAAAAATAATTTTCCTAGAAGATGTTATGTTCACCCCTGTTAATGCTCTAAATGAAGCTTCAAATCTTTTAATCAGTTTATCAGGATTCTCTGGACAACTATCTACGCCAAAAGATCCGATAAAACGGTCAGCTAACACTTGGTTACCATCGTATGCATCAAACAGATCAGGTTGAGTCGCAATAACCTTTCTAATCAATTGAGCAATGGTCATCCGCCTCTCAGAAAGAGCGTAAACTAAATCCGCCCGTTCAGGATGGTTTATAACTGCAATATTTAATGCTGTTAGTCCTTTATCCGTGGTCTTAATACGACAATCTGCCCCTAAACTTAACAACACTCCAATAACCTCTAATGTTGCTCCATGCCATGCAGCTTGATGTAAAGGAGTATAACCGTTCGATTGGCTCTGCACATTTACATACCTTGGATGTTCCCTCAACATACGAATTAACATTTCCCACTTGCCTTGATATGCCAGTAAGCTTATCTCTTTTTCATTTCTCATTTATTCACCTTTAATTACTTGATAAAAGTAAGTATCAAAACCAGATTTATTAATTGGCTATTTCAGTATTTAAATTTTTAAATAATTAGTAATTAATGAATGAGTTTCTGGCCATATAATCCGCTTTTCGTCATCAATCCTGTTAGATAAGTCTACAGGCACAATCCAAAGATTGAGTTTATCTTCACCATTCGTATCAGGGTTAATGCTAGTTCCATAACAGAAGCTAGAACTGATGGATTTTGTAAAATTTTCTGTTTGTGGGTATAGCAAAAACATATTTCCCTTGCCAGTAAGATACTTTTGACCGTAAGCAAACATCTGATAAAAATCAGCTTGTGAAAGACCGTATTTAGTAGTGCCATTATCTTTTGGATTAATCTAAGACCTTCCATTTTGTGTCTAACACGACTTCAATTTTTCTGTCTTTTACAATGAGTAAGTCAGGTTTTAATCTAAACCAGTTCTGCTCCTTATGACGCACTAATGTTTGTGATTGTATCTGCTCCTTCACCTTGTAATCAGAAGTAACCTGCTGATGAAGCAGTTTCGCAACATAGGATTCAAACACAGTTTCCATCGGAAACAATAATGATGGAGCATGACTTTTTCCCTGCATACTTTGTGGTGAAAAACCTTCTAAGATTAAACGTGCCCATTCCAACGGGCGTTGGTAATAATCCATTCCTCGATCAACTTTAAGACGTGTAAAATCGAGCTTATAATCTCGACTTTTCGGAATATCTGCAAATACAAATAACAGTTCTTGCAGTAGCTTTTGGTTTTTAGCTAATGGGTATAACTGTTTATAGCCACGAGTGCACTATGCAATAATCGGTTGGCAGGCCTATCTTGTAAAAACTCATCATATTCAACATAGAACTTATGTTTATTAATGAAGTTATAGCGAATCTGCTTGCCAACGTTTAATTTACCTTTCAAGAAGGTAAGATTATCCTCTTTAGCGATATAATCACTACGTAAACCGCGTTTTATCAAGATATTAACAGATAACAAAAACTGGCTAATAAACACTTCTAACAAAGGCATTTTTTGACTAGCGATATTGGCTTGTTTAGTCTCTATATGACGAAAGCCTTTCAAGGTTTTGAGCATCATCAACAATGATTCACGCGCTAAATCTACATCGTCACCTTGTCTACCAACTTTAGGTAATACCTCTATTTGGGTTTTATCCGGCGTAAAGATAACACCTGCATAGTTTTGTACTTGTAAGACTTCAAGTCGCTTAACACTACGTAGCTTTAATAAACGGTTCTCCTTACCATCTGACAAGCATAATTGCTTTAAGTACTGAAATGCAGGATCACTTACCAGCTTTACATTTTTATCAAGTGTTTGAGTTTCATTAATGGACTTTTCACTCGCCAGAAAGTCAAATTCAAATAGACAGACAGTTTTATTAGTCACTCGCACTCTCAACTTATTCTGTTGCATTAGTCAGCGAGCCATAAATTGATTGATATGCTTCAGGACTACTCCAAATAGCATCATCAAAGGGAGCCAATTCATAACCACTTTCCGGCTGACCAAATTCGTCAACTTGGTAATCGTTACCAAATAAATCCGCATATTCAACTGGCGATTCGCGTATAAATTGCTGTTCTTTAATCGATTTTTGGTTATCGCCAAGTACCAAACGTATTTTACTCCAATCCTCGTAAAAGTATTCTTCTAGCAGGGGAATGATCTTATTTTGGAAAGCAGACTGTAACTCACCGATAGCTATCTTTTCATTACCAGCTTTCTTCGCGTTATACGCGGGGAATAAAAAGGCATGCCCTAATGTATGTTCACGGTCATATAGTACCTCAATACGTTTATTCATCGTATCAAGTAGCTTTGTGAGATTTACACCATTAACAGAGCAGTCTGAAAACAACTCCGGTTTTGGCATCATTTCTTTAAAATCAAAACGACGACGTAAGGCTGTATCCATCATTGCAAGTGAACGGTCTGCTGTGTTCATGGTACCGATAATGTATAAATTATTAGGTACAGAAAACTTATCCCCCGAATAAGGCAGAATGACTTCAAGTTCCTCTTCTGCCTCCTGACGTTTGCTTGGTTCTATCAGCGTGATCAGTTCCCCAAAAATTTTAGAAATATTACCTCGATTAATTTCATCGATGATTAACACATGATTTTTGGCTTCTTCTAGCTCTTCTTTAGTTTCATTAAGCATCGCAGAGAGTTTTTCTCGTGAAATAACCGAATCTTTCAAGTTATATAAGGTCATTTGCGATAAAGAAGACGAAAATAGCTCTTCGATTAGCCGAGACTCTTCAAATATCATTAACCACTTAACATCTCTTTTTTGAAAATAGCTATCTCTATCATCGTTAAGACATAAATAATCGGAGGTAATTTCTGCGATGGCTTTAAATTTGTGATTGCCGTCAGAGACAATCACAATATCACCCTCCGACATTTTGTTTACCAATGTATTAACAGCCGTCACATTGTAATCTTGTGGCTTTATTTCGTAACCATTTTCAGTAAATTTTTGTTTAATTTTTGCGCTACTGTTACAACCTGAAAAGTCTATACTTTCACCATAACCTAGTAATATACAATCATTTTCAACACACTCTTTAAATACCATTTCTCCTTCGTTTGTTAAGGTATTGCCAAGCGACATTTTCCATATTTTTCTATTATCTAAGTTGTAGTGACCTGCAAGGATTGTTTTATTAATTCGTTTAGCTCTTGCACTTTCAACCGATTTTTTAAAGACACCTGATTCCACTGAGTATGTAATTTTTTTATCTTCGTCAGTTAACGCTTTCAGCCCCTCAACAAACTCTTCGTAACCGTAGCTTTGATGAAAAGTGACAAAGCGAATACGACCTTCATTACACAGATATTTATACAGCTTAGTTAATTCAGCTCGTTGAGCTGAATTAGTACCTAATTTTTCATCGATAGCTAATTCATCATATTTAACTGGATCAGCCGCTTTTACCGCTGCTTCAATAGTATGATAAGTTTTACCTGTTCCTGGTGGACCGTACAAAATTTGATTAAGTGGTGCGTCAGTCATTTTACTACCTTCATCATTATTGTTTGAATTAACAGACAAGATTTCTTCATTACTTACATTATTAGAAAAGAATGTTTCGATTTCGACTAAACCTTCTTGACAGAATTTTTCAAATTTATCTTTAATTAAATTACATAGTTTATCTCTATCTCTTTCTTGCTCTTTGGCATAATTTAAAAGTTCAGTTCTATAAATTCCACTCCATTTTTCTGTTTGCGTCTTCCTCATCGGACTAAATAAAACGCTTTTTCCTGCCAAATCAAACAGATATTCTCTAATTAATTTATCACCAGGTCCAATCGACAAGTTTAAATTTAAATGTTTTTCTCGGTTATCAAATTCAAATAGCAGTAACTTTTTAGATGGAACCTTATCAATGCTAATCTTCTTAATGCTCTCCTCAAGAGTTTGAGATATAAAACTCGGATTTCTGACACTCTTACTATGAAGTACAATTTTTTCCTTATGTTGCTCTATTAATTCAATAAGGTATTTATGTATTTCATCAATCAATTTTTTATCTATCTCACCTTTATTTGCCGATTGTGTATCTATATTGCCTTCACTTAACATCTATTTACTCTCTCGTATTATTAATTTTTTAACAAAAAAATTGAATCGCCTTAATAACAAACCTACAACATTCAAAGTAGGTAGATTATGGAAAGTCCATCTCACTTATTATATTTTTCTTAATTTTGCTCAATCAACTTCAACTCATTTCCCCAAATTTCCACTCTTTTTTTTGCGCGCGTAATGGCGGTGTAAACGAGTTGTTTGTTGATAATGGGTAGTGACTTCTCGGGTAACAAAAACAGTACCTCTTTAAATTCGCTACCTTGAGATTTATGTACCGTCATTGTAAATGCCGTTTCATGGCTTGGGATTCGGCTGGTATTAATCGCTCTAAACCCTTCAGCAGTGGGGAAATAAACACGCAGGTCACCGTCTCCATGTAAATCCAGGCACAAGCCGACATCGCCATTGTATAGTTTGGTTTGATAATCATTTTTACTTATCATGATAGGACGTCCGTGATACCAATATTGTTCACTTGGAAAGCCTAATGCTTTTTGTGCTATCTCATTTATTTTTTCTAAGCCGCTACCGCCTTGGCGAATGCAGGTTAAAACACAGAAATGTAAGAATGCTTCATTTATCGCCTCAAAGGATTCTCGTGCTTTTAATGCCTGTAAATAATCACCAAAACCCTGTTTTATTTTAATAATAATGGGATCAACTTTAGGGCAATCCCATTTTCTATATTCACTAGCAATATATTCAACCCATGCAATATCAGAAAAGGTTTCATCGGCTAATAATGTTTGTGCCGAGTCAATATCGCCATCATTAATTGCTCTGGCTAAATTGCCAATACCGCTATGGGCATCAAAACGGAAGCTATGTTGTAAAAAGACTAAATTATCAGACAATGGTTGATGACTTGCCTTCACTTTTGTCAAGTCTTCACCGCTTAAGTTAGCTAACTGCTTTGCAAAGGGTTCACTAAAACCATACTGCGCACAAATATCAGCAAATGGGCTACCTGGGCCAACGGGGGGCAATTGATCTTTATCGCCTAATAAAATGATACGCGCATGAGCTGGTATGGCATCAAGCAATTGACTCATCATAGTGGAGTCAATCATCGATGATTCATCCACCACCAAAATATCTAAGGCAAGCGGATTATGCGCATGATGACGAAACTCCACGCTTTGGTGTTTGTAACCTAATAATCGATGCAGTGTTGATGCATTGAGCGCTTGTAACTTTTGCTTGATCTCATCACCGCAGGGCAAGGGGGTAATATTGGCGCGAATAGATTCCTGCATTCGTGCGGCAGCTTTACCCGTTGGTGCAGCTAACATCACTTGAAGTTCACGTCCCCCCGTTTCTTGTGCTTCGTACAACGCTGCTAACAGTTTCAATACCGTAGTGGTTTTACCTGTACCGGGGCCACCAGAAATAACACTAAAACGTTGAAATAAAGCTAATGATGCAGCGACTTTTTGCCAGTTACCACTGCCACTTGCTTGCAACGCTGGATCAAGTGGAAATAAGCGTTGTAAAACAGGTTGCATTTTATCGCAATCAAAAGTGCTCCCCTGTTGTCTTGAAAGCTTAGCAAGTAGTGTTTCAAGCTTGTTCTTATAGTGGTAATAACGGGCTAGGTAAAGTTGGTCGCCGTCAATAATCATCGCTTTGAATTCGTTTGTTTGCCCTGCAATGCCTTGCGTTAATAATTTCTTTGAAAATGCATCGGAGATTGCAACGGATGTTTGCCCCTGTTGCAATGCACTGATTAATTGCTGTAATGCAAGTTGCACAGTGCCAATTTCAGCTTTAGAGCTGGTGCGAACAATGGCACCACTAAGGTGTTTAACCAATGACTGTGACGCATCATCTAGTTCCATCACGCTAATATTTGAGCTCATAGGTTGTTCTCCATCGTTAACGGCGAATGTACAGGTGATAACGCATTATCAATGGCACAAATTAATGCGACAGGTGGCGTAAAATGATAAATACCCTGCTGTTTTTCACCATTTATCCCCCTTATAAACAGATACCAAGCGTCACCTAACTGTGTATTGGCATCATAATTTTGTAATGTGTTTTTTAGATGGCGATGCAGTGCTACTAAATAGAGAATGGCTTGTAAATAATAATGACTGTGCGCCATTGCCCCTGTCATCGCTTGTTTGTGATAATCACTATGATGCATGCCTAGATGATTTGATTTCCAATCTAGCACATGAAAACGGCCATTTTTATCTTCAAAAACCAGATCAATAAACCCGGTTAAATAGCCTTCTATCTGTTTGTTATCAAGCTGTTTACAGGCAAAGACAAACTCACTTGGCAGGTTATATTCAGGCTTTGCAATAAGCGTGGTGATTTCACTTAGCTGTGTACAACCCGATAATAGAAATTCCATTTCCGGCAGACGCTGAAAAGCAGGCATTTGGCTTAAAATAATGTGGTCGTTATCTAAAGGCGTTTCGATGGTACTTTTTACCATCGCCATTACCGCAGGGATCCAATGATGTCGATCCTCTGATTTGCCCACATTAAATAGCGTTAACTGTTGCAGAATCATCTCCGATAGCGCGTCATCATCCTGTTTTTGGTAATCCCAAAATTCAAAAATGCCATGCAAGGCTTCTCCTGTCATCGCACCACGTGGCAACTCAAAAATAGAATAGGATCCTGTGTATCTGAATCTTCACTCTCTTCACTAAATGCATCAGCCACTTTTAGCTCATCGTTATGTAACACCACTTCTTCATTGTGTTCTTCGCTATGAGCTTGTTGCCCTTTGGTTAAACCACTAAAACTAGATTGCCACCAGCTTGCTGCTATTTTTTGTTTTGGTAATTTGGCAGATAGCAACTGCTGAGCATCACTGGAAACACGTTTTAAAGGAGATTGCATCTCAACATCGCTAATAATATGCACACTAATATCGGCGGGTATTTTACCTTGCTGTGTATCACCTTTATTAGCACGGGACTGCAGATCCAACACTGCTTGTGAGAATTTCTCAAAACTCATTGTTTTTACCGCACTCGCTAATAAGATAACAGCGTCATCCACCATGCTTTGGTCTGCATAAATCAGCCAAGCCAAGGCTGCAAATTTTGTTTTATCTTGAATATTTGGCCAGTTCAGATATAAACGAAATACCGGACGAGTCAGGGCAACATACAAAAGGCGGATTTGCTCCATTAATGATTCTGTCTGTTGGCGCTGTTTTATCTGCTCATAATCATCGCTAGAAAAATCGATGTAGGTTTTGCCATTATGGTGTGCCGATACGATTTCATCGGACTTCGGATCTTTACCGATGGCAATAAAAGGACAAAATACAATGTTATATTCAAGCCCTTTACTGGCATGAATAGTCACGATTTTTACACGCTTATTATCACTTTCTAAGCGAAGCTGGTATTCATCGTCATCACTGTCTTCACTGATTGCACGCTCTAACCAAGCAACTAATCCTTGCATACTGCCCAATTCACCCGAGAGGCTTTGGATAATCTCTGATAGATGCATTAAATCGGTTAGATAACGTTCACCATTAGCAAGTTTCATTAAACGCTGTGCAACCGAATCCCCGGTACTGTCAACCTGCTCTAACCAACAGCGAAACATACTGCTGAAACCACTCTCTAACCACATTTCTCGTAATGCCCAAAATTTCGCAAGCAACTGTTCCCATTGCTGATCATTGTGTTTCAGTTCAAAAATAGTGTGTGCCTGTAATCCCATTAGCGCATCACCTAATAACTCAACAACATGAGCTTCATTACTTGGCGTTGCGACTGCTTGCATAAGTCTTAACAAGGTTGTGGCTGCAACACTGCTCAACACTTTATCTTTACTGTTTCTAACACTGGCAATATTAAGTGCATCAAGCTCTTTTTTGACAAGATCGCCATCACGATGAGAAGGTACTAAAATAGCAAAATCTCCCGCTTCAACGGGACGAGTACAAGAGCCTTTGACAATATTCGCTTGGCCTTTTTGTGCTTTGCTTAAAATTTCTGCAATTTTAGCGGCTGTATAACGACACGATAATGGATCAGCTTCAGTACGACTAAACGGTTTTCCATCATCTTTTTCGGCTAATACAAAGGTAACTGCGCTGTCTTGGTCGTCTTTGATATCAAGGGTGGCTTTATTAATCGATTTGACCCAATCAAAGTGAATATCTTGACTGATAAAGGCATCATGATCCGTTGCAAAAATAGCATTAACACTATTGACCAAAGCAGGTGTAGAACGGTAATTAGTCCGTAATGTGTATTGATTAATTGTCTTTTTAGCAGCTTCAAAATAGGCATAAATATCCGCACCACGAAAACTGTAAATAGCCTGTTTAGGGTCACCAACATAAAACAAAATAGCATTTTCTTTCACGAATAGTGTATCAAACACCTTCAACTGTAACGGGTCTGTATCTTGGAATTCATCAATAATAGCGGCTTTAAATTGCCCACTCACCGCACTCGCTAGAATTTGTCCATTCGGACCGACTAATGCGTCGTAAACCTGTTGCATCATGTCGTTAAAACCAAGCAGGCCGAGTTCAGATTTAAGCTTAGGTAACTCGCTTTCTAAATACACTAACAATTCAGCACGTAAACGATTTAATTTCACAGCCAAGATTTCTTGCTGTTGATTATCAAGCGCTATCGCTTCATCAAGTAGAGTAAAAAAAGGATGCTTAACTAAAAAGCTGTCTTTACCTTTTTTGACCTTGCCCTTCATCGTCTCTGCGCTGCATTTTTTAGAAAAAGCACACCAATTAAAACGCTGATTATCTAATAATCCATACAGCGCATCTATGTACTGATCCTTTTGCCCTTTTCGATAAGTTGAACCATTTAAGGCGTCATCGAATGCTTGGTTAAATTGCAGCATAATGTCAGCTTGATCTGCTTGCCAAACACTTAATACTTGCTGATACAACTGCTTTTCATCACCTTGTAAAACTGGCAAATCAGGCACATTGAGGGTTACAAAGGAATGCTTACCTATATGGTCTTTAACACTCTCTAATAAACGACTTGGGCTCTGCTTTTTCTCGATTAAATAGGATAACCAAGTTTGGTCGCCTTCATTATCTGCGTCTAATTGCACTATCTTTTTGCGCCAAAAATCTTCACTAACTTGCTGACGATAAGGTGTTTCATCGGTTATCGGTTTTAGATCAAATCGTGTTGACGCTTCAAAACTATAATCATTTAATAAGCGCTGACAAAAACTATGAATGGTATAAATAGCAGCCTTATCAAACTCACTTATTGCTAGTTGAAGCTGTTTTTGAATGACACTAAAATCTTGTCCCTGCTGTGACCATTTATTCTGTAAATCGGCATAAAGATCAGCATCTTCAACCTGTTTATCACCACGCAGAAATAGCAACATATCTTGTAATCGAGAGCGTATTCGCCCGGCAAGTTCAGCAGTAGCAGCACGCGTAAAGGTCACCACTAAAATATGCTCGGGTAGTAACTGTTTTTCAACAATCATACGTAGATACAACCCCGTACTACTCCAGGTTTTACCAGTGCCTGCACTAGCCTCAACTAAATTTGCACCAGAAAGCGCAACATTGACCACATCAAAATCGATACGCGTAGCTTGCTTCGACTGTAGTTTTGTATCAGTCATATTATTTACTCTCCGTTTTCGCATCAAATGTAGTCTCAATTGGTGCTTCAAAAGCCGTTAGTAATGGCATTAACAATGTATTTGACCAATACTCAAAATGTTCACTTTCGATAGGGTTGGTATCGCGGTATAGATATTGATTCGCGGGTTTACTGCCTTCACCCGCATAATTAAACCCATCAGCCCATGCCGTTAATGCTTGCTTCAATGCGTCCTCTGGTACTTTAGGTTTCTTTTTAATCGCGTGTGCGTATTTAAAGCTACAACGATGAAAATACTCAATCGGAAAATGTTGACCAAATAGCATGGCAGCTAGCCAGTGACTTAAATACAGCTCTGCATCTTCAATAGGGCCTAACTCAGCAACCCCATCTTGGCTAATCACTTGTGTTTTTAGTGCGATTCCCGCAGGTTTCACACAACATAAAATCAGATGCTTTAACCACACCTCAATCTGTAAATAATTATGGAACCGGTCGGCAAGTACGAGATGAAATCCCTGCTCGGTGACATCTTCAATGAGCCCATGTAATGACAGTAGCGTTGTTGTTAGCCCCCCTGAGCAAAGCGATGTCACCTCATCTAATTGACTGATCAGTGGAACTTGCATCTGTAACTGAAAAGGGATGGCATCACATTCGGTTAGCGATTTATTTTCCTCAATCGCCTCAATCTGAGCGTTAAGCGTGTCAGCTTGTAATTGATGCAATAGCTGTCCGTGCATCCCATGAGGCATAGCGCCTCCTGCTTGCGCTACTTTCAGAGCACTGGCTATCAATTCTGAAGATTGGCTATTAGGGCCATTTTTAACACACTGCAATACACCTTGACGCACCGCGCTATCTGCAAAGTTTGCTAAATCAAAAGGTTCACTGTTTTCCCACTGAACACTTTCATCAAACAATGACAAACCGAGCGTTTCTCGTAGATAGCCGTTTTGTGGGTTTTTAGCAAATTGTAATAATGCTTGTAAGGATATTTCTCCTTTTATTTCTCCCGCTAAATAGCCAGATGCCAGTTCCATCAACGATTTAGTACCTAGCCCTAATTGCAGGCTGACTTGCAACCACTGCTGTGAATGACTTTGCAAAAGACCAGGCTGAAAGTTGTTTTGACTATAGGCATGCATTGGGTGTTCAATAACATCAAATGGAATACCTAACTGGCGCGCTAATTCACTTAACTCACTGACCAATACAGAGGCGGGTTTCTCTTCGGCTGTATTGATATTGTGCCCGATATAACTCACATATAGCGCCTGCTGTGTTGCGAGTAGAAATTGTAGGGTTTGATAACGAGCTAACTCCCCTGTTTTTCGATCTCCAAGCTGACTAAACTTTTCAATAAGATCAAATCCGGGCTCTCGATTTGATGTTGGCCACGCATCGTAATTCATGCCTAATAAACAGGTGATTTTTGTTGGGATACCTGCCAATGAGTTCATGCCAGCAAAATTGATTGCACCACTCAATCGGCCACTTCGACTCGCTTCAGGCAGATAAGGTTGCAGCGCGGCAGCGAAGGTTGCAATATCAACGCATTCATCAAGTTGACTGTTTTGGGCGGCGCTACAAAGCTTATTAATCGCTTCTAAAATCTGCTTATGCATTGCTTGTTCGCTATCATCGACCGCGAGCAAATCATCCATTAGGGTTAATAACAGTTGTTGCCATTGCACAAAGGTTTTTGTCGTTTGAGTGTATTGATGCCATGTAAACAGTAATTCGCAGTAATTAATCAACTCAACTAATACGTTGTAATTACTGCTATCAACTTGATCTGCAGGTAACAGATCATGTTCGCCAAATAGCGGTAAATCCGTTGAGAAAGCAACGGGTAATGCGTAACCTACTAACAGGCGATCTAGCCCTTCACGCCAACTATTTTGCAAGTCAGCAGGTAGGTCTAAATCTGTTTTATGGGCAGCATCCACTCCCCAACGTACCGATGCTTGGTCTAACCAAGTGGTAATCTGTGAAAGCTCATCTTCGTTTAATGAGAATTTATTTTGCACAAGGCGATTACGTAATAATGTTTCCACTTGCTCGCGGGTAAATCGCCACTGATAAACTTCAAGTAGTGTTTGCACACCATTTAACAATGCAGATTGATTCGCCCCTTGATTATCGGCAAATTGGTAGGGTAATAATGCATCATCTCTATCAAATACCGCACGGATAAAGGGACTGTATTTTTCTAAATCCGGTAGCGCAACCAATACATCTGCAGGCTTGAGGATTTTGTCATGTTTGAAACGATTCAGTAGATAATCATGTAACGCTTCTACTTCACGCATCGGGCTATAACAATTACTTAGTACTAGGCTGTGATCATCAGCATGGTTATTAGAATTACTTTCCTGACGCTGATCATCACGTTGTCCTTTGATAGCGACTTGTAATCGTTGTAACTTATTTTTTTGTAGTGGCATCGCTTGATCAACATTTATCGCAGTCACCGCTAAGTTATCTCGTAATACGCCCCATATCTGTTGCCAATTTGCTAGTTGAGGCGCTTCAATCGATGCCTCTGTTTGTGGGGAAAATGCAAATAGATTAACGTCCACTACCTGAGCCAGTGCGTTAAATAATTCGATTGAAACTTTTGGTAAATAACTAATTCCGAACACATTAATCGTAGCAGGCAAGGTTAATTTTTCTGGGCTCTGCGCTAAGGTTTCAATCAACTGTTCAATCAATTGATAACGCGCAGGTTGAACGGAACTTTTCACTAACTCTGCCCATAAGCCTTGTTGCCAAAGTTCATCTTCGCCTAAATTTAGCGATTGACCATCACTCCACGCATCAAGCCAATCTTGCCGAAATAGCTGGTAGTTATCAAATATCCGCGCCGTTTTAATCGCCAGTTTCATGGTGTCGACATCATCACCATTTTCAATATATTGATTTAATCGAGGGTATTGCGCACAAAAGGCTTCATCACTAAATAGCTTAAATATTCGCAGTTGTAACTGCTCAACACCAAAATCACTGTAAGCTTCTAAATTAGGTGTAATTTGCTTAACTAAATTCCAAGCAAACTGAGCGGGCAAAATGCGTTGTACATTGGCTTCAATGCCTTTGGCTTGCGCAAGCTGTAAACTTAACCATTTCGCTATTTTTATATTAGGGACAACCAATGGTTGTGACTGTAACGGGTGGTGAATAACCCCCGCATTTACTTGCAGATATTGAGTAAACAGTTGACCATAATCACTCGCAGTAAAAACATTAAGCATGCATGAACCTTTTCAGTCGGTTAAATAATAGGATAAAAAAATATGACATTATACGTGGAGATTGCCAACGCGCCTCTTTATCACTGGCGCTATAAGAAACTGATATATTTGATAAATAATCTAATTCGCGTTAATACCTAGATCGCTTGAATAGCGATTAATCTTACGCGCGATTATTCCACACCTCTCTTTGTTATTATCCAATAAACTATCAAAATAAGATATATGTAATATATATAAATAACCACTTAACTCTAATGGCGCATATTTAGAAAATAGATAAATGCCACTTTCATAGTTATAATATTCATCTCGACATTCTTCTATGTCATTAACACCAACCGGATCCCATTCAGTCCATATCAATTCACTTATATAATCCTGTAATTGTTTTTCTTTTTCACTCAGCACATCACCTTGTTGTTCACTAAACTGCTTTTCTAAACGAGATAACAATTCAATCATGCTTATATTGCAATCATATTCAAAATTAGGTTTATCAAGGTAATCAAATCTATCTTGCGCCGCCAAACAGTTGCTCATTATCTGCATCTAGTTGGGTATCAACACGGTAAGCGACCAAAACATTATCGTCTTTAGCAGCATTGTAATCCACGCAAACCACTTTATGGGTAAGAGGCTCAGGGAGTTCATTTAATGTGTAATGGCCTATCACAACAGGTTTGTCACCTTGATATTCTTGCCACCATTTCACACGTTCTTGAGTTCGTTTGGTGCCAGTTTTATCGATGAAGAACTCACCATCAGGTAACGTTCTCTCAGGCCCTTTCAATAAAATCTCACACAATTCGAATAGTTCATGTTGCTCATTAAAAGCATCAACCCAATGTACCTCTTTTAACGAGTTGTCGGCATTCAGATAAGGTTTAAGACGCTCGATTGCTTGTTCATCCCAGCAAGCATGAATCGCGTTTACCGTTTCAAAACTTAAAAACAGTGGCAAAGATTTAAACCAATCAATCCATCTATTATGCTCAGCAGAACCCTCACCAACGGCATTTAAGAAAGCTCGATGTTGTTTAGTATTTTTTTCATTATGTGGACGGCAAAACTCACCATTTTCATTTTTTGAAGCCCAGCCAATCGCATTAAACTCATGATTTCCTAATAAACAAAGAGCATGACCATTTTTCTGTAGTGACTGGACTCTTTGTAACGTAATAATATGCTGATCATTGTTAGTTTGTTTGTTATCAATTAAATCGCCAATAAAGACTAACTTCGCTGTTTTACATTCAGAGTCTGGATCTGTATCGTCAAAGTCGATTTCTGTTAATAACGCCTCTAGCTTTGTGTGTTGTGCATGAACATCACCAATAAAATATATGCTTGAAATATGATCGTCTAACTGCATTCTTAATCCTTTTAAATCAATTTAGCGAAGGGCTTTACTCGAGGGAGAGCTTTCTTTCTACATCACAATTTTTATGTTTTCTGTAATTGTCGAGAACAGTACTCATGGCTTGAAATCAGCCCTTCTGTATTATCGACTCCAACAGTGCCACCATAGGGTTCAACTCCCAATGCAAATCGACGTAGATTAACCTTAAGCTGGTACTGCTCATTCATTGGATTTTCACCACGTTTTCGCGCTTTGGCTTCAACATTGCTGTCATAATAAAAATCATATTCTTCGGGAAAAGTTTTGCTATGTAATTCATTTAGAGGGCGATTTTTCTCTGCTTCTAGCGCACATATTTCTTTATTTCTTTGCTTTTTATTGCTCATATCTTTCCCCTTTATTATTTATCATGTATTAGCACTTACCCTTTAATCAGCTTTAGCCTAATGCCTCCTCGCCAGTGAGCAAAAATGATAAGCGTTTTAACCACAATTGCAGTGAACCATCTCTCTTAAAGTTATCCCATACGCCGTCAGAAAAACGATCTTGACGAATAATTGCAGTAATACACTTAAGTGCATCGATATAACTCATATTATTAAGAAACGTGATTTTTTCTTGTCTATCCTCTAAATCGTCATGTTCCAGTGAAATACCAAGCAGATGCCTAGATTCAAAATACGGCCAGTCAAACTCAGTCAACATGAGCTTATGTTCATAGAGCGATATATATATTTTGTCGCAAAACTCTTTTCCCTCTAGCCCTTCTAAACTATCGAGGAAAATATGGCTTTGAGATACAGTCGGAACAGTCGCTAGAAGAGCAGCTGTCTCGGTTAACTTCTCCTGCCAAGCAAGTTTATCTAACCAGTGCTTAGGCAGTGCCTCTACGCCATAAAATGCCCCAGCAAGTTGCCCATATATTGCCGCAGTAGTATCTGCATCATCACCTAGATTAGCCGCTAATAGCGCGCCCTCTTCAAAACTATTCGAGTTTGCAAAAGCCCATAATGCTGCTTCTAGTGATTCAACGACAAATCCTGTTCCAAATATCGAATCTCGTGACTTGCGTAAAAACGAGCCTTCTACAATTGCCATAATATCAGGGTGTAAATCATCAAACGCAGTTGATAACCCATCGAATAAGTTTTGTTTATCAACATTCTGCTGACTAAATAACTGATACAGCAACCATGTCATTACTTGGCAAGATTGATAGGCGCGGATTTCACCATGAGTGGTTAATGAACTTTGTTTTGCAGCCTCTAACGCATCCGTTAAGTTAACCCCTTTGCTAGGCGCAAAAAAGATAGCAATGGGTGCTAAGCGCATTAAACTGCCATTACCTGCACTATAATCAGCGGTCGAGCCTGCATATGCATTACCTGTGGCGGCATAACTGCGCAACGCACTCGATACTGTATTGCCAATATCAAAACAACGCCCTGTTACTGAGTTTTCTCCCTCTTTCCACCAGCGAACATAACGTTGTATTTGATCTTCAAGGGAACATTTACCCGTTGCTAACAGGCTATCAGCAAGGCACAGAGCCATGGACGTATCATCTGTCCACTGCCCTGCTTGTAAGGAGAATGGCCCACCACCATTCATATCAGTGATCGGAGCATAACTATCTTTGCTTTTAAACTCTAAGGTCGTGCCTAAAGCATCGCCAAGTGCTAAGCCAAGCAAAGCGCCTTTTGCGCGAGAAATGAATTGTTCAGATTGGATTGGTTGCAATATATAAACGCCTTATGTGATGAGAAGGAGGACTTAGGTTACTGTTAACTGAAATCTCTCAGCAAGATAATTGTAGTATTTTTATCTGACCGCTGATAGAACTGAATACTTTAACATGTCGCAAAATCAAGCAGGTTAATCTTTACATTAGCACTTGTATTTAAAGTAAAAAAATATGCTACAAGTTAATTTAATAATTTTATTGCCTTTAAGCAAACGCTTAATTTCTTGATTGAAAATCAGTTATTATCTGCCTTAAACAAGCGTAACTTTCTGGTGATGGTTTTTTATTGTTGGCAAGTTTAAACTGAGTGACAGATATTTTTTCACCTCGAATTTTAACTTCTACGGTCGCGCGCTCAGGACTCAATAATTTATATATATAGCTACGTTCTTCAAGTAATATACGAGAGTAACTTCCTACACAATGATTCATAAAAATGCCTTCTTCAGAAAGCTCCGTGCAATTTTTTATTTGTATAAATGTTGGCAGATCGCCAATCGGACAAATTGGGAAGTCTACTTCTAATAGTTCATCATTTATTAACAAATTTTCAGTATTATCTATTGCATTTCTACGTAAAAAAGGAGGAATGTCGCGCATTGCTTCCAATGCAGCTAATCGTCCACGTTCTGAATTATTAAAACGGGTTACCCATTTATCATGGAGTTGTGTCAGTTTCTGAGAATCTTTAATTGCTAGCCACACTTTCGGCTCAAATGTTTTATCTAAAGCACGATGCAACCGATGAAGATCATCATAAGTTTCACTAAAGTTTGCGAAGCGGATTAAATTATGCTGAATACTTTTGTCTGCAATTATTTCATTAAGCAGTAACTTACTATTGATAAAATAAGGACGTTTATGAATGATCCTTAAGGCAATCATTGAAACGCTTTTCCAATGATTAAAAGCATTAATTACACGGGTATCTTTAAGCATTTTTAACAGCAATAAATACTCACCTTCACTGCCATTAATTAACTTAATTTTATTAACGAGCTTAACAAGTCGTTTTGACTTAATTCCAAATAATATTTCAACAATGTTTGCTCTTTTCAATTGTAATATTTTTGCTACTTTTGAGGCAGACCAGTTTGCATACCCAGCAAAACAAATGACTAGCCAGCATAGATTTGGAGAGCGTAATAAAATGGCTTCTAATTTAGGATATTGCGCAACTAATCTTAATAAAGAAAACTGTTTGTAGCTAAAACAAGAAACTGCCTGACGTATTGGTAGCGGAATTTCATTAACAAATAATTCAACTGCATCACGCTGTTCACTACCATAATTGTCCTCGTCAGATGCTAAAAAAATGCCTGCATCTTCCTCTTCAAGTAACCATCGGTCTTCTTCAACAGTAAAAAATTGTAAGCCATCAGACCAATTAGTAATTTTAAATTGAGTGTCATAGCCACTTCGTAGCGTAACGACCAACTCACCGGAATCACCTAATTCAACACGGTTTTGATCAAGCATCGATTATTCCTTTAATACCATCAAGATTGGATCACAATTCAATATCTTAATTAAATAATTAATTGCATTTAACTTACCTACTTAGTATATGTACACAAAAGCGACATGCAATGGCTGGATACATTGTCATGTCGCTTTTTCAGGCAGCAACTATGGAGAAATTGATGAATAAAGAAATAAGCAAGTCAATTAGATGGGAACAATTACTTCGTTACCAACTTATTGAAATTATGGCGCTATGGGAAGGCAGAATTATCACAAATCATCTACGTGGTGCTTTTGGCATTGGTCGGCAGCAAGCTTCGAAAGATATAAACTCTTACATTACACAATATCCGAACAACCTTGAGTATGATAAAAAAGCAAAAGGTTATATACCTTCAAAGACGTTTCAGCCTCAATTTACCATAGGTACTGCAAATGAATATTTGCAACTTCTGAACAGTAATAAAGCATTAAAAAGTGTTTTTGAAAAATCAGAAATGCCAGCTTCTTATACCGAGGTGTTAACCGCTCCAAGTCGATCTATATCTTCAGATATTCTGCGCCCGCTCATCAAATCTTGCCGTGAGAAATTACGTCTAGAAATCACTTATTGTTCGATGACCACTCCGGAAGGAGAAGAAAGAATCATCTCACCACATAGCTTAGTTTTTAGTGGGTTACGCTGGCATGTTCGTGCTTATTGTGAAAAACATCGCGACTACCGAGATTTTGTCATTAATCGTATTTCATCAGTCGATGAAGAGATGGGAGAAGCCATTGAAGATGATCAAAACGATTTGCTATGGCATCAAAAAATAGAGATTGAGGTTTGCCCTAATCCAAATTTAACCACGGCTCAGCAGGCACTTATTGCTCGAGATTATAATATGGATAATGGCGTGTTAACTTTGCTTGAACGTGTTTCAATAGTTCAATATGCACTTGACCAATTACACGTTTATTGCGGTGAAGTTGATGCCGACAATTTTGAACATTTAGTTTTAAAAAACCGACAGCAACTCTTCGAATACATAAAATGAAATCACAGTTAGACAGAGTTATATACTTGAATCTATGACAGGATAATAAGCATCTCCCCATAATGTGTCAGGATTATCCATCATAATTTCGATGATTATAGGGACAAGTTTGCCTAATAAATGACAACCGTCTCTCATCTGTTCACGATTCACTTTACTTTCATATGTTGCACCACCATGAATTAACTGATTACGCATTGTATAGATACGATCAAATAATATGGCTAACACATTTGCCGTATTTTCTTGCCCTAACGCTTTATTAGCATAGCTCTTCGCTTGGTTAAAACGTGATTTCCATTGTTCTTCGGTGATAAGCCCATTTTGAAAATCCCAAAAAGGCTGAAATACATATTCATTATCTAATAATATCCGTATCGCACCTGCAAACTCTTGCCAAACAATTGTGGATAATCGACTCTTTTTATCTAACTTGCATAATTTATTGATGAATTTATCGAAAGTTTGGTGTTCTGCAATGCGATAAGCTTTATCTACATCGTTTGCATAGGCCGAATTGAATGCTATCCATAAAAATATGAATTGTGCATCATCATCTCCTTGGCAAGCTTCAGCCTTTTTAAGCCAGCTTAGTGCTCGATGTACTCTCAAACCAAGATTGTCAGGATAAGCATGCCTTTCATCACGCTGACGAGCTTTAAGTTCAGCAAAACAATTCATTTAAAACACCAATCAGTAAGTTAGTTAATAGTGAATGGCTGATATTACTAAATTACACATCAATTTTATCAAGCCTAAGTCAAAAATATGAGTGTCATTTATATTTTTTAGATAGACATTCATCTTTGTTCGTATATGGATGAACTCAGGACTATTTCAGTCTATGCTAATAAACTCAACGGACCTTGTCTGATAACTGATTAACCACCTTGCATCAGGTAGACGCTACTGATGATAAACCATTGCTTTAAGAGAACAACCTCCTTCCAGCTTACCAAAAAAAAACAATCACTTAGATAGTCATCAAAATTCAATAAATATTGCTAATTATCAGTAGGTTATGTTTTATATTAGTAATACAATGAGATTGATAAATGCTGGTGGTAAGTTTAATGATTATCTATTTAATACACTAAGGAGTATTAAAATATTTAAATCAAAGGACATATTCGATATTTTTTATCGCTTGAATTTGTTCCATTAATAATCGTATTCTAGTTTTTTAGAAACCTATATTACCAATGTGCATATACCCATATTCGGGTTATTAAAGGAGTCTATTATGCACAATAAAGCACAACACAATTATCCTCACCAGCAACCTATGACCGAGCATCAAATTTTAGAAAATTCAGCAGAGATCATTGATAATAAATTTACTGAGAAAAATGCATTAACAATATTTGACGTTCGCGTATTGGACAATATCGTAATTGACCGTGATCCTATTTCATTTGCTGAGCGAGGGTTAATCTAATGGATATTAAATTTAATCAAAGTGTCATTAAGATATCGAACCGATTGTTCGCGGTATTAAAACAAGCAATAGAGCGTCAAGTTGTTAAAAGGGAGGTTTCACAGATTACCTTTAATTACCGTGATAGTAGTTATTCCTGTGACGCTGGTGGTTATCACCCTGTTGAGATAGCACTACAAAAAGACCAGGAAAGTAACAGTTGGAGTTTGTTATACATTACGGACTTTTGTTATTACGGTCACCCGTACGCAGAGCTATGCAAAGATCTCGACTTTGATTTTGAAACCGAGTTTTTCATGGGTGTTTATACCCCTCCCCGCCCAATGAGCCAACCAAGTGTTAAAGAGATATATAACCTTTGGCAGGATAACTTTTTAAGTTACCTGGAATATGGTGCGTTTGATGAAATAGAGGTGAATGCATGTTGATGAAAACTCAAGTTCCTAATTTAGCCTTTTATGAATCAGCAAATAAGGAAGCAGACTATGCCTGAAGTCCAAGCAGTGAAAAGTCTTGATACGGTTAAGCTCATTAGCCATCTATTAGAGAGAACCTATAGTAAGCAAATGTCTGATGTGTGGAATGTAGGATTAAACCTTGCTCTACGGATATCTGATTTACTTTCCATTAGGTTTGATGATATTAATGGTGATCGGCTGGTGGTCAAAGAATCCAAAACAGGAAAATTAGCGAATATTAAACTAAATCAGAAGGCTATTAATACCATTGAGCAAATACAAACTGAACATCCTGACCACATTTATCTATTTCAATCTTATCGTAATCAACAAGCCTTGAATAAAGATCCTAAACCAATCACTAGAAGAGCCGTATCTCAAGCCTTTGCTATGATAGGTAAGGAAGTCAATGTATCGTTAGGAACGCACTCAATGCGTAAGACAAGAGGCTACCATCTATATCAAAAGACTAAAGATATAGCACGAGTAATGAAAATGCTTCGCCACTCTTCTGAAGGCGTAACACTACGTTATATTGGCATTACACAGGATGATGTTGATAAAGACTTTGTTGATTTGGAGATTTAACAATCACTATATTCCACAACTGACTACACCATAACAGTAATAACTAAATGATAAGGACCGTATATGTGTACGGTCCTTATCATTGCAACCTAGCTTTGTGCTTCTAAATCATCACGCTTAGCAACACGCTCTAACATCCAATCGTGAATTTCACTTTCAATCCAGGCCACTGCTCGGTCCCCTAATGATACGGATTTAGGGAAGTGTTCGTTCGCAATATATTTATAAACGGTAGCACGACCCAAACCAGTGATATTCATTACTTCTTTTAATCTGATGAATCTCATGAGAATTATCCTTATGTTATTTCCTCATGCAATTGCTCGGTTCTGTTTTTTTTCACGTATTGAATAAAGTTCAAGATTATTCGAAGCCTATATCACTTCTATGCATGGTCCCGCTATTGGGTAATCAAAGGAGAGAGTGATGCACACAAAATCAAACCACTGTTACGAATTGAATAAACCAATGAACGAACACCAAATACTGGAAAAAGCGGCTGAAATCATTGCTACTAAGTTTGCTGGTGGCGATATGTTTACTGATGCAAAAGCAACCAAGGATTATTTAACCTTTAAATTAGCTAATTATGAAAAAGAGGTGTTTGCTGTAATGTTGTTAAATACCCAGCATCAGCTGATTGAATACCGGGAGCTATTCTTTGGCTCGATAGATAGCGCCAGTGTTTATCCGAGAGAAGTCGTTAAGACAGTGTTAGAAGTAAATGCCAGTGCAGTGATCTTCGCCCACAACCACCCATCCGGCATTGCGGAGCCCTCAGAGTCTGATAAGCGTATTACCAGGCGGTTAGTCGATGCTTTAGCACTCATTGATACTCGAGTGTTAGATCATGTCGTGGTTGGCCGAGAGTCTGTCTCATTTGCTGAGCGGGGCTTGATCTAATGGATATAAAATTAAAGCAGGGTGTTTTTTATCGATGCAGTAAGTTGTTTATTGATTTAGGTCGGTTTCTCAAAGAATGTGTTATCAAGATCTGTCACAAGCTGTTTGCTGTTTTAAGGAAAGCTATCAAACAAACCGTTAAAGATGATATTTTGCAATTCATATTTAACTATCTTGATAGCCCTTACCTTCGAGAGTCAGACAGTTATGATTCTGTTGTGTTATCTAAGGCAAAAGGTACATTCAATGGAATTGAGTTCAACCGTGACGGCGATTCATATGCAGGGATGGTTGGAGAGTTCGACTTTGACTTTAGCTCCGAAACGCCTTTTGTTCCTTACTCACAACTAAGTTTAATAATCGCTCATATCAAAGCTATTTTTAAATTGTGGGTGAACGACTTTTATAACTTTCTAAAATATGGTGTTTTCTATCCGATAAAGCTGAATGCCTGGTGAGGCTCATTTCAACTTCCCAATTTAGCATTATGGGAACTTGCAAACCCTTATGTAGCAAGGGTTTGCTCTCGTCCGCCCCTCTCAAGTACTCAATTCTTCGTTTCATGATAAAAAAGGAAGTTGATTATGTCTGAGGATCAAGCAGTGAAGGTTTAACACTTGGTCATATCAGTATTACTCACAAATAATCTTGATAAAGACGTTGCTTAAATAACAATTTAACCACCTATTTAAATTCCATTCTAGCCTGTGCATAAAGCACGGGCTTTTTTATATACAAAATTCAAAAGGAACAAACCATGCCATATTTGACCCGTGTTAATACAACACAAGAAGTTGATTTAGAAATAGATCTGATTGAGCTGGCATATAACCATGTCGATTCGATTCAGGACTTAGAAACGCTATTGGAAGGGATATCATCACACACTGTTGAACAGTATAAAGACAGTCTTAAAGAAAAATCGAAAGAAGAGATTTACGATAATATAACTTGTACCCAAAAATTAGCTGAATTTATTGATAATATCGCCGATTCAATTACAGATGACTATCGACAAAATATCATTGATGAAGAGATTAACAAGCGACCTGTGGATATAGTTGATGCAACTTGCTCTGCTACAGATGATGAACTGCAAGATCTACTTATTTGCATATTGAATCAGCATCCTAAAGCACTACATCAATTTCTAACAAGTCAGCACAAGGTAGTAAAGCTTGCGATGATTGAGAGTGCACAGGCATTGCTGAAGGAGTTAGAAGATTACTTCTAGAGTGCACCTTGAGGGGGGATTCGCCTCCCCCTATTCTATATTATACTGAGGTTGTTAGCTGAACCTCCAATCTTATCAAGTCAGAAATGGTTATCAATGGTGATCCAGCTAGTAATCACAATTACGTTCTAGGACTGGCTACAGCTAAATGTTCTTGATCCCCCTCTGTAGTCTTTGGTCTCTACTTTGGCCATATAACTAGCTCGGCGTAAGAGCTCCCCTTCCGAACCTATTTTATTAAGCGAATAAGTTGCATTTTGTGGAATGTATACCAAGTTCGGATAGTTCTCTACCCAGACACCCAATGCGCTGGCCCAAGCTTGCCTAATGCGGTTAACCATTGAGTCAGCCTCGTAATCATTTAAATTTCCTAAATAGGGAGGAAATACGTCACCATTGAGCAAAATTAATACGTGGTAGTGATGCTTTCCATCCTGCCCTAGTTCCCTACACCAGAAGTATCTCACCGTACAAGGGCGTAATGATATTCGTGCTTTTCGTCTTTTCTCTAGATTGTGTTTAATACGGGCTTTGAATGCATCGATAAACCTTGAAATCACAGCAGGATCGATACGAATTAAGCTAGTTGGAGAATCTCGATCAAGTAGATCTAAAGATGACCTACCAGGAAACCTAAGGTCAAAACGGAAAGCAAGCGTTCTTGGGTGCTCATAGATAGAATTAGTAATTGTTGTATGTAATGCTTGTAATGCCTTAATATCAAAAGGCGCATATTCCTCCAATATAGGCAGATCGTTGAATTTGCTTTCGTTGTACTGTCTGGATTGTGGTAGTTTGTATGTGTTCATTATTGCTCCTATGCTTTAGTGTTCACATAGGAGTTGTCGCCACTGTAATAAATTATTTTTTAGGATGTACTCTTACTACCCCTTCCACTCATATTGCTCTATGATCTATTATAATAAACTAACAGCACATTAAAGATGATACATCTACCTTCCTTAACTAAGCTATATGGGGTGTCTCTAATCAATTCCGGAAATTATTACTCTGGAGTTATTTTTTAGGTCATATGTGGAAACAAGTAATTTACCCCCCGTAAATGTAAAAATAAATCTTACTGTTTTAAAAGACAAGTTCCCATAATATTGTTTGAAACCTGCGATTTGGAAATTGCAATATTTATTCCTAGTCAGAAGCTTAAACATAACTCGATAGATAAAACCAAAACTAATCAATTCGTTTTAAATAATCACACAAAACCATTTTGCTCTTTCTGTTGTTCGGCACTTTTCGATAATTCTTCTAGCTCATCTTGAATTACCTTAAGCAAAGCTTCCATCGTTTCGTCACTAAGAGGAAGCTCCATACAAATACTATCAACACCTTCAGATATAAACCTCTTCTTAGTTACCGAGTTAAAATTAAACGGTATCTGATTTTGTATACAGATATATGAAATTCTCGCTAAAGTTCTTCCTGCAGATTTTACACTCCCAAATTTCACAAGTTGAGGGTTAGCTCCTCTCTGATATTCAACTTCATAATGCTGATCTACTTTTGGGTCCATTAATGTTGGGTATAAAATAAATTCACCTTTAACAAAAAGTCGCAAAGCACCTTTAGAACTAACATACATTTCCACATCAACCATTATAACACCTTGTTTTATAAAAAATAAAAATAATACCAATTACGTTTAAATTACGAAATATACACTTTAATATTACTATTTAAACATACTTAAATTTTTAAATCATGATATTATTAATTTTATTATAATTATATAAATTGGTATTTTAGTATGGATTTATCATTAATTAACGATTTAGTAAATTACGAATCTTCTGATTGTGAACTGTCATGGATTATCAAGAGATTTATACGAACCCGTATAAAAGAGAATCGAGTACCGTACCAGTGACACGAGAAGAGTACTTTCAAGAAATTCACCAACATCTCGAAAGCAGGCATTTCAAAGATCTATCGACCAGAGTTTCCTACGTACAAAGCATTAAATTCAAGTGCAAAGTTGCCCTTTTAAGTGACTCAGAGTTTTCCTGGATAAACATAAAAGACTCCCGTCAAATTCTTTGGCTATGGCTACAACTTTATTTCAATAGAAAAGTTGCCTTAACTACTCTCTCGCGTAGTGAAACGGGTAGGCACAAAGAAGCAATACGCGCCATCGACACAATGAAACTTAGTACAGAACAAAAGCTTGCATATTTACTTGATTTAAAATCAAAATGGATGGTTCAAATAGCTATTGATGCGCGAGAACTGTCTTGGCTACGACACAAAGACAAAGGGGTATGCTTATGGGCTGAACGCTACGTGGGCAAACAAAACAAACCACCTATAGATACAATTTTAAGCAATTTATGCTTGGATCCCTATCTGCTAGTAATGGGATATATTGATACCAGGACAAATGAATATAAATTTGAATTCATCAGAAAACTTAAATCAGCCTGGATTCAAAAAAATCATAGAAAGAAAGTTGTTGATAAATCCAAGAATGCTTCAACAATCAAACTTTCACAAAAACATGCTATGTTGCTAACAGAGATTGTGGCTACTATAAACACGAGAGCACTGTAAAAACGCTCGAGTATTTATTAGAAAGTGAGAAATCTAAGATTAGCAAAAACTGGTTATAACAACTTTACTACTTTTTCTTTACTTTAATATTTAAAGTAAATTGACACTAAAGACCTTTGGTATTCCAAACTAAAGTAGAATATAAAATAATTGTTATTCAATATGTTATGTTTGAAGATGGTGGCTAAATAAAAATGACCTTAACTGAAGTTAGAGAGACGTTATATAAACCAAAGATTGAATCTAATAAATTGCCATTGGTTATATCGACTAGCATCATCTTAGAAGTTTAAATAGAGCATATGCCTATTTCAAATCATCACGTTTGGTTACTTCTGATAATGACATTAAACGACAATAGACAGAATGAAAGGAATCTAAAGTAATACCGAAAGTAATACCAATTTATTTTAAAATTACTTTACAGTTAATTATCAATAGATTAAACATTAAATAATAACTCCCCCATCTCCACCACCTACTACAAAAGGCTGATTTCCTCAGGGATTTCAGCCTTTTTTGTTTTATATGGCTAATTTGTACCACATTTTGTATCACAGGCTGTATTGCTGATAACCTTATTACTCAATGATATTCAATCTATTGTACAAATTTAAAATAACTATTATTCTGGTCTAATTTCCCCTTTTACCACTAGCCCAAAATAACCAAAGAGATCTCTATTAAAGAAATAACAGTTAGCGCCAATTATTTATTACTTTTGTCTCACAAATTTTTTAAATGCGATTAAAGTAGTAACTCCAAATAATAAAATGAACAAAATGTTCGGTCCAGGCACAGGGAAAATAGCATTATCTAATCTTAAAGAAGTTTCATTTTTCCAACCATCAGATCCAGATTGATTCTTCATATTTAAAGAAAAAAGATAACTACTACCTTCAGATAGAAACAAATTAAAAACTTTCGCGTCAAACATAGACAAACTACCAATACTATATTCTATTGTATTGCCTTGAGTGATATCCGTTAAACTAAACATGCTCACCCCTGTTCCAGTGCGAAATACCATATTCATTAGTGCATCATCATCAATCACATCAAACTGCCAACTAAAACTAAAATCCTCAAAAGCAAAACTATCGCCAGGGCTAAGCAGATCTGAATCTTGCCAAACACCAAAATCAAGAGTAGTCGTTGAAGCGTTTATATCTATGCCAGAGTAATGACTATAATTTTCATTACTGTGGTATGGGCCGCCATAATGTTTTATATATTTTTTGGTGAATTCTTGGAAATGGTTAAATTTATTATTCGCATCCAACGCATAAAAGAGGTCTCCTTGCGAAGTAAGAGAACGTCTATCACCATCATGAAACTCAGTTCCAATGATTGATTCATAATAAGCTGAATTTGTTTTTAAAATAGCCCCTGCAACACTTTGCCAAGAGACTATACAGAGTATCAAGAATATAATGCTATGTTTATTAACTGTTTTCATAGTAACGCCCTATATTTATAATGTTTGGAGCTGCAAAGCACCATAAGTTGCCGATAATGAACTCAAAGCGAACTAAAATGCACAAATCAAGCCAAAAATAACAACACTTAAAAATCAAATAATTAACAAACAAAAGAAAACAAAAAACACTTAACATGCAAATAAATGGCAACTTTTTCGACACTACAAATGTTATATATTGAAGCCTCTGGAGGGTGAATTTAAACTGTTTTTTTAGAAATGCTATCATTTAAGAACGAAACATACAGATAAGCTAAAAACAGGCAAATGAACCGATGATTCGCCCCTAGATTTGAATTGTACATATTCTACTACGTCATCATTACGTATTATTCTTCAATAAGGTCATTATCCAATTTATTCTGATTGTCATTAGCGCACAAAAAAGATCTATTTCATTAAAAACAGAAGCAGTTTAGATTTGTCGAGTGATTTACAACAATTTATCAAGTACTTTTTTGTGCTAAATTCCCACCTTACTATTACAAAATGCGCCCCCCAACGCTTTTAAGAGTGTGCTTTTGGTAATAAAAATGGATGATTATTTTCAAATAACGCAAAGTGCACGGAGCCCTTAAAAATGAAATTATTAATGAAAAATCCATTCATTATTCTATTTTCGATGCTAATCGTCAGCCAGCTCAACGCCTCCGTTCTGAGTGGTGAAGGCTACGGTAAAACACAAAAAGAAGCGCAAGATGATGCGCTGTCGTCACTCGCTGCGACTATATTTGTGCGAATAGAAAGTAATTTCGAGAGTCATTTTGAACAAAAAGCAAACAGTGAAGAAGCCTATTCCATATCCTCTTACAAACGTGCCAGTACGGACCTACCAATCATAGGTGCAGAGTTCGTTTGCCATGAGAAAGAAGGATATTATTGTCAAGCCACACTTAATAGCAAACGAGCATTGCCACTTTATCATCAAAAACTCGATCCACTAATGAGAGAAATCTCTGTTGTTGAAGCCGCTCTGAGAGATAATAATGAGCATAAATATCAGCGCTTAAAATCCTTATTACAGCTTATAGAACAGTCAGATAAATACCGAACACTGATCACATTCTTATCCGGCACCCCTCCTGCCGAGCAACAGTTATCATTCACTTTACAACAACTCAACGAACAACTGCTCGCTCTAGAGAGCGAAGCGCCAACTCTTGAACTAGCTGCGGAAGTACTAGCACGCGGTATTCCAAATTTACCGGTTTATATACGTCCCGCAACGCTCAGCAACTCAAGGGAAGTCACGCCTTTCGCTGACGCACTGCAAATGCAGCTAAAAAAGACATTGCCCAATATTACCGATAACTATGAACAAGCAACATTCAGCTACTCAGGCAGCTATCTAATCAATAAAAAAGGTATTCAAGTAGCTTATTCTCTCGTTGATCGTGATGGTAATACAGTAAGCACCTCAGTGGTGGCACTATTACCGAAATCCTACCAAAACTATAGAATTGAGCCACTAGCACTAGACTTTGATCGCCTTTTACATCAGGGGTATGCACTCGACAACGACTTTAAGGTTCAAATAGCAACTAACAAAGGCAGTCGGCAATTACTGTTCCATCAAGGAGAAACGGTTAAATTGGTGGTCAAATTGAATCGTCCTGGTTATTTCTATATTGTTGGTCATTCCAAAAATAATCAGCAGGAATTATCTTATCTGGTGGAAGCTGGTTACGGCGAAGGGTCACGTAAGTTTGTCTATTTTGTCAACGGTGATGAGGTCAATAAATGGCTATCTCTAGGTGAATTTGAAATCATTCCACCATTTGGCATTGAAAGCTTACAAGTTATTGCAGCAGAAAAAGATCTTATCAACGAACTTCCCAACTATCGCTATGATGACGAAACGGGGTATTTTATGCTCACCAACAATATCATTCAGGGATTAAGCAAGACCCGCGGATTAAAAAAAATTAAAAAGAACAAATCAGTGCAAGCGAAGAACAGTGAAGCCGTATTACTGTTTACCACTCAGCAAAACATGGAGTAGCGTTAATGAAAAAACTTTTAGTGCTACTCACTATGACACTTATTCTGTCAGGATGCGCCTATAAGCCGCAGGAACAAATCATCTATTTTGCGACAAATGATCAGCATAGAACTGCGATTAACATTTTCGAAAAAGATATCGGTGAATTTGAATATTGGTCTGCATATCAACCATCGCTAGGATTTGGCCCTCTTGGGCAAACGGGTATGGCTTCTCTATGTGAGTCCTATCTAGTCATTCGTGATTTTATGAAAGCTCAGCAATGCCTAGAATACTGGAAAAATGATAAAGCTTTGTATGAAGGAAAAATAGTTAATGAAGATAGAAAATTAGCCCATTACAACAGTATTAATAGCGCTATTTTTCTGGAATTGGGGAACGCACCAGAAGCTTACCGCAGTTACAAGCTTGCCAGAAAGCATAATAAGCTGTTCACTAAAGAGAGTTGTAAAACACAAGTTGGCATATCGCAAATGGCCCGTACATACGCTAACGGTGCAATAGCTGCGCTTAATCTGGGCTACCGGGATGAAGCGGCTGAAATTGTCGATGAGATAGACTGTATAGAATGGTTCGACTCGGCTTTTCATGAAATGCCTGAAGATGTAAAAATAAAAAATGTCAGCAAGGCACGCGTCTATCTCGCCCTTGGGAATTACAGCAAAGCACAGGAAGCTATGGTGTTTTCACAGACACTTGGAGATACCTTCTTTCGAACTATGGATGCGCTAACTACTTTGGGGATATCTGAATTATTAGGGGAAGGAAAAGAGCTTGCCAATCCGTACAGTTTTGATGAAACCTATATGCTAGGTAAAATTGCACAAGGTTCAGGTCAACTTAATGAAGCAGAAAAAATTTACACCAGCCTATTATTCGATGGACTTGACCAAAGTACACACGCTAGTGAAGTCATTAATCGTCCGGGAATTTACTATCAAATTCTTTATGATATGGGAAGGATCGCCGCACAGCAGGGGCGAGCGAACGATGCCCTAAATTTTTACCAACAGGCTATCGAAGTAATCGAAGAGCAGCGTACCACTATCAATACCGAAGCCTCTAAAATCGGCTTTATTGGTAATAAAGAAGCCGTTTATCAAGATCTAGTTACTCTGCTAATAGAACAGGGAAAACTCGAACAAGCTTTTGTCTATGCGGAGCGCAGCAAAGCACGCGCATTAATTGACACGTTAGCAAGTAAACAAGAATTTGCCCCTAAAACCTTTGATGATCAACCATCTCTATTACTGGCTCAGCTAAATAGTATTGATTCAAATCTAATGACTGCTGATTATAGTGAAACAAGCAGACGTAGTCGCAGCACAGATCGCGGCCTGCTGCGTAAAACTCAACGACAGCTGCAAACGATAAAACCAGAACTAGCCTCACTGGTAACCGTTGCTTCCCCCGAGCTGAAAAAAATACAGCAACGTCTCGCCACCGATGAAACCTTGCTTGAATTTTACGGCAGTGACAAACAGCTGTTTGCCTTTATACTGTCACACAATGGCATTCAAATAGCCTCTCTCAATAGCGAAGGCTTAGCGGATACTATCACCGCTTTTCGCCACGACCTGCAAAAAAGTGACAGTAATGGCTACCAACATAATGCATCTCTACTCTATCAACGTTTATTTAAACCTCTAAAAAATGAGCTGCACACTAAAAAATTGATTATCGTTCCTCACGGCCCCTTACACTATCTCCCCTTTAATGCCCTGTATACCGACCGTGACTTTCTGATAGATCATTACGATATCAGTATTTTGCCGAGCGCTTCGGTAATGGCTTTCCTAAATAAGCGAGTGACAGCCCCTCTACCACTGCTGGTTCTCGGTAATCCTGAACTGGGTGATGTGAAACTGGCACTGCCAGGCGCAGAGCAAGAAGCTAAGTCGATAGCCTCACAACAAACGGATACAACTCTATTGCTTCGTTCCGCAGCCACTGAAACGCAAATAAAACAAAATGGTGCAAAGTTTAAAACCATCCATTTTGCTTCACACGGTATATTCGATCCTGATGCTCCACTATCCTCTGGACTGCTGCTTGCGGCAGATAACAGCAACGATGGCATACTTACGGTTCGTGAACTTTACGACCTAAATCTTAATGCCGAGCTAGTAACACTTTCAGCCTGTGAAACAGGGTTAGGAAAAATAGCGAATGGTGATGATGTAGTCGGCTTTACTCGTGGTTTTCTCTATGCGGGTACCAACAGTATTATCTCCAGCCTATGGAAAGTTGATGATCACGCCACCAGTCAACTAATGCAAAATTTCTATAGTAATTTAACAGAAACGCCCGATAAACGTTTGGCACTTAAACAAGCACAGCTGGCAATTAAAGCTGATTATAACCGTCATCCCTATTACTGGGCAGCATTTCAACTTACAGGGCGTTAAAGAATAAAATCGATTGCCGTCGATTTAATATTGCGAGGGCAATCAATTTTACAAAAAGTTTCCAAGACCGCTCAAAAGTAAGCGCTTGCTTAAATAATACAAGGCGCTTATCCTGTAAAGGTATTAATATTAGCTTTAACCAAGGAATTAAAATGAAAATAATATTAGCTATCGGTTTAATAATATTTGCCACAGGGTGCAGCAGTAATAACAGTATGCTTATCGATTACGGCGACAAGGATACACATAAATTACAAAAGATAAATCCCGCGCTTGGTTATCAAGCACTCGAGCAAGCTTCCGTATGCTGTACCACATTAAGCGAACTGAATTACTTGCCAATTTCTCAACCTGATGCATTTGACTTCGTTATTACAGAAAAAAGTGATGTATTTAATTTCACTACAGGTAAATCTTTCGTTCAAGGTGTCACTCTTCCGCTAGCGGATGGGTCAATAAAAGTAGCGGTATCGGCCCCCATAGTATCAAGTGTTTTTGTTCCAACAATCTTATTATTAGATGACCAATATGAACCTCTAAGACTATATGGAGAAGAAACTATTACCTACCAAAGTGGTTCTTTACTAAACATTGATAGATTCTTCGCCAATATTGAAGTTCCAGCTGTATTTGATAATGATCGACATGCAAAATATTTAATTATACTAACGACACAAAAAGCAATGCAGGGCACAACGACGCTCACTCTACCGGAACCATCATCGGCAGAAATAGGCCGAGAAGCCCTGATCATCAAAGAATATAACAACAAACCTCTTCCCCATACCGCAACCGGTGTTGTTAGACTTGCCTTTGATTACAAGCCCAACGGCGAAAATTCAGCGAAAAATATAATGGTAAAAGAGAGCAACACTGACAGTCAAAAAGCACAGGCTATAGTTGCTACAAAAGAGATGAGTAACATCAAACCCAAAGCCACAATTCAGCCAACAAAACAATCAGCGACTAGCGAAGCTGCTACCGCTACAACGCCGCCCATTAATAAATCTATTCAACCAGAAAGTGAAGAAATGTATCTTCTTTTAATTGAAAAATCAGTAAAAAATGAAGACTACAAAAAAGCACTGCATTTTGTTGAAGAGGCAGAGCGAGCAGGCTCAACGAAAGCGCGTGATGCAATGTTTGATGCGATGAAAAAGTACCAAAAATAAACAAAATCATTTAACTGCCCCAACGAAGCAAAGATGTAAATAGGCGTTGGGGTGTTCTTCTTTTTTCGTGATAAAGCTACAATTTACAGAGCAAAAACATTGCCCTTTACATTACCTAATTTAATATACAAGAAAGCGCTTACAAAATATTAAAGGGGTTAACATGCAACTAATTTCCACAACAAGGCAGTATTCATTGTCTCAGCTACACACTTATCGCACTCTATTCGCAGGAGCATCTTTGTTATGTCTGAGCGCGCCAACCATGGCGGGATGGGAGGTACAATGGATAGATACGTTTGATGGAAGCGGTGTAAACTGGGATAACTGGACTGCACAAACAGAAGCAAATTATAATAATGAAGCGCAATGTTATACCGATGATGATAGCTCACCTGAGAAAAATTATGATGTTTCTAATGGCACATTAAAAATTATTGCCCGTAAAAAAAATATAAACTGTCCAGGCTTAAATGGCACATTTAAGACATGGACTTCAGGCCGTTTAAATAGTAAAGGTAAAAATGAATTTCTCTATGGAAGAGTTGAATCACGGATCCGTTACCACAATTTAGAAGGCGGAACTTGGCCTGCTTTTTGGATGTTAGAAAATAGAATTAACCAACAACCAATTCAAAATGACAATGATTTTAGCTATTGGCCACAGCCGGGTGCGGGTGAAATTGATGTATGGGAATGGTTTTCCAATCGCCCAGACAGTTATATCACTAACTTCTTTAATACAGGTGCAGATTGCGGTAGAGAAGAGTTATACTTCTACCCAAATGGTGCACTAGATGTACTAGATTGGCATAACTATGCCATGGAGTGGTCAAAGGATGAAATCTCTTTTTACGTAGATGATACGCTAGTAGCATCACAGGATCTGCGTAACTGCAGTCAATATGAAGAACCGATGTTTGTACTGCTCAATGTTGCAATGGGGGGCATGTTAGGCGGTACTATTGACCCTGATTTACAAAAAGCCACACTAGAAGTGGACTATGTAGCACACTGCACCGCTACAACTAAAAATGAGGTCATTTACTGTAATGAAGATGCTGTAATAACCGACCCTGAAATAACCGACCCTGAGATAACCGACCCTGAGATAACCGACCCTGAGATAACAGAGCCAGGAATAAATGAACCGGTTAATAGCAGTGGTGGTGGCAGCATTGGCGTATTCGCCCTACTCTCTTTAACCATACTTGGTCTATTTAGACGCAGAGAAAAATCTATTCATTAAACCTATCCCCATGTTACTTTGTCAGGCGCGAGAGCGCATACCAGAGTATGAGGTAGCATGAGGTGAATGTTATTCACTTTTTGCATCTTAAAATGCTGGGCTAGTTTTCAAACTAGCCCAGCGTAGGACAAGAAAAAGAGTAGCAATATTGAAGGAAGGTTAACAGTAAGCTCCTATTAACAGCTCATCACAATGACATACAACAGTTACTTTTCATTAATTAAAAGTACCTCTCTATTATCGCCGATGATATAAAGGTTACCATCACCTACAATAGTAAAAAATTTCTTTTCCTCACCGCTACTAATCGGCATTGCTAACGAGTAGCTATTAATACTTAATTCACTTTGTTGTGCAGCGAAAGTTAATTCACCGTAACGACTGCTTCGTCTGTTATCGCTAGTTAATGCATTTACCTCATATAGTACCGTTAATGGCGCTGTAACCTCGCCGCTACGCGTGATAACAATCTTTCCTGCTTGTTTATGAACATTAACCTCAATCAATTCAGGAAGCATACCTTTAGCGACTTTGACGCGAACCGGGTTAATGCCAAGCATGTGAACATTGTCACCATCATTCATAGAAAAAGCAGCGATATAAAAGCTACCATTATTATCCCACGAATCATAACCGGTAATAAAATCTTTTGCAGCGGCCTGCCTATCAAGTTCTTTAATATTGGCTAATTCAAAAGAATCGCCAGTGGCAATATCATACTCATAAATCGCATTACGGCTAGCACCCGTATCGCTGCGACCAAGATAAATTTTACGTTCGTCAGGCGATAACTGAAGTATCCATGTTTTTGCTGTACGGCTATAATCGGGGCGACCTAAAAACTCCCAGCTCGCACTAGCATCGGTGAATCGGTAAATATTACCTTGGTCATCGCTGACATAAAGCCGCTCATGTTTGCGGTCCCATTGCCCTATTTCAATGGCATTTGCTGCTTTAAGTGAAAATTCGGGTAACTCACCAAAACCAACGGCAGGATCATAATACCAAATATGGTCGAAGGTGGTTGACAACTCTTTTTGATGCCATTGGTGTCGTGTGGATCCCCCTGAAATATAGACCCGGCCACGGGAATCAACCCACATATAGCGATTAGAATAGAAATAACCTTGCCATTGTGAAGGCCGCCCTAAAACAGTGGTGACACCATTTTTTATATCATATTTCACCAGGTTGTTTTGCGGAACAGAGATGCCGTAAATAAGGTTATTTTCAGGGTCCTTTTGAATGGTCACAATCTGCAGATGTTTTGCCGCAACACCATTGGGCTCTGTTGCACTTAAATCAATTAACTCATTGGTCAACTTATCATAGCCATACCAATGAAATCCTCGCGTTGCCAAGTAGCTGTCATTCATGCCCGATTTATCAAGCGTTGCTACGTAAATGCGGCCATCGTGTGCGATAGGTCGCGTATGAAATTTTTCTGCAGATTCGCCGACATGCCAGTTATTAGCCTTTTCCGATGCACTTCGTGCATCACCAACCCAGCGCAAGGTAGCGTCACTTTGCTGCAACCGATATAACATGGAATTATTGATATGATCGTGACCCGAAATGTAAATATCCCCCTCAGAGTCTGAGCCAATCGCTAACCAAGATTTATTAGGATGTTCACCCGTTGGCGCATTGACAAGAGACCAAACAGTGACACCGTCAATTTTACCTAATCTAGCCCTGCTATAGGGCACAGTTATAACCTCTGCAAGTGCCAGGTTGGTGTACAGGTTTAGTTTCCGATGTGCTAACACAAGCCATTAATAGGCATGACAAGCAAAGTAGAAGGGAAATCTTATCCCTATATAATGTAAATATTCCTTCATAAAACTCTCATATTGATAATGTTTAGCAGCATTTAAAGATGAAAAAGTATAATGGATAGCAATTAACATCACCTGTGGGGTATTTATCATCATTTGTAATAGTATCAGACCTGAATCAGCCTAGGTTTATACTCATATTCACTATACACCGTATTCAGTGGCGGCATCACATAAGCTTATTTTCTACTTATCAAGCAAGACAACGGAACAGGGAATTAACACAACACCGTATCAACAAATACGACTATGAAAACGACAGCAAAGGTTATTAATAGCCCTAAACAATAGATAGGATGAATCTAGCATATTAGATTTAATTGCTATCGATACATATCTGTTGAAGAAAATAAATAGTGACAGTTATACCTAATTTCCGACATTCCACCATAAAAATGAATCACTGAAATAAAAGTATTTTCGTAAAGTAAAAACGACTCTGAATATCTATGATAATTCAAAGTCGTTTAATTAATCGCTAAAATATCGATTATTTAAATAACATCTAACAACATTTATTGTAGATATTATGATTGAATCACTCCAACCAAGAGATATTTCTTACTTCAATCGAACTTTTAGTAACGGGACTACCTTGCTGATCAAAAACGATGAATGTTTGCTTAACTTTACTAAGTTGAGAAGCATTATAACTCGTTAAATCTGCTAAGTTAACCGTGTATTTAACAAACTCTTCGGTTAGCATCTTGCCAGCAGTATTCATTCGAACATTAACATTTGTACCCCACTCACCAAAATCTGTTTGGTAACCAACAGAAAATTGATATGTTGGGAATACGCTCTCTGCACTTGCTACACCTCTAATTTCAAAAGTGAGCTTAGTGTAATTACTCATATCTTCAGTCTTGCCAGCAACATCGATAGCAGCTCCCCAACCCCAATCTTTAGCGGTAGCTGGATCCGTAGCAATGGTTAATACCGCGGTATCGTCATTAACACCAGCCCAGGCAGTTTGTTCCCATCCATTAGCTGCAGCACCACTATATAGAGCGTCACCTAACACCACGAACTCGCCTTCAGTAGGTTCACCAGTGACAGGTTTGAGAGGTATTTGTAGGATTGAATCTAAAATAGCTTGTTCATTACCGCCCTCAGTTTTAGTAAAGCCTTCAACACCACAATCTCGTGTTAATCCATCAAATGCACCTGCATCAACGAGATCCCAAAGCACATACTTCACTTCACAGTCAATGTTGATTAAACCAAAGTGTTTTTCTGAATCACCCGGGTTAGTTGCATCCCCTTTCCATGGCTCATCAATGGCTTGAAAGAAGAATAAAGAAGCACCAAACTCATTGGACCATGCACGCATTGCATCGTAATACGCCTTTTCTTTGTATTCATCAGCAGCACCTGAACCAGCTTCCCCGTAGAGATAATTAGCTGTAGATGCCCAACCCGTTTCGCCAAGATGAATAGGCTTATTAATATCTAAGCTTAACATGTAGTCTTGACCCGCTTTAAACTGTTCTAAAGCGAGATCTTTGCACGAATCATCGCCGCATCAGCTTCTTGTACCGTTAAGTTAGCCTCATCATTAGGCACTTTCCAAAAGTCTGGCGCATAGTGCGTATCGTGAAAAGGATAAGTATGTAATGATATGTAGTCTACCGCAGCCACCAAAGCCGCTAAATCATCACTTTCATAATCACCTACACCAGACCACGAAGCATGGTTATCTGAGCTAGTGATCCAAATTGATGAATCAATATCGCCCGATGCTTTTAACGCTTGTAACGCATTGACATGACCAAGAATGATTGCAGGTGCAACATGATAAGGAGCCCAGTGCACCATAGCCTCATTACCAACCGCAATCACTTTAATGATTTCAGGATATGTTTTAGCAAGTTCCACAGCCTTAGCCATTTCTAATGCATTCGCAGGATTCTCTTCAGTATGTATTACTTCTAGGTCTGTCCCATGAATTTAGTGCATCAATCCACACCCCTAACATCACATACATTTCAAAATTGGGATCTTCTGCCATTAATTCATCAATAGCATCAAGAGGTTTTCTGTATTACTCTTACCATCATCACCAATATAGCCTTGCGTATTGTAAGTACGTAATACTTTAATACCCATTGCAGCTAGGATTTTCATATCCTCTTTTTGTTGCGCAACGGTCGGAACAATTGCGCCAGATTCACGAGTATCAGTTCTCCAAGCACCATATGAGATAGCAGGATAGTTTGGATTACCAAGAATTTGCTCACCTGAATTAGATAAAGGTGCTGCATCATCAGATACTTTCGCTTGTGGCTGAAGGCCTGTCTCAGGGACTGGTGCTGGATCCGTTTCCGATACAGGGTCATCTGCACAGGCAATTATAAATAACGACATAAGCGCTATTAGACCCATTTTAAAACTTATATTCTTCATTGTATTTTCCTTTGTTTCATAGTGATTTCCATCGTTGTTATAACCACAGCTAATGTGTAATAACGAGTTACTTAAATTGCATGTCCAACTTGCTACCTATCCTTTTTAAATAAACAAAATAAGAAAGCGCTTTCAATTTACAAGTAAGCGCTTCCGTGGATATTTATTATTAGATAATATTTCTACAAAGGGACTTTGACAACCAAAATCCCACCTCTTATCACAATAGTGATGCTTAGCTCTCATTTTTGTTTACAGCATGCTCTACAAATAAAATTTACAGGAATAAAACGGCCTTACTCCAGAATAATAGGGAGCAAGGCCGTTTAGTAAATCACGATACATGAATAAATTTACAACACTAATAAATCATTCACCATCTCAGGCAGACTCATTTATCTAATAGAAGTAAATGTTGTCTAAGTAGACCGTATCTTTTGTTGAACCATGAATAGCTAAACCTAATTGTGATAAGGTAGACGCATCAAATGTTCCTGCAAAATCTGCAAATACTAAGTCAATAGTTACCCACTGCCCCGTTGTAACTGAATTCAGAGTAGTAACACCACTACCGCCTCCTGATACAACCTGAAATTCAGTTTTTGTGACACCAGCAGTGGCATAAAAATCAAAACGCATCCCCGTTTTATCGGAAGCATCGACTACTCCACCAACAATCCCGTACTGGATCCCAGTAACACCACCCGCAACACCATCAGGAAGTACTTGGAAACTCGCAGTATTATTCCCTGAGATTTTAACTTCAGAGAAGCGAGGCGCATTCCACCAGTTATCAGACCAGTATGAGATTCCTTTATCTACCGATAAACTATCGCTATATAATGTTAATGCCGCTGCATTGTCTATGGTAGGGTTCGGAGCTGCAACAGCGGGAGCAGGATAGCGAGGCTCCATCGAGATATCCAACACACCACCACCAACATTAGATTTTACAGTTTTAGCTATTGCCATACCTTCCACATCCACAAATATCTTATGATCACCTTCTGGAATATTTAATGTTGCTATGCCATTTGCATTCGTAGTCGCTTTCGTACTTGCCTCAGCTAAGCTACCAACAGATACAACTGCATTTGGAATGACTGCGCTATTACTATCTTTCACTGTTACCGCCAAATCTGAAAATACAGATTGACCTGAGAAATAGATATTATCAACGTAGATTGCTTTACCTGCCTCACCCCATAATTGCAAGCCAATAAATTTAAGCGTACTAGCATCTAAATCACCAGCAGCTCCCGTCATCTCAGAAAATAGCGTTTCATGAGAGATCCACTGCCCAGTGATAGGATTATCCAGTTCATAAAATGTATTGCCCGCATCTGAAGATAATTGAACCGAGATTTTACTAACGCCCGGTTCAACATACATATCAAAATTAAATGTATTGTGCGCAGAGGCATCAACTACACCATATTCAATACCAAACTCTAACCCGACTACACCACAGGTAGTACCTAAGTCCGTTATCTCATATTTTGCGTATTTATCACCATCAACATTCCCTTCTGAATAAATAGGTGCATTCCACCAATTTGAATTCCATACTGACACAAATTTGTCTTGTTTTAACGAATCACTATACAAGACCAATGCCTCTGAATCACTTAGTTGCGGTGGAATAGGTGCGGCAGTATCTGGACCAACAACTACAATCTCCTGCGTGACAAATTCTACATCAGCAAGTAAAACAGAACCTGGCTCAGCACCATTGAATGTCAAACCAAACCAAGTCATGTCGGTATAACCTGGCAATGCAGCTTCCATTTCAACCCAACCATCGGCTAATGGTTTACCTTTACTGATTAGATAACCTATTTTCGATTCTACATCAGCGCTATTCTGAACGATGACTTCAATGGCATCCAAAGTTGTTGCTTTAACTTTGAATTTAACATGGGTATAGGCTGAAATATCAACTGCATTAGCAGCCTCATTACCCCAAAGGATAATCGCCATATTGCCCCAATTTGTGCCACTATTTAGCTTCAGAACTTTACTGTAAGTTGGATATTGAACTGCATCGCTGATCGTGGTACCTGAATTTGATGTATCACCCCAGTATTGCATATAAACAGAATCAGCATGGTCTGAATGGAAGATATACAGTGGACCATCAATAATTACAGGTGGCGGCGCATCTTTTGTAACAAAGGTAATATCCGTCAGCAAAGCCAATCCTGGCTGAATACCATTAATATTTAAGGCGAACCAATTCATATCAACATAACCAGGTAAAGTTGCTTCCATTTCAACCCAGCCACCAGCTAGTGACTTGCCACTACTAATAGCATAACTTTTCTTAGACTCTTCACCTCGTGAATTTTGTACTACAACTTCAACAGACGTCAAATTAGTCGCTTTAACCTTAAACTTAACATGTGTGTAAGCGGATGTATCAATCACGTTTTGTGCTTCATTACCCCACGCAATGACAGCGTTATTGCCGCCCCAGCCATTACCACTAGTAATGTTTAAAACTTTCTCATAACTATTGTCTTGCACTTGATCATTAATGATGGAATTAGAATCCCAAGTATCCCCCAATATTGCATATAAACATTTTGTTCATTAGTGGAATGAAATAAATAGAGATCACCTTCAGGTATTTGAATACCAGGGCCACTACCATCTAAGTCACCAACAAAAGCGACATTAGCAACCTGATAAACAGCACCATTACCACTTCCCCATGCAGGAAATACCATGACTTTACTGATAGCAGAAAGATCAATATCATTCGCTAAATCTGACAGCAAAATACTGACTTCACGCCATTCTCCCACCGTTGGAGACCCACCAGGCAGATCAAGTTCGATAGCTGTGCCATCATCACTTTCAATTTTCACTTTCCAGGCAACAGCACTAACAGATCTAGTAAGCGCTTTCACACCAGGTAAAGCATCATTAACTAGCTTAAAATCAAAAGTTAATGATCCCGTATCCGCAACAGCACTAACATCAACAGGTGTCGCACTTTGAAAACCAGCTACAGAGGGTTCTGAACCGATGGTAAACTGGGTTACTTGCCCTTTAACAGGATCCGTTGGTGTGGTTGTATCAACACCGCCAAATGTTTCAAAAGTACCATCAATATCAACCACCACAACAGGGCCTTCAACTGGAGGGGGCGTCACAGGTGGCGGGGTCACTGGCGGTGGCGTTACAACAGGAATATCTGAAGAATCAGAAGCAGGATCATCCGCACAGCCTGGCAAGTGCTAATATTAAAGCACTTGCTAAAGCAGCATTAGCTAATTTAAAACCATTTATTTTTTTCATATTTACTTACCTAAGGTTGTATCTTATTAAAAATATTTACCGTTGAAACGTATTTACGTGTTCATGAAATGAGCAATAATGTACATTATCTGAGCCAACGGCTACAGCGCATGTAATTATACAATTATACAATTATACGTAATTTGATAACGGGATCAGTATCACCAAAGAAAGCGCTTCCACGAGAGATTATTCACACTTTTTTTTTGTTTTTATCAACAGAGTTGATTGGACAATCGCGAGATTGTAAATGATCGTCGAGAAGTGATACTCATAGTTATCACCCAGTACATCAAAACAAATAAGTAAAACTGACTTAAATTGCTCTTTTGTATTTTATTTTAGAGATAAAAAAACCCCTTAACGCTAACGTCAAGGGGTTTTTAACTATAAACTTACACTATTTAGCGACAATAGCGACGTTATCTATATAGACATCCATTGCACAACCAGCTACAGCACCACATACAGGCCCCATTAACAGATTGAATCCCCAATCAGCCTTAGCGCCAGCGGTGAAGTCCATTGTGTATGTCTGCCACGTAGGAGTTGGAGTAATATTATCCATCACCGCTGTAGCAGAAACACCCGTGGGGTCAAAGGTTTGCACATTACCATTGAAGACAGCACCATCAGCTGATGAACCTTTAAGCGCGAAGCTAAGGGTATATTGTTGCCCAGGAATGACCTCTCCAATCGCAAATTTTTGCTTAACTAATCTTGACTCACCGCCTTCTATTGAAATAAAGGCTGCACCATCAACGATGGTTGCATTACTCTCCCACCCTGTAAGCCCACTTGCAAAATCACCATTTGGTACTAAATTACCTGCAACAGGTTCACCTGGGGTACCTGGATCAACAGGTGCAATTGGCTCACCACCAGCAGCGGCAATTAAGATGTTGTCAAGTTCAACATTCATGGCACAACCAGCAACCGCACCACATACAGGGCCCAATAAAATATTTAGTCCCCAGTCAGCTTTTGGCCCAACAGTAAATGGCATTGTAATCGTTTGCCAAGTATCCGTAGGTACAACGTTATCGAGCACGGCGGTTGCAGTAACTCCTGTTGGGTCAAATGTTTGTACGTTACCATTAAAGACAGCGCCATTTTCAGCTGTTCCTTTATATCAAAACTCAGTACTAAATCTTGCCCTGGTGTAACGGCTCCAATAGCTATTTTTTGTTGTGATATTCTTGATTCACCACCATTAATTGCAATAGAGGCAACACCATTAGTGACGGTATAATTACCCTCCCATGAGGCTTTACCTAATGAAAAATCACCATTAGGAATTAAATTAGTTACACCACCACCTTCAACAACATTAACTGTTCTGGTCATTTGAGCGGCTGCATTACCATCACTATCTGTCACATCGTAAGTCACAATGTAAGTACCTGCAGTCGTTTCATCAACTGGATTATTGATAATGACATTGGCAGTCACATCGCCATCAAGGTTATCTTGCGCTGTAACTCCCGCGTCAACATAAGAGTCACCCACAGAGATAACAACATTCGCATCACCTAAAAGAGTAATGACCGGTGCAATATCCGCATCAGTGATCTCAGTAATTGCAATATTGTCAAAGGTAACAGTTGTTGATACTCCAGCACCTAAAGCAAAGATTAGATTGCCAGAATTAGCAGCATTAGCACTCGCAGTAAATACAATTTCATGAGTACCCATTGTGGTTGTTAAAGGGACAATGGTATCGTCAGTGAATGTATTAAACCAAGGAGCGCCTGAAAGTAACTCGCCGAGTTGCACAGTGATACTTCTCGCTTCTGCAACGCGAGCATCAAACGATAATTTATATTGTGTACCTGGTACTAAGACTAAATCTCCCTGAACTAAACATTGGTTATATGCTGCACCTGGTGCAATGCCTTCAACGACTAATTCGCCATCAACAATCGTAATTGTACCAGCACCTTCCTGTAAAACCCACTCAGTAGGCACTATTGCGTTATCAAAACCACCATTTTTAACAATAACATTGCTAGGATCGATCACATTGACTTGACGCTGGATTTCTGTGGCATTATTACCCGCCGCATCTACCACGTTATATGTCACAGTGTAAACACCGACAATCGATGTATCAACATTAGAGTCATCAACAATAATATTCGCAGTAATATCCCCATCGACGTTATCTGATGCCGTTGCGCCTGGTTCAACATAGCTATCATTTAAATTAACAGTAACTGAAGATGCACCCACTAAAGTAATGATCGGAGCAACTAAATCGTCCGAACTAACAATTACCGTTCTGGTAACTTCTGTTGCAGCATTACCAGCCGCATCCGTCACATTATAAGTAACGACGTAAGTCCCATCAACAGCGGAATTCACACTATCCCCACCGACTACAACAACTAAACCAGTATCCACATTATCAGTGATAGTGACGCCTGGATCGACATAAACAGCACCATTATCGATGTTAACAGTTGATTCACCAAGCAATGTGATTACTGGTGCTTCTGTATCCTCAGCATCGTATTCAGTGATAGAAATATTATCAAGTGTCACATCGGTTGCTAAACCAGCACCAAGTGAGAATATAAGGTCAGCATTCAAAGAAAGCGGATTATCAATTGTCACAACTAGCTCAAATGTTTGCATTGCTGTCGTTAAGTCAACTGGAATATCTTCAACAAAATTATCGAAATATGGGTCAGCGTCTAGTAACTTACCTAACTGAATTAACATGCCTCGAGCTTGTTCAGCTTTAGCATCAAATTTGATTTTATAAGTTGCTCCATCAGCAAGAACCGAATCGGTTTGTTGCACTAAACGACCTTCCCATGGGTTACCACCAGGAGAAAGATCAACAATAACCAATTCACCATTAATGATGGTTGGGATCCCGCCTCCTAATTCAAAGTACCATTCATCACCGAGTGCAGTAGCAAAATCACCATTGGTAATAATTGCGCTATTTGCTTCTACTACATTAACTTGACGAGTCACGTCTGCTGCTACATTACCCGCCGCATCCATTACATTATATGTGACGGTATAAGCACCAATAGTAGAAGAATCTACCGCAGTAGCATCAACAACGATGTCGCTGGTAATATTTCCGTCCACATTATCAGATGCAGTAGCGCCTAAATCAATGTAGGTATCATTCAAATTTATAGTTACCGAAGCTGCGCCCACTAAGGTGATCACTGGAGCTTCAGTATCGACACCAGTAGCATCTTTTACAACAACGGTTCTTGTGACAGCCTGAGCAACATTACCAGCCGTATCTGTAGCATTGAATGTCAATGTATATGTACCAGTCACGGCCGTATCTACGGTACCAGTTTGGCTAGCAGTTAAGTTTTTATCGACATTATCGGTGACCGTAACCCCTGCATCTACATAGTTAGAATTTTTTATTACATCAACAGAAGCTGCACCAAGTAATTGTATTACAGGAGCTTCAGTGTCTACACTAGGACTAGGTGTTGATGTGTTTTTGTTGCTTTCATCACCACAACCAGCCATGGCTAATGATAGAGCCGCAATTAATGCACCATTCGCCAAATTAAAACCCGCAATTGTTTTCATCTATTTATCCTTAACGTTAATAACATAATTTTCCATCAATATATGCTGTGGTATTTTTACCCACCACAGAAATAAAGCGCTTTCTTTTTAAGAAAAATGTTTACCGATAAAATCATGCCCCTACACTTAAAGTAAATTAATGGGCATGTGTTTATGGAGATCAGTAAACCACAAGGTTGCAAATATTTCGAACAACAACAAAACAAAAAGCGATCTCAGTCACTAAAGAAAACGCTTACATGAGGTATCCATCACGTTTTTCAATCACTTTTATTCAACATATATTTAACGTTTATATAAAATTAACTACTTAGTAGCAACTACGTACCTAACGACAGAATTCATGTTTTATTAATAAATAACAAAACACAATAAACATAACCACTTGAATAATAACTACTTTTTTATGTTTACACATGAACTTATAATTCCCCTCATCTGCTAATACATAAAGAGTTTTATACTCCTATTGAATATATTAACGATATTTTTATTACGCTCTTTTTTACATCATAGGTCCTATAGTAATCACCTATCAAAATCGTGCGAAATCTGCTATCAATTATCAGCAACCCCGTTTAACGGATTTTTAGCCCAATCGAAACACAAATGTGAAGTTCCTCCCATATCAAGATATCAAATTATCCATATATCTAGATTAGATTTAAAGATACAAGCTTCAGTGCTATAACTAACAGTGAAAGCGCTTACTTTAAAATCTATATAAGGACAGGATTAAAGATGAAACAACCCGCCTACTCAAAATTGTCAGCTGTCGCATTAGCGGTTACTTTAGCTGGCTGTGCATCCTCTGATAATAAGGCTAACACTGAAGATAATGTGTTAGAAAAGACATCAACGCCAAAGGCTCTCGTACTCACAGCGGCTCCGCTAAAACCAAGCGAAAAGTGGGATTTACTCTGGAGCGATGAATTTGATGGTGATGAAATTGATAAAAAGAAATGGGAATTCGTCGCTGATTGTTGGGGTGGTGGTAACAATGAACAACAATGCTATACGACACGTAAAAGTAATGCCTTCATTGAAGATGGCAAATTAAATATTGTCGCCAAAAAAGGCAGTTTACAGGCCCTGATAATGCTGATGGTAACCCAGGCACCCGAACACTCCCTTATACCTCTGCAAAATTACGCTCAGTAGGTAAAGGCAACTGGAAATATGGTCGTTTTGAAGTACGTGCAAAATTACCATACGGTCAAGGTACTTGGCCTGCATTTTGGATGTTGCCAACCGATTGGGTCTACGGCGGCTGGGCAGCATCAGGTGAAATAGATATTATGGAAGCAGTAAACCTAAAAACGGCTTCTACTGAAACAGGCGCTGCCGATGGCGAGTTAGAATCACGTGTATTTGGTAGCCTCCACTACGGCAAGCCTTGGCCTGATAATGTTTTTACAGGTCAAGCAACACATCTACCTGGCAATGTAAACCCAGCCGATGATTTCCATACTTATGCCATCGAATGGGAAGAAGGTGAAATTCGCTGGTATTTGGATAATGTTCACTTTGCAACGCAAAGAGCTGATGGTTGGTATAGCCAGCATATGGAAGATGGTGTTTATGTGAGTGGCGGCAAAAATGCGCCCTTCGATCAAAAATTCCATATGTTGTTAAATCTTGCTGTTGGTGGCAATTGGGCAGCTAACGCTAATGACGGTGGAATTGATTCATCAGTATTCCCACAAACATTAGCCATTGACTATGTGCGCGTCTATCGCTGTTCAGCGGATCGCTGGAAAGGTAAAGGTTGTGCAGCGGTATCAGAAGAGGCCAAATTAGTTGAAGGAACACCTGAACCTGAAATTCTAATCGGTGACGGCAATTTTGGTAAAGGACCTGTTTTTAATGTTTACAATGATGCTTTAGCGGTTGGTGCTGCATTTGACGGTTATGATCCGAAAAAGGTGGTCACACAGGAAGAAGTTGATGAAGAAGGTCGCGGTAAAGTTTGGAAAATAACCAAAACTGGCGATGTCGGTAATGTTTATCTTCGAGCACCACAAACTGATATGAGCCACTGGATGGACGGCGGTGAACTTGTCTTTGACCTTAATATCGTCAGTAAAGAGGGCAACCCGGATCTATTAATAAAAATGGATAGCGGCTGGCCTAATGCAAGTGATATTGCCATCGAACAGCCTGCAGTCGGAACATGGAGTGAAGTCCGTATTAATGTAGCAGATTTGATTTCACGTGGTAACCGCTTTGCGGGTGGTAAAGCTGATATATCAAGAATCCGTAACATTTTAGTAATTGAACCATTAGGTCCAATGACCATGAAAGTTGATAACATTCGTTTTGAATATGCATCTAAATAAAAGCTTATCTTAGAAAATTTAGAATAATCACAATGTCGTTGAATAGCTGACTATCAACCACATTAATTTTATTTCCGCTTTGGTCAATCTACCATTAGTAATAACAATAGTTAAACATCCCACTTATCTCATCGATTAAGACTTTCCACTTACCACTGAATCGTGCTTATAATCTCATTTAGTTGGCTATGGCAAGAGAGTACATCACCACTATTAATACCAATCCGATTGGTATAACTCATGATATTTGGAAATCAAAGTCAGCAAATAATGCGTGGACTAAGCAGGTATATGACTATCGCAGTGTGCAATGGTCATATAAATCAAGCTGCTATTATTGAGGGGGGGCTGTAATTGCTACACGCTTAAAAATATAGCAGAGAATGGCACTTAAAAATTTACAGGTAGTGTTCAAAAAAAATGCCCTTACTGTTTTATTCTATGCAACTGAAATGACACACATTTTTAAACACTTCCCTTTAAACATAGGCAAATAACACTTACTTCATTAATTTGATATTATCGCCTTCATTTTTATACTTTAAAACGATGCACCAATTCATTTTGTTGATGAGCTAACTCATCTAATTGACCAGTCACCTGTGTGACTTTTTCCATTGAAGAATTGTTATCATCCGCTATCTGGCTAATGTTTTAGGCTCCGAGCGATTCAATTCGTTGTTGAGCTTTGCTCATCAGCAGCACTAGCAATATGATAGCTCATTTTACTTATTTCAATAATATTTGCCTGAATTTCTTCCATTGCACTATTAGCATTGGATGTTTGCATTAAGGTTTTATTCATTTCGCTGACACAACCTTGCATTACTGTAGAGGCTTGCCCCGATTTTGACTGGAGGTTATTAATCATATCTTCAATTTCAGCCGTTGATTTTGTCGTCCTTTCAGCTAAAACTCGCACTTCATCGGCCACAACAGCAAAACCTCTTCCTAGCTCACCAGCGCGAGCCGCTTCAATGGCGGCATTAAGCGCAAGTAAATTGGTTTGTGCGGCTATATGACGAATAACATCCAAAATAGAGCCTATGTTACTACTCATATCTTGCACCGTTAAAACAACTGTAACCGATTCATTCAATTTATCCGATAATTGATGAATGGTAGAAATGTTATCACTCATGATATCGCGCCCAGTTTGCGCAGAGACTTCAACATCACGAACCTTATCCATAGAGCTCTGTGCGCTAGATGCAACATCTTTAACGGAATGCTCCATCTCTGTCATTGCTGTTGCCACCGAGGCTGTTTGATTACGCTGTTCATTCAAACGCGCCCTAGAGACCTCCATGACTGATTTATTTCAGCAGATACTTCGGCTAAATCGCCGGCTGTTGCACTTAATTTACGCAATATATTTTGCAGATTAGATGCAAGTGTATTTATATGGTCACTAAGTTGGTTAAATTCAATAAATGTATTGCTATTCACTCTAACGGTCATATCCCCTGCCGTTAATGCTTCAAGTGCGTTAAGAATAGAAATGAGTGGTTTACGCACATTCTGAGAAAGTAACCACGCAAGAAAGTTCAAGAAATACCGTAACGCCACCTCCAATTAAAAGCGCCTGAGCATAACCATCCAAATAGATTTCATTCGCAGTTTCAATCGAATTGGTAAGTAATCGCTCACCCTCACCTCGAAACTGAGCAAGAATATCATAATGCTTGATCAATTTCAGCAGCTAGGACAGATATGTTCGCATATAAAAGAACCCGGGCATTAACGAACATGAAATGTCATTCAGCACCCCTCCTTTACTACCTACATCTTCGATGAACTGCATCGTCGATGCCTCAAACTCCTCCTTGAAACCAGGTAATTGAGTGGCAATACTCTGATAAGCAAACTTCAATCGTGTCACACTTCGCTTGTTGGTTTTTATTGCTTGGCTAATTTTATTGATATCATCACTGGAAAGTGCATCGGAAATGATTGTTTCAATTGACTTTAATTTATCAAAATATCCTTTTGCTAAGATTTTAACAATATCAGTGCCTTTTTCATTAATATATTCAATCATTCCTAAACGTAAATCAGTTTGTAGCTTTTGAAAGCGACGTGCTGTTATCTGCCGTTCTTGTTGCGCAGATAATTGCATTTTGTAATTATTCATCGCGATATTTGATTCAATAAAGTAACGCTCTCTTAGAGCCTGTAATTCACTTAATTGTCCATTTAATTTGGGATTTTGGCGCTCAATGAGGCCAATTTGGTCAGCGTATTACTAAAGTCCTGATGTGCTAAGCTAAATTTTTCTTCGTAACTTTGCATTCGTAGCGCATCTTGGCTGGTTAAAAAATCTTTAAATGTTTTATCAGCAATCAGTAACTTGACGCTACTTTGATTGGCTAACGTCACAAGCGGCAAAACATCCATACTCACGGATTCAAGCTCATTATAAATACGACTTGTACCGTTCAACATTAACATCACAGTCGCAATAAATAGTGCTACCATCACGGAAAATCCGGCGTACA
>NZ_JBEWXI010000008.1:0-5940 GCF_040566515.1 Psychromonas sp. MME2 | reverse complement strand
ATACTCGCCCTACTCTCGAGCAGGTCATCGTCGTCAGTACCCTAAAAAGAAAAAATCCCTGCTGACATCGTCAACAGGGATTTTTCGTTTATTAGGCGCTTGGCGATGACCTACTCTCACATGGGGAGACCCCACACTACCATCGGCGCAGCTGCGTTTCACTTCTGAGTTCGGAATGGGATCAGGTGGGACCACAGCGCTATGTTCGCCAAGCTAAAAAGTTAATTAGAAAAGCTGTCTATTATTCTTTAATCTTGCAAGTTGTAAAATATATTGTCGCAAACGTACTTTTTCTTGGTTACATCAACACGTCTTAGGTGTTGTATGGTTAAGCCTCACGGGTAATTAGTACAAGTTAGCTCAATACGTTACCGCACTTACACACCTTGCCTATCAACGTTGTAGTCTCCAACGGCCCTTTAGGGGACTTAAAGTCCCAGTGAGACTCATCTTGAGGCTCGCTTCCCGCTTAGATGCTTTCAGCGGTTATCGATTCCGAACGTAGCTACTGGGCAATGCCATTGGCATGACAACCCAAACACCAGCGGTTCGTCCACTCCGGTCCTCTCGTACTAGGAGCAGCTCCTCTCAATTCTCAAACGCCCACGGCAGATAGGGACCGAACTGTCTCACGACGTTCTAAACCCAGCTCGCGTACCACTTTAAATGGCGAACAGCCATACCCTGGGACCGACTTCAGCCCCAGGATGTGATGAGCCGACATCGAGGTGCCAAACACCGCCGTCGATATGAACTCTTGGGCGGTATCAGCCTGTTATCCCGGAGTACCTTTTATCCGTTGAGCGATGGCCCTTCCATTCAGAACCACCGGATCACTATGACCTACTTTCGTACCTGCTCGACGTGTCTGTCTCGCAGTTAAGCTGGCTTATACCATTGTACTAACCTCACGATGTCCGACCGTGATTAGCCAACCTTCGTACTCCTCCGTTACTCTTTGGGAGGAGACCGCCCCAGTCAAACTACCCACCAAACAATGTCCCAAACCCCGATTCAGGGGCCATGGTTAGAACTCAAAACCTACAAGGGTGGTATTTCAAGGTTGGCTCCACGTCATCTGGCGACAACGCTTCATAGCCTCCCACCTATCCTACACATGTAGGCTCTAAGTTCACTGCTAAGCTGTAGTAAAGGTTCACGGGGTCTTTCCGTCTAGCCGCGGGTACACTGCATCTTCACAGCGATTTCAACTTCACTGAGTCTCGGGTGGAGACAGCATGGCCATCATTACGCCATTCGTGCAGGTCGGAACTTACCCGACAAGGAATTTCGCTACCTTAGGACCGTTATAGTTACGGCCGCCGTTTACCGGGGCTTCGATCAAGAGCTTCGACCTAAGTCTAACCCCATCAATTAACCTTCCGGCACCGGGCAGGCGTCACACCGTATACGTCATCTTGCGATTTAGCACAGTGCTGTGTTTTTAATAAACAGTTGCAGCCATCTGGTATCTTCGGCCGCCAATAGCTCCATCCGCAAGGGACTTCACCGTCAGCGGCGTACCTTCTCCCGAAGTTACGGTACCATTTTGCCTAGTTCCTTCACCCGAGTTCTCTCAAGCGCCTTGGTATTCTCTACCTGACCACCTGTGTCGGTTTGGGGTACGATCCTTATATTTCTGAAGCTTAGAGACTTTTCCTGGAAGCATGGCATCAATGACTTCATCACCTTAGTGACTCGACATCGTATCTCAGTGTTAAGAAAACCCGGATTTACCTAAGTCTTCCACCTACATACTTGAACCTGGACAACCATCGCCAGGCCCACCTAGCCTTCTCCGTCCTCCCATCGCAAAATATAAGGGTACGGGAATATTAACCCGTTTCCCATCGACTACGCCTTTCGGCCTCGCCTTAGGGGTCGACTCACCCTGCCCCGATTAACGTTGGACAGGAACCCTTGGTCTTCCGGCGGGGAGGTTTTTCACCCCCCTTATCGTTACTCATGTCAACATTCGCACTTCTGATACCTCCAGGATGCCTTACAGCTTTCCCTTCGACGGCTTACAGAACGCTCCTCTACCATGCCTATAAATAAGCATCCGCAGCTTCGGTGATATGTTTAGCCCCGTTAAATCTTCCGCGCAGGCCGACTCGACTAGTGAGCTATTACGCTTTCTTTAAAAGATGGCTGCTTCTAAGCCAACTTCCTAGCTGTCTAAGCCTTCCCACATCGTTTCCCACTTAACATATACTTTGGGACCTTAGCTGGCGGTCTGGGTTGTTTCCCTTTCCACGACGGACGTTAGCACCCGCCGTGTGTCTCCCGTGATTGCACTTGTTGGTATTCGGAGTTTGCATGGGGTTGGTAAGTCGGGATGACCCCCTAGCCCAAACAGTGCTCTACCCCCAACAGTGATACACGAGGCGCTACCTAAATAGCTTTCGAGGAGAACCAGCTATCTCTTGGTTTGATTGGCCTTTCACCCCCAGCCACAAGTCATCCCCTAATTTTTCAACATTAGTGGGTTCGGTCCTCCAGTTGATGTTACTCAACCTTCAACCTGCTCATGGCTAGATCACCAAGTTTCGGGTCTAATCCCAGCAACTATTCGCCCAGTTAAGACTCGGTTTCCCTACGGCTCCCCTATACGGTTAACCTTGCTACTGAAATTAAGTCGTTGACCCATTATACAAAAGGTACGCAGTCACCGAACTAAGTCGGCTCCTACTGCTTGTACGTACACGGTTTCAGGTTCTATTTCACTCCCCTCACAGGGGTTCTTTTCGCCTTTCCCTCACGGTACTGGTTCACTATCGGTCAATTAGGAGTATTTAGCCTTGGAGGATGGTCCCCCCATATTCAAACAGGATTTCTCGTGTCCCGTCTTACTCGTTTTCACTGTAAAGAAGTTGTCATATACGGGACTATCACCCTGTATCGTCGGACTTTCCAGACCATTCTACTAACTTCTAAACAGCTTAAGGGCTGTTCCAATTTCGCTCGCCGCTACTTTCGGAATCTCGGTTGATTTCTTTTCCTAAGGGTACTTAGATGTTTCAGTTCCCCTCGTTCGCTTCGTTAAGCTATGTATTCACTTAACGATGACACTAAGTGCCGGGTTGCCCCATTCGGAAATTCCAGGATATAACGCTTGTTATCAACTCCCCTGGACTTATCGCAGATTACCACGTCCTTCATCGCCTCTAATTGCCTAGGCATCCACCGTGCACGCTTATTCACTTAACCATACAACACCTAAAAAGTGTCACGCAGTGACGCGTTTTAGGTATTGTTCCCGAACAGAGATTGACGTCTTTTTGTCAATGTCTGAGTGGGCAACACCATTTGGCATCACTACTTAATACTGATTTTTGTTTTGTATGTCGTTTCCAAGACGCTTGCGATTTCTCATATTTTACAATACAAAAAACAACATTCGTTTTTCGTGCACCTATCAATCATATGATTGAGTAGATACGTACTGTTCACATTTCACTACGTGAAAAATGAACTTTTTATTTTTGCTTGATTACAATGATTAATAAATTAATCATTGAGAACAATTTCGTTTCGTTTAAACATATTGATATCTATATCGATACGTTCAAACAGAACTTTATCAGCTTTCCTAATTGTTAAAGAGCAAACTTTTTCGTAAAAAAAAGCTTAAGATAAATTATCTAACTTATCTTAAGCCTCTTCTATAAAGTTCACTTGGTACACTTACTAATGTAAGTGGTGGAGCTAAGCGGGATCGAACCGCTGACCTCCTGCGTGCAAGGCAGGCGCTCTCCCATGGTTAAAAATGATTTGTCTATCTTTTTTTCATAAACTTACAAGTTGGTGGGTCCCCAAGGGCAGATTTGAACCCCTGTTACCTCACCGTGAAAGGGCGGCGTCCTAGGCCAACTAGACTTCTGCACTTCCAATAACGGCCTGTCATACGTCTTTATCATTCTAATCAAACAATCTGTGTGAACACTCATTATTGTGAATTTCTTTACGTAAGGAGGTGATCCAGCCCCAGGTTCCCCTAGGGCTACCTTGTTACGACTTCACCCCAGTCATGAACCACACCGTGGTCATCGCCATCCCGAAGGTTAAGCTAATGACTTCTGGTGCAGCCCACTCCCATGGTGTGACGGGCGGTGTGTACAAGGCCCGGGAACGTATTCACCGTGGCATTCTGATCCACGATTACTAGCGATTCCAACTTCACGGAGTCGAGTTGCAGACTCCGATCCGGACTACGACAAACTTTATGAGATTCGCATACCCTCGCAGGTTAGCAACCCTTTGTATTTGCCATTGTAGCACGTGTGTAGCCCATCCCGTAAGGGCCATGATGACTTGACGTCGTCCCCACCTTCCTCCGGTTTATCACCGGCAGTCTCCCTAGAGTTCCCGGCTTGACCCGCTGGCAAATAAGGATAGGGGTTGCGCTCGTTGCGGGACTTAACCCAACATTTCACAACACGAGCTGACGACAGCCATGCAGCACCTGTCTCAGAGCTCCCGAAGGCACTCATCAATCTCTTGGTGATTCTCTGGATGTCAAGGGATGGTAAGGTTCTTCGCGTTGCATCGAATTAAACCACATGCTCCACCGCTTGTGCGGGCCCCCGTCAATTCATTTGAGTTTTAACCTTGCGGCCGTACTCCCCAGGCGGTCTATTTAATGCGTTAGCTTTGAAACCCACGGCATATAGCCACAAACTTCTAATAGACATCGTTTACTGCGTGGACTACCGGGGTATCTAATCCCGTTTGCTCCCCACGCCTTCGCGCCTCAGTGTCAGTCTCTGTCCAGGTGGCCGCCTTCGCCACTGGTATTCCTTCAGATCTCTACGCATTTCACCGCTACACCTGAAATTCTACCACCCTCTACAAAACTCTAGTTAACCAGTTTCAAATGCAGTTCCAAGGTTGAGCCCTGGGCTTTCACATCTGACTTAATTAACCACCTTACGCGCGCTTTACGCCCAGTAATTCCGATTAACGCTCGCACCCTCCGTATTACCGCGGCTGCTGGCACGGAGTTAGCCGTTCTCTTCTGCGAGTAACGTCACAGATACAGGGTATTAACCTGCACCCTTTCCTCCTCGCTGAAAGTGCTTTTAACCCGAAAGCCTTCTTCACACACGCGGCATGGCTGCATCAGGGTTTCCCCCATTGTGCAATATTCCCCACTGCTGCCTCCCGTAGGAGTCTGGACCGTGTCTCAGTTCCAGTGCTGGCTGGTCATCCTCTTAAGACCAGCTAGGGATCGTCGCCTTGGTAGGCCTTTACCCTACCAACTAGCTAATCCCACTTGGGCTCATCTTGTCGCGATAGCTTATAAATAGAGGCCACCTTTGGTCAAAAGACATTATGCGGTATTCGCAGTAGTTTCCAACTGTTGTCCCCCACAACAAGGTAAATTGCCAAGCATTACTCACCCGTCCGCCACTCGTCAGCAAAATAGCAAGCTATTCTACTATTTGTACCGTTCGACTTGCATGTGTTAGCCTGGCCAGCGTTCAATCTGAGCCATGATCAAACTCTTCAATTTAAAGTTTAATTTGTATCTTTCGATACGACTCAATATTCACTGACTAAAACTAAAGAACTTACGTTTTTTTTATTCTGAATTAACCACCAAATATAAATATTTGGCCTGTTCATGATTGAAAGATAAATCTTTCAATGTAAATGAATTAATTCGTGTGTCACTTCTATTGATGTTACCTAAACAAGTTAGGTGTAACTTTCTGCAAGCAGAAGCGTTACTTTTTGATTATTTGAAATCACATCAACAATAAGTGCCCACACAGATTGTTTGATTAAATTGTTAAAGAGCTGCCTTGCGGCGAGGTGCGTATATTACGCGCCTTTCAACAATGTCAACGTCTTATTTTACATTTCTTACGAAGCGATGAATGCGTTTCTTATTCTCTGGCGTTCTAACTTTGCGTTACGCCCCGTGTCTGTGGATGC
>NZ_JBEWXI010000007.1:0-255050 GCF_040566515.1 Psychromonas sp. MME2 | reverse complement strand
ATTACGGAAGTTTGTCTATTTATTTTTAGCATATTTTTAAATTCCATTCTGAAAACAACCTCTCTCACAAGTAAACGCTTACTCTTTTTATTTATTAACTAGCAGTACATTTAGGGAATAATTGGTAGGATATATTACGGGGCACTATTATTTTATTTTTCAAAATCAGCCATTTCACAGCACCTAGAAAATTAAAAAATCGAGCTGTTTTCATCGATAGCAGCAATAACTACTGCCCAGATAAATGTAAGTTTACAGTCGCATCCTTGATATTATTTTTGTAGGCTAGTCAATTTATCTAATGATTTCAAAGCAACTGGGCAATCTATTGCCGAAAGCGTAGCGCTACAAATGCTGCAATATTAATAAAATAAAAAGGGCCATTACAATCGCGTATGGCCCTTTAAAGTGACAAAACTACTTATCGTTTACCACCACATGTCAGCTTGTAAACCAAGTATAAAGTCACTATCACCATTATTAGTTCCTGCATGGTCTAAATATGTACCTAGCAGTCTAATTTCAGGTGCAGGGCCTTGACCTGTTCCTATAATCCACGTTGGGGCAAGGGTTGCTTTCGCGTTATTGCCCTTATAAGTTTCATTACCGTTTGAGTCTTCTGCATAGGCATGAGACACACCAAATTCAGTTGCGATAAAGAAGTTATCAAAAACAGGGAAAGTTGGACGGATCATTGCCGAAGTCCAGTAATTATAGCTGCTATCATCATTATCATTGTACTGAGCTTGTAATGCAGGGAACAAGTTAATGCCGTTCTCTAGGAAGTAACCACCCCAAAGTAAAAAGCGCGCTGACTGATCCTTTTCGTCAATATAAGTCATTCTATCTGGACCTGGACCACCAGCAACCCAACCGTTATAAACATTAAGCGTACCACCAAGTAATTGATGAGAGCCTAAACCACGACCGGCTTGCAAAATAACTTTAGAGAAGCCATTACCAGGTAAACCCACGAAACTATCTAGATGAACAATACCTGTTACATCAAAGCCCTTTTCTGCGTATTCATTCCCAGCCTCATCCCAGTTATCTGGCATGCCCTTTAACTGGCCATGTAACTCGAAACTGCCAAAATTTGCACCGACGTGAATAGAGTGCATTAAATTATTGGTATTATTACCCCAACGACCATCTGGATTATTACAATCACTGGTCATGTATGCAAAATCATATTTAACATCACCAATTTCATAATCAGCCAGACCAATACCTAAGCCTGACATTTGTGTGTAGAAGAAATCCGTCATAAAGATATAATTGTCTTTACCGTAATCGCGTTTACCCGCCCAAAATGTTCCCGTTTCAGTCAAACCACCAAATTCAACATAGGTTTGTCCAAAACCCATACTATTAGACGTTGAATCAGCATCTACCGAAGAACCCAGTGCTTTATCATCCCCTGTACCAGCAACCGCAACATGAATACGGATAGATTTACCATCATCAAAGGCCCATTTTTTTACTAATTCAAAGTTCATATCATTATCAGACTCAATACCTAAACGCCCTAACTGCTCTTTCGATGCGGGGAATTTAGCGCGTTTATAATCATCCTTTGAACTAACTAAAACACCTGAACGAAAGTAACCGTGAAATTCTATACCATCTGTTGTAGCAGCATTAGATGTAGTCGTAACGGACAATGTTGATGTAGCAAGAAGACATGCGAGTGTTAATTTTGATAGTTTCATTGTAACTCCATAATGTATTTGTATTTCCGTGTATTGATCAAGATAACAACAAAGCGCACTGAAAGCGCTTTCTTTGATTGTTAAAAAAAAAGCCAAATATGATAAGGTAACAGTCAATAGAGCAGTTAAAATCCATTAGCTAACTTCAGATGCAAGTATAAAGAAAAAAAAGCAGATAAAAAGTGAGCCACATCACCAATGTAAGCGCTTTCATGTGATTATGATCTCACTCTATTAATTACGCAGTGAACTAATATTTACAACAACAATAAAGGTAGCGCATTTCTTAAAGCTTAAACTTACCTGTTAAACGATCACCTTAATAAAAAAATATATGTGCAGTCAACACCATAAATGTGTTTTCTTTACCATAATTCAACGAAAGCGCTTGCGCTGTATCCAAGCTAAGTTCAAAATCATCCACTTAGGTGTCACACAACATAGATAAGGAGAGTAAGTTGATCACCATCAAAGAAGTCTCAGAGCTTGCCCAGGTTTCGCAAGCAACGGTTTCAAGAGTATTAAATGGCCATCCAACGGTCAAGGACTTCAACAAAAAGAAGGTCTTTGAAGCAATAGAACAATTAGGTTACAAGCCCAATGCCTTCGCACAGGCACTCGCATCTAGCCGCTCAAACAGCATTGGAATGTTAGTAGGCTCTCTTGAAGGTCCCTTTTATGGGCCTTTGATGCATAATGCAGAAGATACACTTCGAAAAAAAAATATGCATTTAATTGTAACGAGTGGGCAAGAATCCAAGGAAAAAGAGAAAGATTCGATTCGATTTCTTCAGTCTAAGCAAGTAGATGGTTTGATTATTCATTCAGATATGTTGTCTGATGATGAATTGATAAAAATAGCAAATGACACGCCTGCCACCGTCATTTTAAACCGTTATATACCTGAATTAGCCAGCCAATGTATCTGTATCGATAATGAACTTGGCGGTTATCTGGCGACTAAGCACCTACTTGAATCAGGACACAAAATCATTGCATGTATTACCGGTCAGCTTAGTAAAATTGATAGCCGTGATAGGTTACAGGGCTATCGTAATGCTCTGACTGAGTATGGCGTTCAATACGACGCGAGCTTAATTGTCGAAGGACGTTTTGACCATGATGGGAATCATGAAAAGGTCAGACGTTTATTAGATAGACGTAATGATATTACAGCTATTTTCTGTCAAAACGATAATATAGCACTGGCAGCCTATGATATATGTAGTGAAAGAGAGCTAAAGGTGGGTAAAGATATCTCGATTGTTGGTTACGATAATGATACTTACAGCCAACATATACGGCCGAGACTCACCACGGTTCACTTTCCTGTTATAGAAATGGGTAGAGAGGCAGCCACTAGTGTACTTTCGCTGATCAGTAAATCAAACAATGCGTTACAGAACAAGTTGGAACCCGAACTTATATGTAGAAATTCAGTAAAAATTATAAAATAATTAAACTAACTTTTTAATCATAATCTCTTTTGCATTCTAAGTAATTATCAATAAAGAGGTAATGATATAACTCCTGTTTATATAGCCAGCCAGACTGGCTTCCCTCCTGTTTAACTTTTCAGACCAACCCGCATCAGCTCTATCTTATTGGTTAAAGCTAATCCAATAGTTTAGCAAACTGTGCCAACAATATTAAGCACCATTCTATATCTACTTTGGGAAAATTGTGTGCAAAAAAGGCAGTAAAACTGCCTTATATACATGCTGCTTCAAGATGCAAAGTCAGTAAGAGCAAGCGTGGTGATATGTGAAGCATAAAATTGCTAATGATATACTTTGCTCTCCCTCATTTTTCCTCAACAAGCTATGACCAAAGTTCAGTCGTTATTGCTAGCAACTGATGACGGACAGTATCGTCAATCATTATCTTTGGAGAATTAGCATCATCGGTATCCTGATTCTCGACAATTAAGACTTTAGCATCAGCACTTAGTGTATGAGTATGGTAAATACCACGCTTAATGTTATAGACCTTGTTAATTTCCATATTCCAACTCGCGATCCCAGCAATGTTATTTTTTTCATCTAGCTCTGCACAAAATAAAATACACTTACCAGATAACAATACAAACACTTCATCAGTTTCATTATGGCACTGAAAATTATCAATTTTATCTGCCTCTAATTCATTGATATAATTGAGCATTGCAACTCGCCATGTCTGAAAATCAACGACGGGAGCATATCCCGTCGCATTAAATTCAGACACCTCTAATAGGTGACTGTTCACGCTGACTCCTAATGAGATGGCAATAGCATACTTGCAGGAATATAAACATGTACCAGCTCAATGCCACCTTGACGAGAAAATATTTGACGACTTATCAATGTACTCAGTGCTAATGTATTTAGTTGCAGATCAGCACCACTTTCATTCGTCACGACCACTCTAGCAGCCCCTTCCTCTACAATTTCATAGACAAAAGGTACTTGGCAGTATGTGAATGCTAATTGTTTTTCCGTCAGCCCCAATATTTGTACTTTATTTTTGATATTAATGAACTCAAATTCATCGTTAGCAGAAAGGAATTCGGTTTGCTTAAGCAACGTAGGTTGGAAATAAATTTTACCATCCTCAACAAGCAAGCCTAATTCGCCGAAGCGTGTTAATATTTCCTCTTTAACTTGCCCTGTCATGCCAGGTTGCTGTGCCCCTGCTTGCTTAGGTGTATGTGAGTAAGGATCAGTTGGAAAAGCACCATAGACAGCGGGTGTTTTATTAAAGCCAATACCAGCACGTACTTTATAGTAATATTCAGCCAGTTTTTGCGTTGCTTCAGATTTAGCATCTATTTTCCAAGCAGCGAAATAATTTTCCTGAACGGCAAGTAGTAACTTAGAAACCATGTGCCAATAGATTGAACCTAAACCTTCATAGCCAAACATCGTCCCAGAACGGCCTGTAAACGATTGATGATTAAATACTTTTTCGTAAATAGTCAAAACATTCGCGATAACAGCGCTATCTGCATCTTGATAATCAGATGCAACTACTTTCAATGCTGCGGAAAGAACCCCTGCATTTTCAAAATTTGCATTGAAATGGTAAGCCCCTTTAGTATCTTTATCAATAATACGGCGGTCTCCCTTAGCTAGCATCTCTTTAAGAAGAGGATTAGCGTTGACCAGTGCTGCATTGATACAATTTTTTTCGGTGAAATGAGCTAAATCACGGTCAGGATAGAGCATGAAGGTGTTCTGATCTTCACGGAACATGTCACTCGCATACAAATTATCTAGCAAAGCAACCACTTGCTGTGGCGATAAGACACCCGCTGACAATACAGCTACTTGACCTTCAAGCATCGGATATAATAGATCTACATTTACGTTATTTTGCGTATAATCAATAATGTTATAGGCATTATATAGTCCATCTTTACGCAGATTAGCGGTAATACTTTCATCTAGCACCTGTAGAGACACTTCAAGCATAGCGAGTAAAGATTCACTTGTAACGTTGACCTTTCCTGAGAAACCTTTTGCATAAACATTTGCACGATAATCGGCCGCAGCCCCCGACAGTTGACGCAACACTTTACTACGTGCTTCACTGCTTACCGTACCTTGATTGATAATCGCATTCGCTTCTTGCAAAATTTGTGCTGTTGCACGAACCCATTCAGCCAACTCTGAAGAAAGTTCAACACTGCCTGAATTATCTTCTAGTAACGATTGCAAAAATGCAACATAACGGCGCATGTAGTACAGCGTCACCATTGAAAGACCCGTACCAACAATCGCATTGTTTGCATCATTCCACTCAGGTCTTTGTGTATTTAACCAAATACCACCTTCAACCACCAAATTACCCAATTTAGCCAGTAACGGTACAAGTAGTTTTTCAGTTAAATTAACCATATAAACACTATTATCAGCGTTTAATAAGAGCCTGCCATCACTTCCAAATTGGCTAACACGTTTTTCAATAACAACTTGTTTATCATGGTTAAAGATAACGGTATTTTTAGGATCGGCAAATAGTTTATCAACGCCTTCAATTTCATAGGGAACATTTGCATAACTAAATATTGCAACATTTAATAGATTTTTTAACTCTTCAGGTTGATATTTGTTAGATAATTCTAAAAATTTCAATAGATAAATAATCTGATGATCACCCCAATAACCGATATTACTCCATGGATCATCCGATTCTAACAGCTCCCAATCGATGCCTGCTTTAGTAATACGGTAAGGGTTATAGCCGTCTATCGTTGAAGCATTAACAAACTTAGAAATAAATGATTTGATAAAATTCGGATAACTTAGACCTAATGCTTCCCAGTTTTGGAAAATATCACGCCAGTTGCCCTGATAAGAGAGTAGGCGATCACCATTTTCATCTTTTAGCTTAATTTCAAAATGATTCCAAGGACGGCTAGGATCACCATGACGGCGGCCAAATGTCAACGGCAGATATTCATAGCAAAGGCGAACTAGTTGCGTATCATTTTGTTCCGTCACTAATGCAATTAATTTCTGATAATCAATGCGCTCCGGAAGTGTCTCGAAAAATGCGCGATGTTTTTCAGCAACAACTTGGTTTGAACGGAATAATGTCTTTTTAAAATCTTCTTTTTCTACCCAATATTGGTCAACAACAACACCGCCACGCATATTGTTAAATAACACATTGGCATAGTGATGTACGGTAGTCGATTCCTCTGCCGTTTTTTGGTAAGCATCGCTACCTGCCATTAGCATTAAAAGTTCACGATGATTAGCATCAATCGATTTATCAATATTCGACGTAACAGCATCCCCTGCCTGTAAAGCACTCTGTAAAGCGGCAATATCACTGTGTGTTTTGTCGATATCAGCGATGATCTGCCAGCTATTTTCCTGCCCAGCAGCAAGCTGACAACATTTATGGATAAAGTAAGCACCTCTTAAACCACGGCGCAGTGTTTCATTAACGATTTTTTCACCACGACGAAATGCACCAAGCTGCTCACTTGATAATAGAATTGACTGGCACTCATCAACAACACTAAATACCGTTGTCGCACGTAACGATTCTGCTGGCTCTGCACGGTCACTTAATTTGGCATATAAGCTGTATGTTGCTAACGTTGACTCAGGTAATAACTCATTCCATTTATAAGCATCTAATAACGCACTACTGCTCTGCATAAGTGAAAGCGGAGCATTAGGTGGTAAAATATTTTGAATACCATCGACAATTTCAAATTCAACAGCTTGCTGTGAATGGTTAATCACAGTTGAGGTGCGTACAAAACCATATTGTTCACTGGTCGCCCATTGATATTTGAACGTTAGCCCTAGCTCCTCGTTTATTTCTTCAAAAATAATCTTATCACCAGCCACATTTTTATAGAGGTTTCGTTGAACCTGATACAAACTATTATGTTGAAGATTAAACGGTTCCCATTGCTTACAACCATTTTCGGTTTGAACTCTTACAATGCTTTTACTACCCGTGTTTTCTGCACTTTCGTGAATATAATCGACCGATTTATATGGAAATAAAGCATTTTCTGGGCGAATTCTACCTGCAGATAAGCAACCTGTGGATGAAATAAATAACCAGTGGTCACTAGCTGATACAACGCTGATAAAAAAAGGTTTCATCTGATCTGCATTGGTAATTCGATAGTATTTATCGTCATCAATTGAAACAAACTGTCCTGTTATCTCTACTGATGAATTATTTAAATTATTGTTTGTCATGGCAATCCCAACCAAAAGTAAGCGCTTCCTAAAAAGCGCTAATTAAAAAAGAATATTAAAAAATATTAAATGTTATGACAGCGGATAAAATGATCGTCTGCTATTTGCGTTACTGCAGGGAAACTATCATTACAACGGTCTAATGCTCGTGGGCAGCGTGCTGAAAATGGGCAGCCTTTAGTATCGGGCTTCCACATTGGTATTTCACCTTTTTTAGCGCCCAACTCACGGCGTCCGCTTTTCCCCGCCTCGGGCACTGCGGAAAGCAGTAATTGCGTGTAGGGGTGCTGTGGTGTTTGTGTCACCTTATCACTGCTGCCCCATTCAACCATATGCCCAACATACATAACCGCTGTTTTTTCAGCAAAATATCTCGCTGTAGCAATATCATGGGTAATGTACATAAAAGAGATACCATGCTTATCTTTTAGGTCCGCCATCAAATTCAAAATGCCCAGACGTACAGAAACATCAAGCATCGAGATAGGTTCATCGGCTAAAATTACTTCTGGATCAACGGCCAATGCTCTGGCAATAGCAACACGTTGTCTTTGGCCACCACTTAATTCATGTGGATATTTTTCAGCGGTTTCAACGGCCGGATATAAGCCAACTAATTCCAACAGTTCATAAACCAATTTCTCAACTGTTTTTTTATCGCCGCGCTTGTGGATAAGCAACGGGCGTGCAATATGATGAAAAATAGAATGCACCGGATTAAGTGAACCAAATGGGTCTTGGAAAATCATCTGCACTTGACGGGCATACTCCAAAGTACCATGTTGATCTACATACTCCTTTAAAGGTTGCCCTTTAAAGAAAATATCACCCGCTGTTTTCTCATAAATACGCGATAACACACGAGCACCGGTACTTTTGCCTGAGCCTGATTCACCCACTATCGCTAAGGCTTCGCCTTTACGTAAATCAAATGAGACATCATTCACTGCGCGCATATAATTTTTTTTACTGCTAGATTGACCAATTGGAAAATCTTTAATCAAATTTTTAACCGAAAGTACAACTTCAGCTTTATTTGTTGTATCCATCATTGATTCCTTATAATTTATGACATGCGGCTTTGTAGTTGTCATGTAGCTCAGTCAGTATTGGATCATCTTTTTTACAGATTTCCATACATTCTGTGCAACGATCCTGGAAATTACAGCCTGTTGGTAAACGTAACAAATTAACGGGATCACCAGGAATACCATAAAGACGCTCTTTAGGTCCATGAATCGTCGGGAAAGATGCAATCAACCCTTTTGTGTAAGGATGCGATGGCTTGCTAAATACGGTTTTGGCATCACCGATCTCAATTAAGTTCCCCGCATACATCACACCAATGCGATCAGCAATTTCCCCCATTAAACTCAAATCATGACTGATGAACAAAATTGAGAATCCGAATCTTTCTTTTAAATCATATAACTCATTTAAGATTTCACGTTCCACTACCACATCAAGTGCCGTTGTCGGCTCATCCATGATAATGAGCTTAGGTTCAAGCGCTAACGCGACGGCAATAACGACACGTTGTCTCATACCACCACTCAGTTGATGAGGAAAACTCTTCATACGGTCGCCATGAATACCAACAATGCCTAGTAACTCTTTTGACTTTGCTACCGCTTCTTTGTAGGTGACCGGTTTATGCGCTAAAATTACATCCGTTAACTGCTCACCAATCGTAATTACCGGATTTAAAGAGTTCATCGCACTTTGAAATACAATTGAAACATCATTCCAACGAAAATCGCGTAATTCCTTATCAGACATTTTTAGAATATCACGACCATCGTAAATAATTTCACCTTCAGAAATTAGTGCAGGTGACTTATGCAGACGTGTTATCGCAAATGCCATCGTACTTTTACCGCAACCAGACTCCCCTGCTATGCCAACGGTTTCACCGGGAGCAATTGTTAAACTAACATTGTTAACCGCTCTTGCCACACCATTTGGAGAAACATAATCGACACATAGGTTTTTTATTTCTAAGAGTGGTTTTTTCATACTAGACCTCGACGTTTCTCTGTTTCATTTTTCATTTTTTTCCACAACTTAAGATGTGGGCCAGTTTTAAGTTTAGGGTTACTAACCTGATCAATCGACATATTGATTAGTGCTAATGCACCACCTGTTAATGCTAATGCCATTGCGGGTACAAGCATTTCCCACCATGCTCCAGTATATAAAGAAGATGATACCTGAGCCCAATATAACATTGACCCCCAACTAACCTCTGTTGCATCACCTAGCCCAAGAATACCTAGTCCAGCTTCTGCACCCATTGCATAAATAACTGTTCCAAGGAAACCACCGAACACAATAGAAATAAGATTAGGTAAAATTTCTACCAAAATAATGCGTATTTTAGACTCCCCCATTACCTCAGCTGAGATAATAAATTCTTTATTTCTAATTGCCATTGTCTGCGAGCGAATGACTCGCGCACCCCATGGCCAGGAAGTAACACCAAGCAACACAGTGATCACGGTCGATCCAACTTGCCCTAAGAAGGCTGCTAATACTATCAAGAGAGGAAGCTGCGGAAAAACCAGAAATACATTGGTAATAAAGTTCATCCACTCATCAATTTTTCCTCCCATATAACCAGATGTAACTCCAACGCCAATGGCAATAGTCATCGCAATAATTCCGGCAAAAAATGCCACCGTTAGCGATTTTCTTGCACCATGCAGCACCTGACTAAAGACATCTCGCCCATTTCGTGTTGAACCTAGTACATGCTCGGCATTTGGTGCTTCATGGGATCGAGCTACACGTTTCTCTGGATTATGGGTAGATAATACCGGTGCAAATAATGCCCCGAGTAAAATCACCGTAATTAATGACACACCAATAATTGCGGGAGGATTGCCATGAAAAAAATCTTTAGCTTTCTTCCATGCTACACGACACTTCTGTTTAAACACGCTTTGATGATTTGGGATGGATACATTCGCATCAGATGTATTTGAATTGTTCATCTCTTCTATACCTTATTTAGAAATTCGTGGATCAAGCCATACATAAAGCAGATCCGCTATGAAATTGGCTGTTAGAACAGCAGAAACAAGAATCAACAGGATGGCCTGAATAAGCGGGTAATCTCGAGCCATGATGCCTTTTAACAAAATATTTCCAAGGCCTTGGTAGTTGAACACTACCTCAGTCATAATTGAGCCTGCGAAGGAAAATCCAATCGCCATCGCGATAGCTGTTGCAACGGGTAATATTGCATTACGACCTGCATAGCGATACATCACACGAAAACTGCTTAATCCTTTTGCCTCGGCCATGGTGACATAATCTTCGCCAAGTACATTGATCATCGCGTTACGCATATTAAATACCCAGGTGGCAATCCCCACGACGATCATGGATCCCATTGGTAATACGGCATGTTTGGCAACACTGCTAATAAATTCCCAAGTAAAGCCAGGATCGATAGCTGGATCGTAGGTATAGGCGAGGGGCAACAGCTCAAGTTGTAATCCAAAAAAGTAAAACAGTAATAACGCCGTTACGATATATGGGAAGTTACTAATGAAAGCTAAAAATGGTGGCACAAATTGTCCGAAAAATCCTTCACGACGATATGACGCATAAGTGCCTATTGTGACACCAAGAATTAAAGCGACAATTAATGAGCCTAATGCTAAAAACATGGTCCAAGGCAGCGACATGCCGACAACTTTGGTTACATCAACAGGAAACATCAATACTGAAGGCCCAAGGTCCAGAGTGAACACACTTTGCATGTATGAGATGTACTGATCAAAAAGAGAACCATCCATAAAACCATACATTTCTCTAACGGCTTCCATTTGAGCTGGATCCATTTTACCTTGCGCAGCTGCAAACATTGCGTCAATAGGATCACCAGGCATCATTCTTGGTAGCATAAAGTTAAAAGAAATTGCTAACAGGAAGGCTGTGAAATAAAAACTAAGTCGGCGTAATATAAAACTCATAATTTGTTCCAATAATTAAAGAGCCACAAAGTGGCTCTTTTGTTACATCTAAGTTACTTGAGGTGAAGATTGTTAATAATCAAGTTACGGTTACCACCGCTGTAAAAAACAGGTTGAACGTAAGGGTCTTTCTCACTTGGCCAACCGACAAATTTAGCCGTGCTGTATTGGAACCAGGTAGCATTTGAAAACAGCGGGATAAAAGGTAGATTTTCAGCAGTAAACTCCTGTAATTCATCCAATATAACTTGCTGTTTTTTCGGATCATTAGTAAGACCAAAACTATTAATCAACTCATCAATTTTAGGAGAATGCACACCATGACCTGCATGCCAGCTTTTTCCTATTTGAGATGTTAAGAAATAAGTTTGATAAGCTTCAATCGGATTCGTACCTACCATCGACCAGTTGATAGACATTTTATATTTGCTATCTTTTAAGCCTGAATCATAAACAGCCCAATCGACCGTTTTCACGTTCGCTTTAATACCGATTTCTTCATAGTATTCAGTAACCATCTGTACTACTTGAATCCAATCAGTCCAGCCATTTACCACATTGATATCAAACTCGATGCGTTTGCCATCAGCCATATCTCTGAATCCGTCACCATCAAGATCTTTATAGCCGGCTTGGTCAAGCAACTGCTTCGCTTTTTCAGGGTTATAGGTAGTCAGATACTTATATTTTTCTGAGATAGATTTATTAATGAATGGTGCATATAACTCACCAATACCACCAGCATTAAAGTTAGCTGTTGGATAACCATAAGCGGCAATATCAACAATTTCATCACGGTTAAGTGCCATTGATAACGCTTTACGTACATCAAGGTTATCAAATGGTTTCTCTTTGGTATTAACATAAAGATGAATAGCATCATTGGCAGGGTACCAATAATGGTTATTTTTAGGATCTGCGGCGATAAAAGTATTATCAATATCAGCAATAAAGTTTGATCCCCAATCAATTTCACCTTTCATTAAAGCAGGCTGAATTTGAGAGTTATCATTGTATGAACGGAAAGTAATACAATCAATATAAGGACGGTTTTCTAAGTAATAATTGGCATTACGGCAAATTTCAAGTTGTTGTGCTTTAACATACTTGATATCAGTCATTGGACCACTACCAACAGGATTTGGATTAGTAAAGGTTGCTAAATCTTTAGCTGCGACTTTACTCCAAATATGCTCAGGTAGTATATGGTACTTAGGCAAGCCCCAAATAAATGTTGAATCGGCTGTATTTAATTTAAATACAATCGTAGTTCCATCCGTAGCAGTAACGCTCTCTAAGTTACCCGTTGACCAGATAGCTTTTTGATCAAATGCAGGTGCACTTTTAGTAATATTATAACTAAATGCCACATCTTTCGCGGTTAATGGCTTGCCATCTGACCATTTCAAACCATCACGCAATTTGACAGTGATAGTTTTAAGATCCGTTGAATATTCAGCTGATTTTGCTAAACGATATTCAACTTTGCCGGTCATGTTGTTAAACATCATTAATGGTTCAAATAACACACCGTCATATAACCCACCGGTTGTGTAAGGGTTGAAATTGTCAACAAAGCCAGTATTAATAATAGGAACAACTAATGTTCCCCCCTGTTTAATATCTTCAGCCATAACGGCATTTGAAGAGACCAATAGACCACAAATGATCGATGCTAAAATTTTTTTACTACTACGCATTAATTAATCCTTTTTAGTTTATGAAAACTGTAAGAAAGCGACCACTATTTGATGTATAAGCAAATACTATTCTCTCTATATAAAAACACACCCTCGAGAAAGCGCTTTCTTTTAATGATAATATGCTAGCAAATGCAGCGGATCAACCTGATAAATGATAAAGCGCTACTTCGATCACACTTCCCTTAATAGCTGTTAATCTCAGTAACGGGTGGGATACTTATAAGTAACTAAAATTCCATGGAATTATTAAAAATTTAACAAAGTTATTATTTAGGTCATAAGTAGCAACAGCGACTAACTTATTCATTTCGACGCAGTAAAAACAACGCCTACCACTGTCCCTCAAAATTTTTTTAGACGCTAGCTTGGATATCAAAGCATGGGCAACACAAGAAAGTTGGTTATATTTAACCGTTCGGTAATTTTTCATAATATCTCCCTTTTTTATATGATTCTTAGCTGAAAATAAATAAGAGAAATACAAAAAAGAAAGTGCTTACTTAATGTTTGGTAAATATCGAGATGGATAAATTGTGGTGCCATCTTTTATACTGAAACTCTACGTTTCCCGATAACAGCAACCACAATTAACTATTGTGCGAAATTATTTGATATTTTTATTAAAATTCTCAGGCTCGACCCAATTTTGTAGTGGCGAAGCGTTACCTAATTTTTCACCCTTTGATTCAATCACGCTCTTGTACCAATATCCAGAGTCTTTGATGGTGCGTTTCTGTGATGCGTAATCGACATGAACCAGGCCAAAGCGTTGCTCATATCCCTCAGCCCATTCAAAGTTATCAAGAATAGACCATTGGAAATAACCAATAATATCAGTGCCATTTTCAATCGCTTGTTTTGCACCTAAAAGATAACGGTGTAAAAAATCAACCCGCTTTGGATCATGTACTTTACCATCTAAACTGACCCAGTCATTGAGGCTTAGCCCATTTTCAGTCACTATAATCGGTTTATTATAACGTTCATACAAAAATTGCGTTCCCCAACGCAGTGATTCAGGACTAACTGGCCACTTGAAATAAGTCATTGGATGGTCATTAGGATACGCTACGACTTCCGGATTACCATCCTCGCCCGCTTTTACCAAAGTAGAAGAATAGACGTTAAAACCGACAAAATCTAATGGCTGGCAAATAATATCCATATCCCCCTCTTTGATAACGGGAGAATCATCTGCGAATAATGTTAAACCATCCATTGGATATTCACCTTTAAATGCAGGGTCCATCCACCAGGTCGCATTAAACATTGAATCATCCAACATACTAAAAGTATGCTGACGCGCCGCTTCAATATCCTCTGGCGAGTGGCTAAATGGCACTGCCGTTCTAAAGCATGGTGCAGCTCCTATTTTAGCTGGCAATTTAGCTGTTTCCCTTATTATTTTTACTGCTTTGCCATGTGCAAGCAGGGCATTATGCCATGCCTTGTTAACCTCTTTAGTCGCGAGTTGTAGCCCCGGTGCATGGATGCCTGTTTGATGCCCATGACCAATAAAACACGCTTGTTCATTTAAGGTAAACCAATGGCTAACCCGATCGGATAATTTTTCAACAATGATGCGTGTGTAGTCTGCAAACCAATCGCTTGAGTCATCATTTAGCCACCCTCCCTTGTGAAATAGAGCAAGGGGATAATCCCAATGGAAAAGCGTCACCCAAGGGTCGATTCCTTTACTTAACAATTCATCAATTAAACGGTCATAATAATCTAAGCCTTGTGCATTGACCTTTCCCACACCTTGCGGTATGACTCTTGGCCACATGATGCTCAATCGATAAGCCTGCAGTGACATTTCACTCATAATCGCTACATCATCTTTAAAACGATTGTAATGATCGCATGCAATAAATCCTGTATTACCACCTTTTACAAAGCCTTCTTTACGGCAGCACATATCCCAAACAGATTCCGCACAACCATCAATAAATTGCGTGCTGCCTTCGATCTGGTAACTTGCAGCAGCTGCTCCCCATATAAAATCATCTTTAAATGCCATGTAACACCTCAGTATTCGCAATTATATTAATTAACTCAGTTTTTGTGATGGTACTTTTTATGCCGCCGCATTCTCGCTAAGCTGCATCAATTTTAGGTGCGATTCCCACAAAAGGGATTAATTCATGATTATATTGATCATCATTAGTAATAATTTAATCACCAAAACAAAAACCATTACGTCCTACCTCTAACGTCTAAAAAAGAGAACGAAAAACACTATTTACATTGATTTGTAACAGTGATTAGCGTAATTTTTATTAGTCATCAGCATCCTTTTATATAACACAAACTATAAAATGGTAGTGAACAAATGAACATGTGCAAAAATAGAGAAAAGCTGTGTAAATCCGTCATAAGTAAAATGACACCGAAATCGATATGGGTTGATTATGTCTTTTTATCTGAGGCATGCAAGGAGCGATTTTTAACCCATTCAGACATTCCTGAATTAGCGCAAGATGATATTTTCATGGCAGGTATGGCTGATTTAAAAGATGGTTATCAAGTGGAGAGAGATGGTGTTAATGTACATACCATCTTATTTACACTCAAAGGAGGCGGCATATTAACCACCAACAATAGCATCTCACTTATTGAACCCTATACAATGGTAATACTGCCTGCCCATACCCCTTTCCGCTTTGAAATAAATCCAGTAGATAATGAATGGAAAATGGTATGGTTTCTACCTAACCCAACCGCAAAATGGCAGTTTGTCGAAACGATAGGCCAGAAAATTTTACCATTTAATCATTGTGAACAAATTTGGTCTTTAATGAATTTAATTCATTATGAAATTGGCGGACGCCCCAGTTTTAGGCGATTATTAGTAAGTGAAGTGTGCCGTTTGTTAACCGGTTTTGAAACAAAATCATCTCGTTCAGTTGCGCGCGTGCAGGCATTATTTAATGATGTAGAAAGTCAACTTCATTTAACTTGGACGGTAAAAGCGATGGCACAGAATTGCTACATTAGTGAAGAACAGTTTAATCGTATCTGTAAGTCTCTCTTTGGCCTTTCTCCTCGTGCAAAACTTATTCAATTGCGTATGGATAAAGCCGCCAACTTACTTAATTATAATGATTGGACCGTCACTATGATTGCACATCGTTTAGGCTATAAAGATCCTTATAATTTCACCCATCGTTTTGCAAAATATTTCGGTTGCTCCCCGAGTCGCTTTAGAAAAAAAATCAAAGCGCAACATGAGCAGCAAATGCAACAGAATGCGTTAGAAAATCAATAAAAATTGAAGAAGCAAAGTTAAAACCATTTTTTATTATGTTGAAAAAATGCCTTCACATACGGCGAGTATTTGTTCTACAAAATAAAAACGCTCCTTTTACAAACATTTTGAAATAAAGACAACTAAATATAGAGTAAATAATGGAAATCGAACTACTAGAAATTCAAGATTTTATTGGTCGACACGCCCCCTTTGACCAACTTCCAGAAGAGGCGTTACGCGAAATATCGCAAAGTGTCGAAATATCCTATTATCGTGCAGATAGCACCATTCTTACTTTTACTGATAAAATTCAGGAACTGTATATGATTCGCAGTGGTGTTGTGGAAATTTATCGCCGTAATGGGGATCTTTATAATCGTCTTGACCAAGGTAAACTGTTCGGACAAATGGGCTTACTGACTAATAATAAAGTTCGCTTTCCGGCAAAAGCGGTCAAAGATACGCTTTTATATTGCATTCCAGGCACTATCTTTAATGAATTATGCGAACGCTATGAAGATTTTGCAGATTTTGTTGAAATAGAGGACAGCACCCGTTTAAAACAAGCTGTTGAAAGTAAAAGTGATGATGCCAATGCACTAACCACTTCAAAAGTTAAAACCTTGGTCACCCAAGCACCGCTTATTTTGCCCTGCAGCAGCGCTATTCAGGCTGTTGCCCAAATCATGGCTGAAGAGAATGTTTCCGCCCTCTTAATTAACGATCCGGATATCAAAGATGATCAAAGCAGCAGTTTTGTCGGCATTATTACCGAGCATGACCTTTGTGCAAAAGTCATCGCTGTGGGGCTAGATGTAAATAATCCTATCTCACAGGTAATGTCTACTGAGCTAATTTCTTTAGACCATAATGCTTATATCTTCGAAGCGATGCTGTTAATGTTGCGTTACAACGTTCACCACCTACCTATTCTTAAAAATAAAAAACCGATTGGTCTCATTGAAGTTGCGGATATTATCCGTTACGAATCACAAAATAGTTTGTTATTTGTTAGCAGCATATTTCAACAAAAAAATAGTGAAGATTTAGCCTTACTATCAGGGCAATTGAAGGGCTGTTTTGTACGCATGGTTAATGAAGATGCAAATTCACATATGATAGGCCGGGCGATGTCAGAAATTGGGCGTAGTTTTAAACAACGTTTACTAGAGTTGGCAGAAGAAAAATTCGGCCCACCACCTATCCCCTACTGCTTCTTAGCCTTAGGTTCAATGGCTAGGGATGAGCAGTTAATTGTCACGGATCAAGATAATGCGATTATCCTAGATAATGCTTATCAAGCAGAATTGCATAATGATTACTTTGAAAAGTTAGCCAATTTCGTCTGTGATGGGCTCGCCTCCTGTGGCTACAGCTACTGCACTGGTAATATTATGGCAAGTAATCCAGAATTTCGTAAAACTCACTCAGAATGGGAAAATTGTTTTGCCGACTGGATAGATAATCCGAACCCGCAAGCGTTGCTTAATTGCTCCATTTTTTTTGATCTTGCAGGCGTCTATGGCCGCGTCAAATGGGCCGAGCAATTAAATGCCTTTATTCTGCGCCGTGCTAAAAAAAATAACCGCTTTTTAGCTTGCCTAGCACACAATGCACGAAATCGGACTCCTCCTCTGGGTTTCTTTAAAGATTTTGTGATGGAAAAAGATGGCCGCCATAATAACTCAATTAACTTGAAACGTCGTGGTACCGCTCCACTTGCTGACCTTGTACGTGTTCATGCATTGTCAATTGGTTCCTCATCACAAAACTCATTTGACCGCTTAGAGGATATTATCGAAAGCCGGTATTCTTCCTAAATCAAAGGCTGAAGATCTCAAGCATGCAATGGAACTTCTTTCGTTGGTTCGTTTGCGCCATCAAGCACTCGATGTCGAATCCAATATCGAACCAGACAATAATATCGAACCAGAAAATATGTCTGACTTTGAAAGACGCAACCTTAAAGATGCTTTTTTAGTGTTAAGTAATGCGCAAAATTTCTTGAAATACCGTTTTAGTGGCAATAAATTTTAAGGCTGAAGAGATGAAAAATTTTCATAACCATGAAATTTTAAACTGGTCTGCTTATCTACAACTACAGGCACGAAACAGTATCGATCCTCGTTTACAACATTTCTATAATGTCGCTACCTACCACGATGAAACACCATTAAGTGATATTGAATTTGTGGCATTAGATTTTGAAACAACTGGCTTGGATGCCCAACAAAATAGCATCATTAGCATTGGGCTTGTCCCTTTTGATTTACAACGTATTTATTGCCGTAAAGCCCAAAAATGGTATATCAATCCAGAGGATAAGTTACAAGAAAACTCCGTGATTATCCATGGTATCACCCACTCTGATTTACAGGGTGCACCTGATTTACTACGCATTTTAGAACAACTTTTAAATGAGTTAGCGGGTAAAGTGGTGGTGGTACATTATCGCCATATTGAACGTAATTTTCTCGATCAAGCTTTGCGCAGTTTGATTAATGAAGGGATCAGCTTTCCTGTGATTGATACCATGCAAATTGAAGATAACATACAGCGTGCAGCGTCAAGGGGGATTATTAATTGGATTAAGAGAAAGCAACCAGGTTCAATTCGGCTTGCCAATAGTCGTATCCGCTACAACTTACCATCCTACTCTCCTCACAATGCACTAACCGATGCAATTGCTACTGCAGAGCTATTTCAGGCGCAAATAAAGTATCATTACAGCACCGATACTGCGATCAAAAAACTGTGGTTATAAATAAAAAAACCGATGAACTACGCATCGGTTTTTTAATAACATCAAAGTGATGATTAGCTACGATTATGCTTTTCCGTACGCATTCCCATTAGCAAACTAACACACATCGCTAATAGAACAATAGTAAAGGGTAGCGCCGTCGAAATAGCCCCCGCTTGCAAAGCCTGAATTGCTTCTGTACCACCAACCCAAAGTAAAACGGCCGCAATAGCGCCTTCGGTTGTAGCCCAAAAAACACGTTGTGGCACAGGTGCATCGAGTTTTCCACCAGCTGTAATACTGTCGATAACCAATGATCCCGAATCAGAAGAGGTAATAAAGAAAACCAATACTAATACAATCGCTAAGATTGATAAAATATTGCCCAATGGCAGTGCATCGAACATCTGGAACATCGCCAATGGAACTTCCGTTAAGCCTGCACTTCCTAATGTTCCAACTTGATTGATAACTTGATCAATCGCCACACCACCAAAAATGGACATCCATAAAACAGTGACAACAGTTGGAATAATTAATACCGCAGTAAGAAATTCACGAACAGTTCTTCCACGAGAGATACGAGCAATAAACATACCTACGAATGGTGACCATGAAATCCACCATGCCCAATAAAATACAGTCCAACCATGCATCCAAGCTTCATCTTCGCGACCGACGGGATTACTTAACGGAATAATATTCTCGATATACCCCATCACCGTTGTTGGAATGGTTCCCATAGAAATAGCAAAGGTCACTAAAGCCACAAAAACAAGCAAGACAAAAGCAAGCAACATATTGATATTACTGATTACTTTCACACCACCATCAATACCACGTACGACCGATATAATGGCAATGCAGGTAACGACTGCAATAATGGTTACTTGTAAGGAAAGATCTGCATCAATACCAAATACATGTTGAAAACCACCAGCGGCTTGTTGCGCCCCTAAACCTAAAGAGGTAGCAAGACCAAATAGTGTTGCCAATACCGCTAAAATATCAATGATGTGTCCAGCCCAGCCCCAAGTACGATCTCCCAATAAAGGATAAAATACTGACCGAATCGAAAGCGGTAATCCTTTATTATATGCAAAGAAAGATAATGATAGCGCGACCACACCATAAATAGCCCATGGATGTAACCCCCAGTGGAACATCGTTGCACCTAATGCTAATTTGGCTGCTTCTGGTGTATTTGCAGCGACATTAAGTGGCGTTTCATACCAGCCTGTAAAATAGGCTAAAGGTTCAGCTACCCCCCAAAACATCAACCCAATCCCCATTCCTGCAGCAAAAAGCATTGCTATCCAAGAAAGTCTTGAATGATCCGTTTTGGCATCGTCACCACCCAAACGAATTTTACCATAGGGGGAGAATATTAATGCCAGGCAGAAGAGTACAAAAATATTAGCAGACCACATAAACAAACTGTCAAATGCGCCTATAATCTGCCATTTTGTCCCATCTAAAAAGGCCTTGGATGTTTGAGGATCAATTACTAAAATTGCAATTAAAAAAATAATAATTAAACCCGCACTAATACCAAAAACGGTATTGTGGATATCAAATCCCCATTTTTGAATATTATCCTGACCGACAGTATAATCGGTATTATCTATACTATATTTATCCTTATTTAAACTCATTCATCCTCATTTAGAGCACTTTCGCCCTGTTGGTGCATTTAGTATAACGAGGGACCGCAGAACTTTAATATTCGTTTTATCAACTATTTGCACATACTCAATGCAAGTTAAAGCCTTTACTGTCACGATTGTACATAACCAGGCGATAACGCAGTAAAAAGTGCAAAAAGATGCATACCTTAATGGGTTCATCTAAAAGCATCCTAGTCTATGTTGCTCGGTATACTTTCAAATTGAACAAATTCGAATAAGAAAGGTTCTCAGCCCCTAATTACCCTAACATTTTTGTCGCTTAATTTGCGAAAAAAATTTATAAAAGTGGTGATAACGCCTTATAATTAATCAATTTATTGGCAGTCGTTCATTAATAATTGTTTAAACTCATCTGCAGGAACGGCTTTGCTAAATAGATAACCTTGTCCATAATCACATTGCATCTCCGTTAACAGATTCGCTTGATAATTATCTTCTACCCCTTCCGCTATCACCTGTAAATTGAGCGCTTTAGCCATTGCAATTATTGCTTTAACTAGGGATTTATCTGCGGGATTACTTTGTAAGTTATTAACAAAAGCCTTATCAATTTTTAATTTAGAAAATGGAAAGCGTTGTAAATAACTCAATGCAGAATAACCTGTACCAAAATCGTCAATTGAAAGTGCGATACCACGTTGATCAAGCTTACCGAGCAATTCACTTAGTTCCTTATTGTGATTCACTAACAAACTTTCAGTTAACTCAATGGTTAGCTTATTGGCGGGCAGCTGACTCTCTTTTAATGCCGCTTCAATTTTTGTTAACAATTCATGGCAATAGCGAAATTGTACACTGGAAAAGTTAACGGCAATATCTATTGCCCGAATAGATTGCCATGACCCCGCGTGATAACAAGCTTGAGTGAGTGCTAAGTCCCCCAACTGATGAATCAACCCATTTCTTTCAGCCAGCGCGATAAATTCATCGGGAGAGACAAATCCTAACTGAGGATCATTCCAACGCATTAATGCCTCGGCTGCAATAATTTTTCGACTCTTCAGATCAATAATAGGTTGATAGTACATCTCAATAACATTCTGGTTAATTGCTAACCGTAACCGGCTATCTAATAATAAGCTCCGCTGTAAGGAATTATTCAAACTTGCATCGTAAAAACTAAAACCATTTCGACCAGAATCTTTCACTCTGTAGACCGCCATATCGGCATTTTTAAGCAATGTTTGAGGATCTTTTCCGTCCCTAGGATAAATGGCCATACCGATACTCGTTGTAGTAAAGAATTCATGGTCATTGACTTTAAAGGGTTCAGTAAAAATATTAAGAATTTGTGTGGCGAGGAGTGTCGCACCATCACTATGAAGCAGAGAAGGAATAATAAGTAAAAACTCGTCTCCCCCTAATCGAGCAACAACATCTGTTTTACGTACTGCATTAAGCAAGCGAGCGCTAGTAATTTTAAGTATCTCGTCCCCAGTTATATGCCCTAATGTGTCATTAATTTGTTTAAAGTTATCTAAGTCGATAAACATCACTAAGATTTCAGTCTGATGTCGCTGTGATTGTTGGATTGCTTGTGTTAAAAAAGTAATACTAAAATTTCTATTTACCAACCCAGTTAAGCCATCGTGAGTTGCTTGATAAGCCAGCTCTTGCTCTGAACTTTTGCGTTTTTTAATTTCGCTTTCTAATAAAAAATTCTGTTTGCGTAATTTATATCTCTCTTTAGATGAGACATCGATTTGAGTTTTTAATATGGTGTTACTTTTATCTATTTTTATTAAATAAAAGAGACCAAAAAGAACCGGAATGGCAAGTAGTGATATAGCGACAACAAATTGCGATGAAGTAAATAGTTCTCGGTCATAGACGGGTTCAAACCACGTCTTTAAAACCAGTTTTATTCCTGTAATTGGTCGTTCAATATAAATGCTTTGTGCTAACTCCTCAGCAACTTCTGCATCACCTTTATTGTCAGATAGAATGGAATCCCAGATTAATAGGGACATGCCACTTGATGAGGAGAGTTGTAAACGGCTATGGCTCTCTGCATGCTCTTGGATACTAAGTTGCTCTACGATTATTTTCATGTTGAGGTCTGCAATAAGTAACCCAACCGCTTTTTTTTGCTGAAATATCGTCCTTAAAAATTGAATTTTTAAACCTGAAGGTGCCTCTACAAGTAAAATTTTCGCTTCTTGATGCTGCATTTGGGCAAATGGAATCGGATTACTATCAAAATTTTCATCAGGATCGCTATCAACAATAACCTGTTTAGAAAAATCAGCTAAAACAACACGTTGAAATATTTTATAATCGTCAATTTGGCTATTTAAAACGAACAAGGTGAGCAATCTTTGCACATTTATTAAGCTCGATCCCAGTCCATATTCCATCGACATTCCAGAACTTCGATTGGCAAAAAAGGTACTAACCGTTTTATCATCCCCTAAATCATCAATATTATTTTTACTAATTGCAAAAATAAAATCGAGCGTTTTTACATAGTGGCTCACTTTGAGGTGTAACTCATTAATCTTTGACTGCTTAAGTTTACTTTGACCTAAATTAGTTACCGTTAAAATTAATGCAAGGTAAGCGGTCAGCAAACAAGCTCCAAAGAGAATTACGAATTTATTATTAAACCATTTGGCTTTTTTCATCATTTACTTATCTTTTTCTGTTGTTACAAAAAAATCATTATAGAAATAAAAGACATTCGGATAATATTTTTCTACTAATTGATTATAGCTACCATCGAATTGAATCATTTTAAAATAGCGATTAAACGCTTTTCTCAATTCTGGAGATCCCTTACGAAAGGCCACCGCCATGCTCTGCTGTTCTGATATCGGGCCAATGACTTTTATTTCCCCCGGCCATTTTTGCAATGCGATAAGCGAATCAGGCAGATCAAGTAGCGTACTCTCTGCATCATTATTCAAAATAGCAGGTACCATTTCATTTAATTTTCGTTCTTTTACAGGCAATACAATATTCGCCCCAGTTTCCTCTAAATTATAAAGATCCGCATCAAGACAAGATTGTTTCAATGCTAATACTTGCCGCCCAGTAAGCAGTAATTTTACTTTTTCGATATCAACACTTATTGAACCCGACGGTTTAATGGGTTTTAAATCAGAGTCTGCTCGGGCAACTAGCCAAACTTCAGAGGGAAAATAGACATCAGAAAAATCAACGAGTTGAGTTCGCCATGGCAGGATCGTGACCCCACTAGAAATTACATCACCTTGTATAGCCACCCGCTTACCGAGTACTATTTTTTTATCTATATAGCTGGCATTTTGGCCGTTTAATTTGCCGAAAACATCATTCCATGATGCACTAACAAATTGATATTTAACGCCTAAACATTCTGCAAACCCCTGCATGAGTTCGACATCCAACCCCTCATGGACAGTGATCTCTCCCTGCGTATATTGAATCACAAAATTCGCATAGGGTATGCCAATATGCCTAAGTACCCCCGCCTCTTTTACCTCCTTAAGATCATAGGCAAGGGTAGGTTGGCTAATAAGCAACAGACAACAGTAACCCATTATTTTCAATACAGTTAGATACACCCTTTTATTTAACATTATCTTTCCTTTTACTCAGCTCATAGAAGTACAGTAAAGACAAACAACGTGACATAAAAATGGCAAAAAATAGAGTAAAATACATTTGTTTTTAATAACTTACCAAAAAAAGTTACACTTTTTTGTAAATTCAAATGATCGCTTGATAAACATTTTGCATTGCATCAACCAGCCCAGCAATCTCCTTTTCATTGTTGAATAGATGTGTTGAAATACGAAGTGCATGCGTATCTAAGGGATCATCTATTCTAACTTTAAAACTTGTCGTGCGGATCACATACCCATACTCATCTCGTAAACGATCTCTAAATAATATTAACAATTGTTCATCATGCTGATCCGCAAAGGGATTAATAGTGCTCATGGCACTGGATAAGTCTTCCGAGGTCGGTGCATATAAATGGGCTAATGGGAAGGCTCGGTGTAACTGCACTTTACACAAATGACTTAAAGATAATACCCGTTTCTCTATTTTATCTCGGCCTATTTGATCCCACATTAAACATGCATCGGTTAATGCTTGTTTAGCTGGATAATTATCGTTACCAATATATTGCAATTGTAATTGTGTACCAAGGTAAGAAGCATGAGATAAAGAAGAGTTGATAAACCAGAGTGGGTTTTGTCAATCAGACCAATATTCATCTAAACGGCTGGCATTATCCCGTACATATAAAATACCCGTAGCCCCTGCTCCACATTGCCACTTATGACCTGAGCCACTATAAAAATCACAATCAATATCATGAAAATCAAGATTCAACATGCCAATAGTATGCGCACCATCAATCAACGTTGGAATATTATTGGGGATAGCAACTTCTTTACAAATACGTTTAGCGGGTAAGGTGGTACCTGTTTTATAGGTAACATGTGAAAATGAAATTAAACGTACACGCTGTCCATATTCCTCTACCGCTTTTTGAACACATCGACAAACTGTTGTGCACTGATCGGTTTATCGGTATACACCGGAATTTCAAGATAAACGACTTCGACAGCAAAACGTTTACTTATCACATCAAAGGGAGAAACGGCTGCAACATGCTCATGGTGCGTTGTTAAAATGACATCCCCCGCTTCAAAATGCAAACCATTAAGTATGGTGCACATGCCATCGGTGGTATTTCGAGAAAGTACTATTTCATTTGCATCCGCACCAAATCCAGGGGCTATAGCAGTAACCATATTGGTTACATAGGGCCAAGTTGAAAATTTATTTTGCATATCCCATGGATTACTAGCGACGATATTGTTATTACGATGATACTCTCTAAGGACATTTTTCGGCATTGATCCTGTTGTCCCCGTATTTAGGTAGACCGTATTTTTATCGAGGATAAACTCTTGACTAACTTTATGCCAAAATTTCTTATCGTCATGTTTATCATGAGCGTAGCCGCTGTAATCATCTATAGGTGCAGCCTGCAATTTATCATTGATTAGCGCGGCACTCACGCCTGCTAGCGCCAACCCTGATGTTTTTTTAAGAAAATCTCGGCGGTTAATTGACATAATACTCGATGACCTATTGCTCATGACAAATTCCTTTTTATTGAGTTCACACTAAAGCGTAGTATGAAAAAATTAAAATTTGACTACAAATTTACTTTTTATGTAAAAATGTTAGCAATAGCAAATTGTAACCTAGTAAATGTTTTTAATTTAGCAAAATACGATGTGCTAAGCAGCTTTTTAATTAAAGGTTTGTAAACGGTAAATAATGCGCTCATTACCTCGGTATAGGCCAAACTGTACCTGTCCCGCCACACAATTTTGTTCGCCAGTTGCAGGACAGAAAACAGCATTGCTGCTATCCAATAGCCATGGAGCAATGTCTTTTAAATCAATAAAATAATCTAATTTCCCTGGCGAATTAGGCGCTGAAAAATCAAAATAGCTAAGCCCATTAATTAAGCTTGTATTGATGACATTTAGTTGCGTTTTGCCACTACCGACTATTATTTCATTATTTGTGTCTTTTATCGGAACACTACTAATATCATCGTTGCCTATTGTCGTACATTGATCCCGGTACATAGGCGCAAAATCTACGCCATTAAAATAGGTCGTTCGTACATTAGTGCGAATCGCTTGAAATTCACTGCCGTAACCATTTCCCGCTTGTAAACGCCCGTACATTAAATCATTTAACTTGCCGATTTCACATCTGTCATCAGCGCAAAATTGAGATAAGCCAGTTTGTAATTTTTCACCATCAGTGCCTGTAAGCTCAATACGATAGCCTACTTCGTTGCCATTGCTAAATGGGCCATCAGGTACGATCTTATTAGTGCTATCGACTGTTCTTTTTAAACCGAGACTAAACTTTTGCATACTGCTAGATAGCGGATTATATACCCCCTGATTCCAAAGATTCGGATCATAGGAGTTATTCGAAAATATTCGGTTAAAATAAGGGTTGTCTTTAAAGCCAATCAGCTCAGTTCCGTTAGAATCGTAGGCAAAATGTTGAAAAGATGTCGCCACTGGATACGTATAATTAGCATCGTAATTACGCGTTATTTTAGCTTCGTTACCGCTATGTGTTTGTGCAAATGCCGCCAATTGATAACTAACAACTAAGGCGTCAGGTTGCCCCATATAGGCAAAATCGTTCGCACTACAAACAGGCTCACTATGATAACTATCCGCTGTAAAAGCCAAATAATCGGGATAAAAGCGCCCGATCTCTTTTACATCAACAGTGGAAATGGAGTTTCCGTTAGCAATATAATTATCACTATTAGCCATTAATCCTAATGTCCCCACTTCATCAAACGCTAAATCATGATAGGTTACACTGCCTTTATCTGATAGTTGCATTGGCTTCGTTAATCCATTTTCAGAGTACAGCGTCCCTTGCGCTGCAGAAGCTGAAGTCGGGAAAACAAGAAGGATCTAAAGTTATATCATTAGCAAAACTCGGTGTTTTATTCTGATAATTGGCTTCACCTTTGCAGTTCTTATTTGTTGTCTCATCATCACAGTACTTAAGCGCGTTCACCGTGACATTAAAGGTATCTACCGTTAAATCTGCATAATTAGGCACGCTTGCTCGAATAAATCCTTCATCAGAGACATCTCGAGTCGAGTCGACATTACGTGGCTGTTCGGTGACCGTATCAATCATTAGTTGATAGGGATTAACAATAGTAACGGCTGCACTTTGCATAGCGGCATCATCAACATCACTAACATGCACAGCTATTTCACCAGCATCGGGGTAGTTAGTAGAGACAGTTGCAACACCACCACTAAAAGGAATAGTAATTGCAGTCGGCGTGAGTGGGTCCTTAGAAATGGCATTTTCCGCAACCTCAACCGAGAGACCAACAGGCGCAGTTGGATTACGATATTCCGACCAAAAAGAGATGGCAGAAGGGTTATAATTGATACATTTGGAGTCTGCCGGATTCACTTTCAGTGCCGTTAACGTTAAATAAAAGGGGCGATTAGCAGTAGGAATACAATTATCTGCGATTGGCGGCTTATGACAATGAAATTCGCTTTTAATGATCGCACTGCCAAAATTAATATCGAAGCTGGCAGTCGCATCACTATTTGCAACGCTGATAGTGACATCCCCCGTTTGCTTGTGATCCAAAAAAAGCGTTATTTCACCATTATCAGCAGTCGAAAATAGGTAGCTGGCCACGCCATCGCCGGGAATACCATTGTCTAAACTGCCATTCGCGTCAGCAATGCGCCAATCACCAAAATCTGTACGGGTTTTTAACGTAACCTGCTTCGCGTAACTGGTGTCAATGCTATTCCCGAGCAAGACTTGGATTTTAACGGGGTGAGGTTCACAGCTTATTGCTGTGCTTTGTGTACCAGCAAAAGTGAAGGCATATAAATCAGTGGGAGGTGGGCTATCACAAACTTCTGTATTAATAATCTCGGCGTTACCTGTCATCGTTAAATTTTTTGCAGAGACTCTACCGGTAATTTTTACGCTATTATCAAGTTGTAAGTCACCATTAACGTAAATCGAAGCGGGTATTTGAGCATTACTATTAAATTGGACGGTTTTATTTAAAATAATATGCAGCTTATCGGGAAGCGAATTAACCTTAAATTGCATATTACTGGGGTTTTGAATAAAAAGATAAACTTCACCATCTCCTGCAATATTTATTGTCCCCCCTCCTTGCGCATTGAAATTATTAATAGCATAAACACCAGAATTAAAAGTCACAGAGGCTTTAGAATCCTCTAAGGTAAGAGTATTGATCATATATGGGCGATCAATAGCGTCATTTTGCTTTAAAAAAGTGATACTTGCTCCATTTTCAACGTTGTTCGCATTCACTTTTAAATCACCAAAAATAATTCCCTTATAAATACCATTAGTTATACCATCAACAGATGCGCCTAGCGTCAAATGAGAAGGTGTCTTCCATTGCACCGCTTCAATGTGCTGCCCTTGAATTGTCGGGATATAGAAAGGTGACAAAGGCGTAGATTTTCCACCATTTACAGAACATTTACTTCCTTGACAATTGGAGTCTCCTCCTTGAAGGGTTGTAAACTTAAAACTAGTGCTATCATCAACAATGTTAGAATCATTCCACATGGTTAATCTACTATTTTCGGTAAAACTCTGCGCTGCATCTGAAAAGATTTCGTTACATTGCCCAATTAATTCATCAACGGGAAGATCAATGGGCATGTTTTCACAAATATCTCCAATAATGACTGTATTACCATTATTTTCTTTATCAACACTCCCGTGTACATAGGCAGAGCCAGTAATTTCTGATTTTTTATTTAGCTTAAGATCCCCCAAAACATAAACGTTTCCATCTATCCTAGTAATACGATTGCCACTCGTTTCCGCAAGCGTCAAATTTCCGGTCACATAATAATTATTTACTAAAGTTGTACCGCTTGGCACGGTTAAATTGCCATCAATACGAATATAGGTGCTAATATCTGGCGGCGCATCACAAAATGATGTGGGTGTAGGTGTAGGTTTTGCAGTAGGCCTCCAACTCCAAGCATCAACAGAGAGCGCGGGATAAAAACAAAGCACCAATAAAAGTAGATAACTAAAACGCATCATAGCCCCGTTGCCTCCACCGTAATTTGTCGGCGTGTATTAATTTCGTTTGTTTGACACACAGCAGTGCTCACTATCTGATAACGCGTAGCCACACCTGCTGAAATAGGCAAAGTACAGGCAATATCTACACTACAGCCATGAAAACCAACATTGCCACTGGGTAAAACTGGTTTTTCGCTAACATTATTACAAGTTGCGACAGAGTCACTCATCCCTAATGGAAATAGCTCAAGCAGAGCCAATTCGGAGGCTGAGTATGCCGCCATATAAGCACGCGTTGCATAAATTTCATAACTCGTTCCCTTGGCATTATCACGCTGTAATGAGACTAAACTAGCCCCAAGTAAAGAGATGATAATGACAATAAATATTGCCAGAATAATTGCGCTACCCATTTGTTTTTTCACAAAAACCTCATTAAATCTATATGTATATTAAGCTCACTAGGGAACATTATTGATGGCTAGTGTTTGTAGGACAGATGCTGCTTTACCATCAAAATCCATGGTAAAGGTTGCTAATACTAAACCGTTTCGCTGTAACGTCGCCTCGCTTACTTGAAAAAAACCAGTGACATTCTCAGCCATTAATTGATCTGCACCACTATTAACACGACGATTAATGTTATTCCCACTAAAACAGTAGCTCACACTATCATTAATAAAATAGACCCGTTTAGCCGGAGAAGAAAAAGGAAAACTGATCGCACTGGGAAAAGTCACCTGAGACTCTCCGGCCGTATATTGCCCGATAGTTTGCACCTTACTGCTACTTAATTCACTCGCAGATAATAGATAAACAACCGCTTTCACATTAACCATATCGCTATTTATTGGCGCAATCGTACCTCTATTTGCAATTACGGGAAAAATAGGAAAGTTATCATTGTAAATAGTGCTTGTGATAATCGGTGTAAAAGTTAAACATTGGCCACTGGCATCAGTTAATGCGCTATTTGGCAATGCATTAGCAACTTCTCTACGTAAACGCTCCATCACGAACCGTACACTATTTAAAGATTCATCTCGTTCGGCATTGTCCGTGTAAATATCCACACCGGTGCTGATGTAAGTGCTGGTCATTATCCCCAATAGGGATAACAACACAATAACAACAACTAACTCGACTAACGTAAAGCCCCGGTGGATAATAGCCCCCCCTTTCATTTTACCTCGCATTAGTAATTTCCCTTCAACGCCGAAAATAAAATCTCTTCTCCGCTTGGTGTGCGAATAGTCACTTCAATTAACTTCATTGCCGTTGAATTTATATAAGGCGTAACGGCAATTTTCACCAAGTAGTTTGTGTACTCTGTCGCATAGGGTTGATCCAAGGCATCACCATAGTTTACGACGCTGACAAAATTCACCTCAATAAAATCATCGACATCATTATAGTGGCTATGATTATCGGGATCTTCACCACTATCTGGCCCATAATCAGCGGGATTAGTACAGGGCACAGCTTGTTGCGGTGAAATATCAACCCACGTTTTACTATTAGCGTCATACCACAAATCACCATTGCGCCATATTTCACCACAACGAAAATAACCGCCATTAGGATCGGAATTTTGATCAAAGGAGCGTGCTAATATATCTTGCAAAATGCTTTGCCCAAGTTGTGCAGCACGCAAACGATAGAGTGGCTCGAGTGCATCTTTACTTTGCGAGGTTAACATCGTATTCATGCTAAGCATAGCAATCGCCAAAACCACCATGCCAATGACCAACTCTACCAAGGTAAAGCCTCGAACTCTTTGCTCACAGAAGGGACGCTTATTCATGTATATAGCCCTCTGACTCAATTGATATACTACGATGATTATCACCATTTAGAGGAATAAATGACGGCCCCGCAATCGGTTTCCCATGTTGACCAAAGGTGTAATTATCAGCACTTAACATACCGTTCGAATAAGTAACAATATGGCGATCATCGTAACTATCACTATTACAAGTATTACTATTTGCGGAGGGAGGTGTTTTACAGAGGCCATTTTCTCTGGCTGTGTGTGTATTATAAAAACAATCCGCAGTTACCACCACCCAATAACAAGCATTACGCGTGGCGTTAGGGCTAGGATCTGCATTCATGTTTTGTAACTGTACTAAACGTAATCGTGCGATTAACTGATCTTGTACGGTGTAATCTTCAAAACTCGATTTACCAATAAATCGCGGTACTGCGGTTGCAGCCAATAACCCTAACACAATAATTACGATCACCAATTCAATGAGGGTAAATCCCTTTGCAGATGTAATTGATTTATTAGCTAATATCATTGTTAAAGGCTACCTAAAAAACAGGGTGAGATGGAGAAAGTATAAATGGCTTTGCAACGATTGTATCGCTAAGCGTCACTTTTTAACAAAGTAACAAATAAAAAAATGCCGCTCTCGGTGAACGGCATTGTATCGATAGTAAAATATGTTCTTTTATACTTTAACGATTAACAACCAGGAACAACGGTAATCGTTGGTCGAGCACCACTGCCAGCGGATTGGGTGTATCTCACCAAACAAGTTGAAGGTGAACCTGATACATCTGCTGAGAAAATAAGAGCCGCGCTTCCGCTAACAGAAATAGTCCAATCAGCAGAATCTAAATTAGCAGCGGTACCCAGTGCGTCTTCAGTAGCGGCAGGATAACCATTAACGATTGCGATCCCATCAACAGTGCCTGAGGATGCATTTTCAATCCCATCAATTGCCGCCTTTGAGTAAACGATGGTTGCCGCCCCTTCCAATGCACCTTTTACCCCACCTAATGCAGCCTCTCGCGCATCGCTTTGTAGGTTAATAAATTTTGGCACTGCCGTTGCCGCTAAAATGCCAAGAATAATAATGACAATGACTAATTCAATTAATGTAAAACCCGTTTGCTTTTTCATGGTAAACCTTTTTATTAGAAATAAACCAATGCAGTCTCAAGAGGAGTGCATCATGTAATGAGTAATATATATTATTAAATAATTAACAACCCGTCGCATCAACAGTGATAGTTGGTCGTGCATCACTTGTGTTGGCAAGTGTATAAGTAACCTGACAAGTTGCGGTTGAACCAGATACCGTGCCTTTTGAATAGATAGTTGCTGAGCTACCTAGGGCGCCAGCTGAGCCATTAATAATCCAATCCGTTGAGTCTAAATTAGCTGCAGTGCTCAGCGCTACCGACGTGGTGCTAGGGTAACCGTAGACAATTGCAATATCACCGTTTGGTGAATTAAGCGTCGTACTATCTATTTTATCAAGGCCGTCTATCGCCGCCTTAGAATAAACGATACTTGCAGCCCCTTCTAAAGCGCCCTTCACGCCGTCAAGCGCAGATGCACGAGCATCACTTTGTAAGTTAATAAATTTAGGCACTGCCGTAGCGGCTAAAATACCTAAAATAATAATTACAATAACCAATTCGATTAATGTAAAACCAGCCTGTTTTTTCATCATAATGCCTTAATGTTTAATAATAATGCTTGCTATTTTAATGATTAATGAACCATTTACTAGCTTACTTAATGTTGCAGATAAATAATTTGTGATACATATTTTATATCGCATCACAATCTAGCTATTCAATAACAAAGGTATCTCATTTGCATGCTTTGTCGAAATAGAGGCGGAATAGCTTGCTATAAAACAACTAGACCAATGAATTTTATTGCATTAATCATGCCAACATAACAAACCCGATAAAAAATATGCCTTTATTGACGTATTAAATAATCACCAATACCAATCCACTTATAGGTCGTCAGCTCTTTTAACCCCATTGGTCCACGCGCATGTAATTTTTGCGTCGAAACAGCCACTTCAGCACCTAGACCAAATTGACTACCATCGGTAAAACGTGTGCTCGCATTAACATATACCGCAGAAGAATTAACGGCATTAACAAACTGATTGGCAAGTGTGAAATCATTCGTCAAAATACCGTCAGAATGTTGTGAACTATGTTCGCGAATATGTACTAATGCTTGACTCAAATCAGCAACAACTTTAACGCCCAGATGTAACGACAACCATTCACGAGAGAAATCGCCTTCTTGGGCTGCTTGTGCATTGTCACCTAAAATAATTTTTGCCTGTTGGTCGGCAACTAACGTCACACCTAATGGTTGTAAATGTGCAGCTAATTTAGGTAAAAATAGATCCGCGATGGACGCTTCGACTAAGAGTGTATCTAAAGCATTACACACACTTGGACGCTGTACCTTGGCATTTTCAACAAGCAGTAATGCTTTATCTAAATCGGCACTTTGTTCAACAAATAGATGACAAATGCCAATCCCACCAATAATCACCGGTATGGTACTGTTCTCTTTACAAAATTGTTGTAACCCCGAATTACCGCGAGGAATGATCATATCCACGTAGTTGTCCATTTTAAGTAATTCAGAAACCAAAGCGCGGTCAGTATTTTCAATGTATTGTACCGCTGTTTTAGGTAAGCCACTTGCTTGCAGAGCCATTTGAATCACTTCAACTAACACCATATTAGAGCGGATTGTCTCTTTACCACCACGTAAAATCGCAGCATTGCCTGTTTTTAAACAGAGCGCGGCAATATCAATGGTTACATTAGGACGCGCTTCATAAATAACACCAATCACACCCACAGGTACACGACGCTTGCTCAGTTTTAATCCGTTTTCTAGTAATTTACTATCAAACTCTTCTCCCACAGGATCATCGAGCTGAATCACACTGCGCAAATCGGCAATGATCCCAGCTAAACGCGTTTCATCAAGTAGTAAACGATCCAATAGCGCAGCGCTTAAACCGGCCTCAACACCAGCTTGAATATCTTCTTGATTCGCGGCAACTATTTTTGCTTGATTTGCTTGCAGCGCCTGGGCAATAGCCTCTAACGCCGCATTCTTTTTCTTACTGTCGGTAATAGCAAGTTCATAACTTGCTTGTTGTGCTGCTTTACCCATCTTTTGTAAATTCATTTGCATTCCTTTATTAATTTATAACAGGACTAAATCATCACGATGAATGACCACTCGACCATGTTCAAACCCTAAACAGGCTTCAATTTGATCCGAATGTAAGCCTTTTATTTTATCGACATCAATACATTTATAACGAACGATCCCACGGGCTATTTCAGTGCCCGATTGAGCGCGAATAGAAACGACCTCCCCTCGTTGGAAACTACCTGATACCTTAGTAATACCTTTGGCTAATAAACTACTGCCAGACTCTATAATCGCCTTTTGGGCACCGTCATCAACAAGAATACTGCCCGCGGCCCGAGAACCGGCATGAATCCAATTTTTACGCGCTTCTAAGCGGCAATTCTGTGTTACAAAACGGGTACCTACGGGTACATTATTAACGGCATCAATAATCACATCTTTTTTATGTCCAGATGCAATAATAACTTCAATACCACCACGATGCGCCACCGTCGCCGACTCAATCTTAGTGGTCATGCCGCCTGTCCCTAAACCACTGACGCTGCCTCCCGCTAAAGCATGTATTTCATCGGTAATAATGGCGATTTCTGGCAATAACTTTGCATCGGGATTACTACGCGGATCAGCATCAAATAATCCAGCTTGATCAGTCAATAACAGTAGTTGATCCGCATCAGCTAGTAATGCAACTAATGCAGAAAGGTTATCATTGTCACCGACTTTAATCTCACTAGTTGCAACCGCATCATTCTCATTCACTAAGGGAATAATGCGGTGTTTGAGTAGTGTTTTAATCGTATCTCGTGCATTTAAATATCGAGAGTGGTCATCTAAGTCAGCACGCGTCAGTAGCATCTGCCCAACATGCAGACCATAAATTTTAAATAGATTTTCCCATTCTCGTACTAATTGCCCTTGCCCAACCGCCGCAAGCATTTGCTTATTGGCGATCGTCGGTGCGATACCGGGCATATTTAAATGCTCTTTGCCAGCTGCAATAGCACCAGAAGTAACAACTATCATTTGATGCCCTTGCTGCTGCAGATGTGCACACTGACGGACTATCTCAACCATATGAGCACGGTCCAATTTTGCAGTGCCACTGGTCAGCACACTGGTCCCCAACTTTACCACTATCGTCTTTGTATTGATTTTCATGTTTATTTCATTTTAAATTAGACGTAAAAAATCCCCCTGCCAAAAAAGACTCTTCGTAAGGGGTTATCCAGCAATAAAAAAACAGCAACGACATGTCGTTGCTGTTTTCAAGTATATCATTATTCATTATCGCTTCGCACGTATAGCCGTCAGCTTGATCGAAAATTAATTATGCCTCGGTTAAACTAACCTCTTCTAAGGCGATTAATTTGCTACTTGCTTCCACTTCAAGCATGTTAGATAAACGAGTTAAAAACAACTCAAATGCCTTATCTATCTGTATTTTTTGAGATTCATCGAGTGGATATGCAACCCAATTACCCGCTAAATTATAAATACCATCAAAGCGTTGATAACGGAATCCTGTTTCATCTAAAGTTACTAACATCGACCAACCTAAAAACTCTCGCTCTTCAGGCTCTTTATTATCATCAACACAAATTTCTAAACAATCAAAAAAGAAAGTCGAATCCGTTGAGCTTTGGCGACGAAAATAGGGTCCTAAATCGGTAAATAATTTATATAATCTACCTCGTGAAGGTCCACTGCTACTGTTTACTGTCATGAAAAACTATCCTTATTCGAGATTCATCGATGCTTAATTTAACATTCACTCAGCAAGATGTCTTGCTAGCCACTCACTAGAATACCGTAAAGAGTTCAAATATGATTCAAAAATGGGAGGTTTATCAATAATATGAGACTCCCCTTCGTGGCTTGTTCTCGCAATCATACGCAAATCATTTTCATTACAGACGATATCGTTTTTATGACCAATACTCAGTAACGGTGTATTGATACGTTTACGTCCTAATAAACCTTGCGTGACTAGCGAGAAAGGAACGCAATGTTGATAAAGCAATTCAGCATCGGAATTATTTAATTGCATACGTGAAGCAAGACAATCTAACAACATCGGTGGCAATTTTTTAAAGTTATCCAATTTATCAAATAAGCTTGCTACTGCGGCCCCAACTGCCACCACAGATTTGACCGATTTAGGCTCTAAAAAGGCCAATCTTGTGGCGATATTACCACCAAAACGCATGCCCATTAACGAGATTCGATTATGATCAACCCAAGGAACGTTTTTCAGTTGATGAATTATCTCCTGGTGTAGGGAGGATGAATCTTGACTCAGTTTAACATGCGTAGACAACCCTATACCCGGTAGGTCAACGGTCAACATTGCTATTTTTGCTGGTGCCAAATCCTTTTCAAATAGTGGTAACAAATCGCATTGTAGAGAATCGAGTCCACCACTAACAATGACCACGGGATGAATGGTCTCAGTATCGGGCAAATGCAAATAGCAAATGACATCTTTACCTTGAAAGGGAAACTTAACCTCTTTAATAATATATTGGTCGGTGAATTTAAAAGACTCACGATAATTTGAAAATGCTAACGCTTGAGACTGTCCTGCTAATTCATCGTTTCTTAAATGCGGATAACTGGCCACACTATAAAATTGCGAGGCGGTATAATAGGCTTTTCGTGCAGATTCCCGTTGTCCCAATTTAGCGAACTCATTAGCTTGCTTTTGATACTGCATGGCCTTTTGTGTCCACTCATAGTTCCAATTCCCCGATCGAAAACCAGTGACACTATCAAGAATATGCGGATCGCTACGTTTATTTGTAGCGGAGGTAATATGTGCAAGTACCTCGTAACAATCTATGATATCCAGCCCTTGCCAAGCCCAAAGCATAAACTTTAATAAACGATACCAGTTATCTTGCAACTCCCCTTCCATAATAACATTATTCGTTGCATGGTTTTTTTTACTGCTGGAATTAGCGATAATGGTTGACGTTTCTTGAACAGTAATTTTATCGCTAAAAAGTACTTCTGATAAGTTTTCTGACATAAGTTGCCCTCTAATCCACATTGACCAATATTAGGAATTAATTATGCTACAGATTACCGACAATCACACAGAACAGCAATTATTGCCTCTGTTTCGGCTAGCTTTTCGTCCATTTTTTTTAGTTGGCACATTATTCGCCATATTTAGTGCAATCACATGGGGGCTATTGCTCTTTGCTACCATCACGCTACCATCGCAATTGCCCCCGACACTGTGGCATGCCCATGAAATGCTCTTTGGTTTTGCTGGCGCAATTATTTTAGGTTTTCTATTAACGGCAGTACAGAACTGGACGGGGCATCCAGGGCTAAAAGGCTATAAATTAGGCGCTTTAGTCACGCTTTGGTTATTAGGACGTATTGCAATATTTACTTTTCCACCTAACCTATATTGGCTAACCATGATTTTAGAACTAAGTTGGATGCCGCTAGCAGCTATTGTATTAGCACGCTCTGTATTATATGCAAAGCAGTGGCGTAACCTATTTTTTGTGCCATTACTATTTGCCATGACGCTATTAAATGGCATTAGCCTCTACGCCTTTCAAAAATACGATTATCTACTCGCCCAAGATGCTATTTGGAGCATGCTTTTTTTAGTGTTATTTATTATCGCGGTAATGGGTGGACGCGTTATCCCCTTTTTTACGAGCAAAGGAACCGACTCAGAAAAAGTACAACCCATAAAAGTACTAGAGTATTGCGCGCTACTCCCTTTACTATTACTCGCATTCACTGTTTTTTTTACGCCACTAAATATCTTTAGTGGCTATTTGGCTTTACTCGCGGGAATCAGCAACAGCATTCGCCTAATACGCTGGCGACCACAAATAACTTTGCCTGTACCTTTACTTTGGTCATTACATTTAAGTTACTTACTGCTTGCCATCGGACTTATTCTCTATTCTATGGCACTATTTATTCCCGCCATTAACGCAATCACCATGATACACCTTTCAGCTATTGGTGGTATTGGCGGCGTTATTTTAGCAATGATAAGTCGCGTTTCTTTAGGCCATACAGGGCGACCATTAATTTCTGAAAAATGGATGAATATTGCCTTTGCGAGCACAGCAATATCGGGTTTAATACGCCTCATTTATCCATACATACAACCTAATTCTCCGATAATGGGGTATTGGTTGTCGATTATTTTCTGGTGCACAGCCTTTGTTCTGTTTGTTATCTGCTATGCCAAAATGTTACTGTCGGCACGAATTGATCAACGCCCGGGGTAGGTTATAACAATTCACATAATATTATGGTCATAGCATGTTGAGGAAAAATGATACAGAGCAAGGCGCATTTAATCGTAATCGCTAGCTTTTACGATTAAATGCAACGCGGTTATCTATTATTTTTAACCAACAAGATAATGCGGATTGCTATTAAATTGGCGATTCGTGGATTTGTCGTTGTAATATTCTTTCAGCTTCTAATAGGGTCGCTTTTTCTCCCTGTAATATGACCGTGTCACCCGTTACAAAGCGGGTATCATGGGAAAGAATAACTTCTTCACCATCTGCTCTGTGTAATGATTTAATGATCACACCTGACAAGCTAAAGTCAGCGATGTAACTGCCTATCATTTGTGACTGTGGTGATAAAACCACGGCATGAATTTGCTCAATTAACCAGGCATTCTTCTCTAATTGACTATCTTGTCCGTAGTAAAAGCCATGTAAATTTTGATATTTACTTTTCCTTTCCAATCCAAGCGCTCAATGATTTTACGATGGGGAATACCTGATAAAAATAGCACGTGGGCAACCAACATCAACCCCCCCTCTAACACCTCAGGAACAACTTGCGTAGCTCCAGCTTCCTGCAATTGATCTATTCCTTGGTCATTTTTAGTTCGCACCAATACCTTTACCTTTGGGTTTATTTGTCTAATTTGTCCTAACAAGGCCATCGAGCGCTTAGATCATCAAAGGTAATAATTAACAACTTTGCCTTTTCAATACCCGCAATAAGTAATATTTCACGGCGGCTTGCATCACCAAACTCAACCATCTCTCCGCCTTCTCGCGCTTCCTTAACACGCAGAGGATCTCTATCTAAAACAATGAATGGCAGAGATTCTGCCCTTAAAAAACGCGACAGTATTTGCCCAACACGACCATAACCACAAATAATCGTGTGATTAGCAAATTGGCCAGGCAAAGGCTGGCGAAAATTAAATACTTTGGCTGAATGGTGTAGCACTTCTACGGCTATTTTTTGGCTATAATTAACCAATAAAGGCGTTAAAGACATACTTAACACGCCAGTTGCTATCAATAATGAAGATAGTTGTTCATCAAGCAAATGATACTTATTGGCTAAAGCAACTAAAATAAAACCAAACTCGCCCATTTGTGCGAGTGCGATACCAACTCCCAAGGCTGTTTTAAGCTTTTCACGCATAATTAATGCCGCGCTAGTAATGGTCACAACTTTTGCCAACATCACACAAAAAACGATTAAAATTAACGTGCTCAAATCATTGCGCAGTACATCAAAATTCAGCAGGGTGCCAATAGAGATAAAAAACATCGCCATTAATATATCTTTAAATGGCCTTATATCCGCAGAGATTTGGTGACGATAATGACTCTCGGCAAGCATCATCCCAGCTAAAAAAGCTCCTAACGCCATCGATAAACCCAGTTTTTGGGTAAACCAAGCAGCAAACAGGCTAATAAATAGTGTTGAAAGAATAAAGGTTTCATCGAAACGTAGCCGCCCCATTTCATAAAAAAATCGCGGCAATAACCAATGTCCAATGGAGAGTAATAATGCAACAGCAAAACCGCCTTTCATCGCAGCAATGGATAATGGTACGACTAATCCACCTTCAACATTAGGCACAGCGATGATTGGAATAATAATTAAAAATGGGACAACGGCCAGATCCTGAAACAGCAAAATGGCAATAGACAACTTACCAACCTGTGAATGTAATTGCTGTTTGTCTGACAAAAGTTTGACGATAATAGCAGTTGAAGACATGGTCAACACAGAGGCAACGGCAAAGGATTCCTGCCAGCTCATGGCAAACAATTGACTTAATGCGAAAAATAGAAAAAACGAAACAACAACTTGTAATATACCTACGCCAAATACCGAACGGCGCATATCAATCAGTTTTTTTAGAGAAAACTCCAACCCCAGCGAAAACATCAAAAACACAATACCAAATTCAGCCACCAACTCTATCTCATGGTAAGAGGCTAGGTAATTCAGTAGAGACGGGCCAAGTACAAAGCCAGTAAAAAGATAAGCAACAATATTAGATAAACGTAATTGCCTGAAAATAATCACACTAATGATGGCAAAAAATAGTAGTAATAAAAGATCGTTAAGCACTTAGCTCCCCCTTTTTTTTTGCCAAAAAACAGATAACCAATATCCCTTTAAGCATAGCCAACATCTTAAAAATAAAAACACAACGAATTGTCAATATTACTTGGCATAGTTCATGCTTAGATAGGAGCAGGATAAAGGAAATCATTGGTTTGCCAAATAACGGGGTATTCTATGGAAGCAACCACACAAGATAAAATTCAGACACTACCGCTTAGCGACAAGATATTCACCGTATTTAGCAATGATACTTTGCTAAAGCCTGAGGATAAATTGTTGTCTATCGAGTTATTGCAGGAATCTTTTCAATTAAAGGAATTAATGAACAATTTTGCCACCTTAGTGGCAAGATTTGTCCGCCCTTTTAATATTCGTTTTCAATCGGCACATGGTTTCTTTAGTATCAAACTAGAAAAGAAATTTAATTATAGCCATACCTTCAATTTATCGCGCACGGAAAATGGTGAGCGAATAGGTGCGATTACCTACCAAAGCAGTAAACCTTTGGGTACGAAAGAGAGTAAAATATTAACCGAATTACATATATTATTAGTGCCTAACCTGCGCTATGTATTAAAGATATCAGAACTTAACGCGATGATATTTAAGGATCACCTGACCAATGTCGGCAATAGAGCCTATTATGATGAAGCGATTTTGCGGGCCATCGATCAAAGCAACCGATGTGAACAGGATTTATCTATCATCGTACTAGATATTAATGATTTCAAGATAATCAACGATACCCTTGGACACCTTAAGGGAGATCAGGTTCTACAACATTTTGCAGTGGTATTAACCAAGAGCGTACGTACGACAGACATGGTGTTTCGCTTAGGGGGCGATGAGTTTGTTATTATTTTGCAGCCAGGTGAGCAGCAATCGGTCAATATCGTTACTCGGCGTTTATTTAAAGAGATCAATCAAAACCATTTATTACGGGAAATTAATTTTTCCTGTGCCGTTGGCTTTAGTCATTGGCAAATGGGACAAACAGCAGATCAGCTATTTGCCATCGCCGATCAAAATTTATATGTCAATAAACTATCCCGCAAAAAAGCGCTCAATTAATAACCAAGCAAGGAGTTGTCAATAATTTGGCAACTCCTTTAGCGTTCACTACTGTCATGTTCGTAATAACTTTCTAATTACACGGCTTAAACTAATAAAGACAATCATAACGGCAATAGCGGGTACTGCAAACCATAAACTGAGATGCAAACTCGGTGTTAATTGAAATCCCCATTTCATTAAACTATAAATGACTATTTCAGCACCTAATGCAGCAATCACGCCAGCTGAAAGCGCCATCAAGCCGTATTCACTTAGCAAAGTTTGACGAATATATTTTCGACTCGCCCCCAAGGTGCGATATAGTAGAACTTCTTGACTACGTTGCTGCAGACTTAGCCGTAACAAAGTAAAAATAAGTAATATACCACTGATCACTCCTAGGGCTGCTAACACCGTTAATGACCAACTAATTTGCGCTAATAATGATTGTATTTTTTCCCCTATAACACGGAAATTTAGCAGGCTAACCGTGGGATAATCACGTCCAAGCTGATTTAATAAGGTATTTTGCTGCTCGCCAATATGAAAACTAAGTAACCAGGTGGCAGGTAGATCATGTAAAATATCCGGTGTAAATATAAAATAAAAATTTGGTTTCATACTTTGCCATTGCACCGTTCAATAGCATTAACACTTGCCATAATAGTTTGACTATTCACCGTAAAGGTTAATTTATCACCGAGATTAATATCTAAATTCTGCGCAACACTTTGCTCAATCGAAACACCATTTTTAACGCTCCACTGCCCAGCAACCACTTCATTATAGGAAGGCAGCTGCTCCGCCCAAGTAAAATTAATTTCTCGTTTTAATACATTGAAATTTTGCTGCTCTTGCCTCACGGCCTGTTTAATATCAACACCATTAATTTGTGTTAACCGTCCACGGACAATCGGGTAGGCAGCAGATCGCGCAACATTATTATCATCTAACAGTTGTAAATAGTCGCGATATTCAGTTGGTGCAATATTAATAGCAAAGACGTTAGGCGCATCAACAGGCATCGTTTGTTGCCAATCTCCAAGCAGATCATGGCGTAACAACCAAATAATCGCTACTAACATCAATGAACCAGATAGTGCAGCTAACTGCATCATGCTCTGTTTGGGCGATCTTCTAATTCGACTTAAGGCCAATGTCATCGCTGCATTCCATTGACGTTGATGAAGCAGATATAAAAGACCATAACTACACAATGCCAGTAGCAAAAACAGAGTAATTAATGCCCCAAAAATCATCCATACAAGCGTATTATTTCCATAATAGAGTATAAAAGCAGCAATCGGAAAGATAACAAGCCAACGCCCTTTACTCGATGATAGACTTTTTTTCCCTGCAATACCGCAATCGCCGGAGTATCTAGTAACCGCAAAAGGGGAATACCCAGTGACGGTAGTGCGATTAACAAAGCAACGCTAGCAGCTAGCAAAAAAGGTAAATAACCATAACTTGGTAACTCCGCCGGCAATACATCCGTTAACGGAAGACGTAATAAGATCTCCAATATAAAGCCGAACAAACTCCCTAACAGTAAACTACTTATAAATATCACACCAATTTGCGTTAATAACCAAGCGGATAACCACGTTTTACTCGCCCCCATGCTTTTTAACATGGCGACCATTTCAGTTCGGCTATCGGCATAATGCAAACACGTTAAAACAAGTGTTACCGCGGCCATTAAAATAACCATCACGATCGTTAACGATAAATACTGCTTCGCTTTAACAATCAAATCGGCACTCCGCCCTTGCGCATTTTCACTGCGCCAACGTTGTGATGGTTGCAAGGTGTAATTTTCTTGTAAGCGCGCTAAGTCACTCTCCTCTCCACTAAAGAAAGTACGATATTGAACACGACTACCTACTTGCAGCGCACCGGTTCTCGTTAGATCATCTTGATGGATGAAAACATTAGGTAACGCACGAAAAGGATTAAAGGAAAGTTCCGGTTGTTCAACAACCTTACCAGAGATGACGAACTGCGCATCACCAATGTCAAGTTGGTCTCCTACAGCGACAGATAATAGTGAAAAAAGCCGCTCTGAAAGCCATAATTCACCTGGCTGAACCTGTTCGTGTACTGCCTGATTCTCATCCGCTAGTATTAACTCGCCACGCAATGGATAATTCGATTGTACCGCTTGTACACTCACCAACTGCATCTCTTCATCACTAAAGGCCATGGTTTGAAAACGGGTTTGTATTGAACTGTTTAAATTGAGCTGATGCGCACTTTCTAGTAATAATGGCGGTGCTGGAGTATCCGAATGAAATACAAGATCTGCAGCAAGCATTGCGCGACTATGGTTTGTCATAACGCCTTCAACACGTAACGCTAATGCGGATAATGCAACGACACAGGCGACAATTAAAGTGAGGGCGGCAAAGACAGGCCAAAGCTGTCCATGATAGATTTCCCGCAAACTCCAACGTAGCACCATTTTTTTACCCGATATGACGTTACCCATTCTTTGACTCCTGCAACAATTGACCTGCGTGGATTGTCAAAATACGATCGCAGCGCTGCGCCAAAGCGGGATCATGGGTAATTAACACGAGCGTTGTGCCATGATTGCGATTCATGGCGAATAATAGCTCGATGATCTGCTCTGCCGTTTTTTGGTCTAAATTACCCGTAGGTTCGTCAGCAAAAAGAATTTTTGGTTGCGTCATAAATGCGCGCGCCAAGGCAACCCTTTGCTGTTCACCACCGGATAACTGTGCGGGTAAATGGGTTGCTCGGCCGGTTAAACCGACGGAATCAAGAAGCTGCTGTGCTCTTTGGCGATCTTCACCTTGCCCGCGTAAGATGGCTGGAAGCGTGACATTTTCAAGAGCCGTTAGGGATGGGATCAATAAAAAATTTTGAAACACAAAACCGAGTGATTCACTGCGGATTTTAGCACGCTGCTCATCATCTAATTGTGATAGGTTCTCGCCAAGCAATTCAACATCACCACAGGTTGGTGTATCTAATCCAGATAGCAATGTCATCAATGTTGATTTACCCGCACCAGATGTACCAATAATAGCGACACTCTCATTAGCGAAGACTTCAAAGGAGATATCGTTTAATATAGATAATTCACTGGCATTAGAAATGACCGATTTACTTAATGAACTCACTTTGATAATGGATGATGACATGGCAAAAGTTTCCCTTGGTATTATTGTTTTTCTCTTTTCAGCGATGGTAAATAGTACGACCTTACTCATCGTTGGAGACAGTTTAAGTGCAGGTTATAGAATGTCCAGTGAAGAAAGTTGGCCTGTATTGTTAGATAAACAACTACAACCCCTTGGTAAATCAGCAAAGATAATCAATGCAAGTATATCTGGCGACACCACCGGTAATGGTTTAGCCCGTTTACCTTCTCTATTGGCTCAACATACCCCTGACTCAGTACTCATTGAGCTTGGCGCTAATGATGGATTACGTGGTTTTCCCGTCGCACGCGTCAAGGAAAATTTGCAAAAAATGATACAACTCATTAAAGCACAAAATGCGCAACCACTGCTAATGCAAATTCATATCCCGCCTAACTATGGTAAACGATACACAACGGCTTTTAGTTCACTTTATATTTCGCTCAGTGAAAAAAATCAAATTCCATTGCTGCCCTTTTTCCTTGAACAGGTGATACAAAAACCACAATGGATGATGGAAGATGGGCTACATCCAACGCCACAGGCACAACCTTGGATTGCTGAATTTATGGCCAAGGAGTTAGCCCCCTATCTCTAATCATTTAACAGCTTGATATGTAACTGGCCAATTTCAGAACTTTCGTTAGTAATCTGACACTGCCATAAACCAACCGCAGCAGCTAACTCGCCATTTACTAAAATAAATGGTACTAAATCGCGTAACCAAGGCGCAACATGGTATTCATGCAGCAGTTTTTTAATACTACGGGATCCCTGTCGGCCTGTGGGTTGACAACGTAGATTGGTTGGTAAATGTGAGCGAAAACAGATCTCTATTTGCGCATCTTTAGGGCAATTAATCACCATGTCTGCAGCTTCGCATTGTTCGGAAAATGCCAACTGTAGCTGAATGCGATCATTCGCAAGACTAAGTAATGATTGCCCTTGCCAGTAAATTTTTTCACTGCGATTAATCGCGATATCTTGATCTTTTAGCAGATAAATATGGTCACGATAACGGCGCAGCGAGTAGTTTTTAAATTGCATAATTGGCGTGGCATCGTTTTTTGCCAACACGACATTCTGCCAAATAGCTTGCATCTGCGTTGCTGAAGGATAATCTATCTGCTGCAATTTAAACCATAAACGCAACACGTTATTACGCCGACCAACGCTCAACAATTTTAAGCCACTAACCGTTAATGCCTGCTGATTTAAACAGGAATACAGCACGGCGGCGTGATCCTGCGCGGCGAGTTCATCAAGGATCTGTTGTTGCTCTTGGCAAATAAAGGCGCTGCGTGCCACCGATTTACCAATACTAGGCCAACGCCCTTTTAATAGTGGCGTAATGCTATGACGAATGAAATTGCGATCAAAGTCTTGATTACTATTGCTCTCATCTTCAATCCATTGCAGTTGAAATAAGCTTGCATACTCCTCTAGTTGAGCGCGAGAAAAAACCAACAGTGGACGGATTAGAAAACCAGATGATAACGTTTGTCTTCCTTGAATACCTTGCAAGCCAGTAATACCAGAGCCGCGTTTAAGGGCTAATAAGACCGTTTCCAATTGATCATCTTGATGGTGAGCGGTCACTAAACAACTCTGTTCCGATAAGTTTTTTTGCAAAGCGTGATAACGCTTTTCGCGTGCAAGCGCTTCTAAACTAATACGATTTTTTTTATTTAATTGTACCTTCGTAAGAGTAAAACCCACTTGTAAATGACGACAATAATCGGCACAAAAATCACTCCAGCATTGTGCGTTCTCACTCAGTCCGTGATTAATATGATGGGCAAAAACAGCGATTCTTTTTATCACGTTCACGTAGACGTGAAAAAAGGTGCAATAACACAATAGAATCTAAACCGCCGCTTAAGGCGATGTGAAAATCGCCTCCATTTTGTAGAGTCAAAGAAGTTAATTGCTGCCTGAATGTTGTGAATAAATCATGCTTGTTCATTTTATAAATTTCATTAATCCATTAAGCAATATGGTCGAAATGTAAGGTGACATTTTCTTCCCCCAGCAGACGAGCTAAGGCGAATAACAAATCATCCGACGGCGTCACTGACCACGCTAATCCAAGAGAGAGTTCAACCTGCGCTTGTTGGTTAGTATACTCGATATAAACAGGGCATAATCCCCCCATAGCAGGCTCTAAAGCGGCATTTAATTGCGTTTGAAAGTCAGCGCCAACTTGTTGATAATGTATTTTTAAACGTAATTTACAGGCAAAACGTTCGCGCGCTTGGTCAATACTCATCACTTCACGCGCATTCATCTTTAAACCGCCATTAAAGTAATCTTCGCTCACTTGCCCTTGGATCACGATAACGTTATCGCTTACTAACAACGCTTCATATTGATCTAAAAGATCCGCAAATACCGTTATCTCCATACGCGCACTTTTATCGTCTAAGGTTAAAATGCCCATCCGTTTACCAGTTTTGGTCACCATCACGCGCATACTTAAAATCAAACCAGCAACACGGCTATTTTGACCGCGACGATTGGCGACTAGATTGGCCAACTTAGTACAATGGAATGCACTAAAATGCGCTTCGTACTGGTTGATTGGATGCCCTGTTAAATATAAACCTAGGGTCTCTTTTTCACCCGCTAGCCACTGCTTTTCAGGCCATTTAGCAACCGATGCAAATTTATGGGCAACTTCATTACTGTCGGTGGTTAGGACACCAAACAGATCGCTTTGGCCAAAAGATTCTGCTTTTTTATGCTGCATGGCCGATTGCAATGCATCGGGTAGTGTTTCCATTAATGCAGCACGATGCGGTCCTAATTTATCTAACGCGCCCGCCAAAATCAGTTTTTCAAGAATACGTCGATTACAACGTTTCAGGTCAATACGGTTACAAAAATCAAAAAGATCGGTAAACTTTCCGCCTGACTCACGCGCTTCTATGATTGCTTCGACAGGCGCTTCACCAACCCCTTTTACGGCACCAATCCCATAGACAATACGCAGGTCTTGATCAACATTAAATTTAAAGACCCCTTCATTAACATCGGGCGGACCGATCGTTAATCCCATACTTTGGCATTCAGCAACCAAGACAACGATTTTCTCGGTATTATCCATATCAGCAGACATGACTGCCGCCATAAAATAGGAAGGATAAAAGGTCTTCATCCATAATGTTTGATAGGAGACCAATGCATAGGCAGCAGAGTGCGATTTATTAAAACCATACCCTGCAAATTTTTCCACTAAATCGAAGATCTTCATGGCAAGCTCACCATCAATACCATTTTCAATAGCGCCCTGCTCAAAGGTTGCTCGCTGTTTAGCCATCTCCTCCGGTTTTTTCTTACCCATTGCACGGCGCAACATATCCGCACCACCGAGCGTATAACCAGAGAGCACCTGAGCAATTTGCATAACTTGTTCTTGGTATAAGATAATGCCGTAGGTCGGTGATAAAATACCTTTTAGTGACTCATGTTGCCATTTTTCATCGGGATAAGAGACAACTTCTCGACCATGTTTACGTTCGATGAAATTATCTACCATCCCAGATTGTAAGGGGCCCGGACGAAATAGGGCAACTAAGGCGATCATATCCTCAAAACAGTCAGGTTGAAGGCGACGTATTAAATCCTTCATACCACGCGATTCTAGTTGAAAAACAGCCGTTGTTTCATAACGTTTTAATAAATCAAAGCAAGCCGGTTCGGTTAGGCTAATTCGCTCAATATAAATAGGCTCTTCACCACGTGCTTTTTTATGGGCGTTAGCCATATCCAGCGCCCACTGAATAATAGTGAGCGTCCGCAGTCCCAAGAAATCAAACTTAACCAGACCGGCATATTCAACATCATTTTTATCGAACTGGGTAACGGGGTTATTACCCTCTTCATCACAATATAACGGAGCAAAATCGGTGATCGTCGTGGGCGAAATAACTACCCCACCAGCATGCTTACCGGCATTACGGATTGTGCCTTCAAGAATTCGGCACATATCAATTAACTCTTTAACATCATCACTACCGTCATAGCGTTCCTGTAAACGCGGCTCCTCTACAAAGGCTTTTGCCAACGTCATACCCGGTGTGGGGGGAATAAGTTTAGAAATGCCATCGACAAAGCCATAGGCATGACCCAATACACGCCCAACGTCGCGAATAACGGCTTTAGATGCCATTGTACCGAAGGTAATAATTTGTGAGACCGCATCACGGCCATACAATTGAGCAACGTGATCGATAACTTCATCACGTCTATCCATGCAGAAGTCGATATCGAAGTCGGGCATTGAAACACGTTCAGGATTCAAAAATCGTTCAAATAATAGCTCTAACTCGAGCGGATCGAGATCGGTTATTTTCAGTGCATAGGCGACCAATGATCCCGCACCAGATCCTCGACCAGGCCCAACTGGGATATTGTTATCTTTACTCCATTGAATAAACTCCATCACAATCAAGAAGTAGCCAGGAAAGCCCATATTATTAATAACATCTAATTCTATTTGTAAACGTTCATCATAGGGCTTACGAATTTCAGCAAAATCAGGACTATTTTTATCAAATAGAAACGCTAAACGCTCTTCTAGCCCTTCACGTGAGACCTTGCAAAAAAATTCATTAATTGGCATTCCATCAGTTGGAAAATCGGGTAAAAAATATTCGCCTAAACGTAAAGTAACATTACAACGTTTTGCTATTTCAACACTATTAATAAGCGCTTCTGGTATATCTTCAAATAACGCACACATTTCCGCTTCACTACGCAGGTATTGCTCAGGACTATATGCTTTAGGTCGGCGATCATCACCGAGTGTATACCCTTGATTAATACAAACTCGAATTTCATGGGCATCAAATAGCGATTGCTCCGCAAATACAACTTGATTGGTTGCAACAACGGGTAATTGGTATTTTTCTGCCCAAGCAATGGCATGATGAAGGTAATTTTCTTCATGAAGACGATTGGTACGAATTAGCTCGATATAGTAACGCTGCGGAAAATGGCGCAGGTAAAAGTGAGTGATCTCTTCGGCATGTTGCCTATTCCCTTTTAACAGCGCTTTTCCTAAATCCCCCTCTTTTGCACCAGAGAGTAAAATGACACCTTTGTTATGTTCAATTAGCCACTCTTGATCTATGATAGCGCGACCAGCGACATGGCCACGTAAATAAGCTTTAGAAATTAATTCGGTAATATTTTTATAGCCTTCATTATCCATGGCTAATGCCGTAAGACTAAACTGCTCACCTTCCATTAACTCACTTTGCACCCAAAAGTCAGTACCAACTATCGGTTTAATACCTGCTGCATGTGCTGCACCATAGAATTTAACTAGACCACAAAAATTCATTTGATCGGTTAATGCTAATGCCGGCATATTCATCGCTGCCGTTTTGCTTACCAAAGGTTTAACTTTACTTAAACCATCGACCATCGAATAATCACTGTGCACGCGCAAATGAATAAATTTAGGCTCTATACTGGTCGTGTTATTTAGGCTATCTGACATAAAATCTCTAGATTATTTGGTCGCAAGAATATTTTGTACGGGTTTAAAACTTTTTCTATATTCGGCAATCACGCCATACGTTTGTAATGCTTGAAAATGCGCCTTAGTGGGATAACCTTTATGTTTAGCAAAACCATATTGCGGATAACGGCGATCTAACTCAACCATCTCTCTATCACGGGTGACTTTAGCGATAATTGACGCCGCACTTATTTCCGCAACGCGCAAATCACCTTTAACTACCGCTTCACAGGGCATAGTAAGTTGTGGACACCGATTACCATCAATAAAAACAAATTCAGGCTCTATTGTTAAATTATCAACCGCTCGTTGCATCGCTAACATAGTCGCATGGAGAATGTTCAATTGATCGATTTCGGAGGGTGTGGCACGTCCTATCGAAATAGATAACGCTTTTTCTTGGATCTGATCAAACAGTAGAGCAAGTTTTTTTTCACTCAGCTTTTTAGAATCAGTTAAACCTGTAATCGGGTTATTTACATCTAAAATGACAGCGGCAGTCACAACGTCACCAACTAATGGTCCTCGCCCCACTTCATCAACACCGGCAATCAGCTGATAATTTGGATAAATAATATCGGGGTAAAACGTTTCAGATTTTGCCATGCTCATCTCTACTCATCACTATGGGGTCTTCAATAAATCGACAACGGCTTGAGCCGCCTGTTTATCAGCATCACACTTTATTAATTGGTGTAACTCACTAAATGTATTGATTAATTCTTGGTTATCTTCGCTTAGTAAACGCTGCAATTCTGCAACAATGTTCTCGACTGTACAATCTTCTTGGTTTAACTCCTTCACAACGGCTTTATCGGCAATTAAATTAGGCAAAGAAGTAAATTTAACTTTAACCAGTAATCTCGCGATCACCGCCGTAAACCAATTAACTCGATAGGCAACAACCATCGGCGCTTTCGCTAACATCGCTTCCAGAGCGGCAGTACCCGATGCGAGTAATACTGTATCGGCCGATTGCAATACGGCACTGGCTTGACCATCAAAGACGCGTATATCCAATCCAGCTGCATAGTCTGCTTTCAATGATAAAAATTGCGCTTTTCGTCTCGCATTGACCATTGGCACAATAAACTTAAGCGCTGGGAATTGCTCTCCAATAATCGCTGCAGCTTGCAAAAATATTGGCGAAAGCATTTGCACCTCAGCTTTACGGCTGCCAGGTAATATCGCTAATATTTTATCCTGTTCATTAAGCCCGAGTTTTTGCCGTGCAATATTTTTTTCAGGCTGGATAGGAAGCTGGTCTGCAAGGGTATGACCAACAAACTTACAGGGCACATTAAACCTATCATAAAAGGCTTTTTCAAAGGGCAAAAAAGCCAATACCAAGTCGGTGGCTTTGGCTATCTTATGGATACGCCACTGTTTCCACGCCCACACTGATGGGCTGACATAATGAATTGTTTTGATATTGCGTTGCTTTAATTTAAGCTCAACCGTTAAATTAAAATCAGGTGCATCAATACCAATAAAAATATCAGGAGGGTTATCAATAAAGTAGTTAATAATGCCTTTACGAATAGCTAAAATACTACGTAACTTGCCCAGTACTTCAGCAATCCCCATCACCGATAAAGCTTCCAGTGGATATAATGCATTACATCCTTGCGCAATCATTTTTGGGCCCGCGATACCTTCAAAAATAGCATCAGGATAATGGCATTTTAGCGCTTTAATTAGCCCTTCGCCCAATATATCACCAGATGCTTCACCTGCGATTATTCCAATTCTTAATGGTTTAGTCATACAACTCTTCTTCATTTAATAGTTAAAAAAAAAGGCTCCAACGAGCCTTTTAAGATAACTTTAACTATCAAGTTTACCGTACAATTCCGCGACTCTCTGCGCAAATAAAATCGTATAATACTTTTAGCTCAGGACAGCTATCTAATTTTGCGGCAATCTCGATTTTTGCTTGCTCAAGCGTAAGTCCTTGGCGACAGAGCAGTTTATATGCCCGTTTAATTTCCATAATCGCCGCACTGCTAAAACCACGACGTTTTAGACCAACAGAATTAATTCCCTGTGCTTGGACATAATTTCCACTCGCCATAAAATAGGGTGGAATATCTTTGTTAACCGCTGAACAACCACCAATCATTGCATATTCACCAACACGAGTGAATTGGTGTAAGGCAGATAACCCGCCAATAATAACATTATTCGCAAGTTTGGTATGCCCTGCTAGCGTTGCATTATTCGATAAAATAATATTATCACCAAGAATACAATCGTGGGCTACATGCACATAGGCCATTAATAAATTATTGTTACCAATGCGCGTCGTTCCTTGATCCTGTGCAGTACCACGGTGAATGGTACAACTTTCTCGAAAAACGTTATTATCGCCAATTTCTAAAAAAGTCTCTTCGCCATTGTATTTTAAATCTTGGCAATCTTCCCCCACAGAAGCAAATTGAAATATCTTGTTACCTTTACCCATTTTAGTTGGGCCTTTTACGACAACGTGTGGGGCGATCCAGCAATCATCACCAATTTCAACACGATCGCCAATAATAGAGTAGGGACCAATTTGAACATTTTTACCGATTATTGCATTTTCGTGAATAATCGCCGTTGGGTGGATTAATGCCGTTGAATCTGTCATTAGATTTCTCTTCTTGCACACATGATCATTGCTTCGCAAACGATTTCACCATCAACTTTTGCGACACATTCAAATTTTCCCATACCACGGCGATCTTTTAAATAGATGACATGTAAATGTAAAATATCGCCAGGAACAACGGGTTTACGAAAACGTACTTTATCTACAGATGCTAAGAAATATAGTTCATTATCAGCAGGCTTACCAAAAGTTGCGAAAGCAAGTATGCCTGTAGCCTGTGCTAATGCTTCAACAATCATCACACCAGGAAAAACCGGTGTTCCCGGAAAATGACCTTGGAATTGAGGCTCATTAAAAGAGATATTTTTAACACCATGCAAGGTTTCACGCGGTACATAATCTAATACTCGGTCAACCAGTAAAAAGGGGTAGCGGTGTGGTAAAAGATCCATTATCTCTTTAATATCTAGCGAATTTAACTCATTGCTCACGTTGTTATCCTTTATTTTTTTCTTTGAATATTTTCTCAAGCTCTTTTACCCGCTTGAATAAACTGTCTATTTTTAACGTATACGCAGTCGTTTTACGCCAATCTTTATTTTTTTGTGCTGGTACGCCAGAGGAGTAGATACCAGGTTCATCGATACTACGCACAACCATGGTGTTACCAGTAATAATAACATTATCAGCAATATTAATATGTCCATTCATTCCGACGCCACCACCAATAATGCAATTTTTCCCTATCTTGGCACTACCTGCGATGCCAGTACTGCCTGCTACTGCGCTATTTTCTCCAATACAGACATTATGTCCGATCTGACATTGGTTATCAATTTTGACGCCATTAGCAATAATAGTATCGGATAACGCACCACGATCTACAGTGGTCGAAGCGCCAATTTCAACATCGTCACCAATAATCACTCTGCCAATTTGTGGTATTTTCACCCATTTCCCTTGGTGGGGTGCATTGCCAAAGCCATCTGCCCCGATAACACTATTGGCATGAATGCAAGTCCGGTCACCTATTTGACTATCATGATAGATAGTAACATTAGGGTAAATTTTGCATTGCTGCCCGATATTTGAGTTTAAAGCAATCACTACATTTGCTGATATTTGACAATTGTCACCAATTTTGACACCAGCTTCGATGACAACATTATCCGCAATGGCAACATTTTCACCAATTTCAGCCGTCGGATGAATGCTCGCAGATGCTGCAATCGTAATGGGTAAACTAGGTGTTGTATCGAATAGTTTAGCCAATAATGCATAGCCTACGTAGGGATTATCCATAAAGATAGCGTTGCCTTGGTAATACGCTTTTGCTTCGTGAGGCAGGACAATGGCACTAGCCTGACATTGCTCTAGCTTAGCAAGTAATTTTTTATCGGAGACAAATGTAATATCGCCTAGGCCAGCGTTATCAAAGGTGGCAAGGCGACCGATCATTAATGCGGGCTCCCCATTTAGCTGACCATTTAATAGCTCAGCTAACTGCTGCAAACTGTATTTCATTGCAATAACCTATCTATTTTTTGCTAATTTCTTTAATGATTTTATCGGAAATATCTAGTGAAGGTTTAGAAAATACAATTTGTTCACCATTTAAAATAAATCATATCCCTCTTTTTCTGCCACAGCATTGATAACATCTCGAACCATATTAAGCGCCTTTTGCTGTTCTTCACCTTGACGACGACGATTATCTTCTTCAAATGCTTTACGTTTTAATTTATATTCAGAAACCTTCACTTCAATGTTGCGTTGCATACTCGTTAAATCGCTTTCAGCCATCATTTCAGCGTCACGATTCAGGGTCGTTTCAAGTGTTGATATTTCTTTACCTAACTTTTGCAACTCTTCATAGCGCCCTTTAAACTCTTTCTCTAACTGTTTAATGATTCTTTCGCGTTGAGGAGTTTGTTGCATAATTTTGCTCGGGAAAACCACCGCTATTTTGTCTGCTTTTTCAGCAGCACTGAATGTTGATACCGATGTTAATGCAACTGCTAATGTCACTGCCTTAAAAAACATATTCATTTTGTAATTCCTTAAAATAAGTAAAGAGTCAGAAATGATAACCGAGAATATGAAGGTTACCATTTGCAAATTATATTGATAAAAATAAAGTTAGAAAGTTTCACCTATATTGAATGAGAAAATTGTACTAACGTCGCCTTTATATTCTTTAATTGGTTTTGCTAAGGTAAAAATAAGTGGTCCCATTGGTGAAATCCAAGTTAACTGCGTTCCAGCTGACACTCGAATTCGCCCTGGTTTTGAATAATCACCTAAATAGTCACAGTTATAAGAACAACTTAATTGACTGTAGTAACTATGGTCATATTCAGTATCCCATACTTCACCAGCATCAACAAAAATACTACTACGTACTTGGCGTGTATATGCTTCATCTAAGAATGGGAGCGGATAAATTATTTCTCCACTAATCGTATATTTCGCATTACCACCGACAGCGCTATTACTTGCAACAATTGAACTATTACCACCATCACTACCTTTATAAATAGCACGAGGTCCTACTGTATTACTTTCAAAACCACGTATGGTTCTATAACCACCGACAAAATAGTTTTCAAAGAAAGGCAGTACTTGGTCTTGGCCTTTATGTGTTCCATAGCCATTACCATAAGCCGCAGAGAAACGAACTAGTGTTGTCCAATCGCCATCTTCAGTAATACGCTGGTAATTACTAAAATCATAATTAACTTTAAAATATTGTAAATCAGAGCCTGGAATAGTGACTTTACCCCCTAAGGTATGTTTCATACCTTGCGTAGCTAACTGACCTTTATCAAGCGTGTTTCTCGTCCATCTTGCAGTAAAATCAAAGTTTTGGAAATTAACCGTTCCATCTGAATCTAATTCAGAACTGTAGATGCTCCAAAATTTACTAATTTGCTCATAGGATTTTAACTGTGAAATACCATTATTCTCCCAACCAATACTGAAGCCCAAACGGTTGGTTTCATTAACTGGGAAACCTGAACTCAATCTTAGACCATAAGTGGTATTGGTATAATCAACAATATTAGCATCGCCAGCTGTAAATTTATCGTAATAAATACGACCGCCGCCACTCACACCGTCTTTGGTTAGATAGGGAGTCGTATGGCTAAGATTAACACCAATGCTATATTCATTCTTTTTCGCTTCAATAGCGACTTTATCACCCGATCCAAGAAAGTTATTTTGTTGCACACCAGCAGTCAAACTTAAACCAGACTCTGTCCCGAAACCAACCCCCGCATTAAATGAACCTGAAGGTTGCTCCTCTACCTTAATCGCAACATCAACCAAATCATCGGAAAGTCGTTCAGTTTCAATATCCACTTTGGAGAAAAAACCAAGGCGATTTAATCGCGTTTTAGATAACTCTATTTTTTCACTAGATAACCAACCACCTTCCATTTGTCGTCGATTCGCGACGTAACACGACATCTTTGGTCACTGTATTTCCAGAAATATTGATGTGGCGAACATAACCACGTTGTCCTGGCTCAACTGAAAAGTTAACCGCAACGGTCTTCGTTTCATCATCTATTTCGGGGTAGGTCGTTATTTCAGGGTATGCATAACCTAAACGACCAAAATATTTGCTGATACTCTGTTCGGCAAATGAGATTTCAGATGCGGAATAGACATCACCTTTTTTAAAGGGAATAAGCGAGGCAATATCATCATCTTTCCCTAATAAGTTACCAATGAATTTAACATCAGCAACTTTGTAAATGTCACCTTCTTTAATATTGACAGTGACATAGACACCTTTTCTATTTGGTGTTAATGCAACTTGTGCTTCATCAATAGCAAAGCGAATATAACCACGGTCTAGGTAATAACTTTTAATGACCTCTAAATCACCCGCCAATTTTTGCTTTTGATAATTATCATCTGCAAAAAAGTCCCACCAACCACCAGAATCACTTAACGTTAAACGTTTGAGGAGATGCTCATCAGAATAAATAGTGTTACCAACAATGTTAATTTGTTCGATTTTCGCTGTTAATCCTTCATGAAAAACGAACTGTAAAGAGACTCGATTACGTGGTAGATTCGTCACCTTTGTATCAACTTGTGCACTGTATTTACCAACGCTATGGTAAAAATCTTCGAGACTTTTAGCGATACCTGCAAGCGTTGTTCTATCTAATGTTTCACCCACTTGAATTGAAGATGCTTTTAAAGAATCAAGAATCTGTTCTTCAGTTAACTTATTATTATCAACCAAATCAATATTACTGATAGTAGGACGTTCTTCCACTTTAAATATCAGAACATCGCCTTCTTTGTATAACTCAATTGCGTCAAAGTGCCCACTGGCATAAAGCTTTTTTACCGCCTTAGATAAATCATAATCATCAACCGTATCACCTTCTCGAATAGGTAAACTTAACAAAGCAGCACCCAATGTTACCCTTTGTAAACCTTTAAACTGTAAATCGCTTATGGTGAATTTCTCAGCAGCGACAGAGAGAGAAAAACAACTGCTGATAATGAATGCAATTATAAATAGATGTCTATTGATCATTTTATTCGTTAGTCCTTTGCAACACTTATATTGGTGTTTTTTTATACAACGCGCTAGAGGCCGTTTTCTTATATAATCACAAGTTTCAACACAGGGAAAAAACCATTCGCGATCACGATATAATTATTATTTAAGTAATAATCGCAGTTAATAAAGTAATGTAGTGCAATTCATACAACCGTTCACTTTACAGTAAGTTAAAATCATTCAAAATGGCGACGCTCATTAACATCATTAAAAGTGCAGCCCCCACCTTAAAACCAATTTCCTGAACTTTCTCGGGAATAGGTTTTCCAGTTACTAGCTCAACAAAATAATAAAACAGATGCCCTCCATCCAATACAGGCAGGGGTATTAAATTCATTAACCCCAAATTAACACTAATTAAACCTAAAAAACCTAAAAAATATTCAATACCGTAGTTGGCACTCATTCCAGCGCCTTTGGCAATGGAAACAGGGCCACTCAAATTGGTAATCGCAACATCACCCGTTATCAATTTAACGAGCGTATCAAAGGTTAATTTTGTTAACTGTGCAGTTTTTTCTACCCCTTTAATAACAGCATCAATCGGTGAAAACTGTAATTTAACACGGTATGACTCAGGAAATGAATCAATTAATGGTGCAGCCCCAATATAACCTTGCAACAAATCCGACTCTACCCGCCTTGCATCTGGTGTCAAGTTTAATAGCGAGGTCATTGTGCCTCTTTCAATTTCAACTTTCAGCGTTTGATTAGCATTTTTCTGAATTAGTTCAACAAATTCATTCCAATCGCTTAATTTAACGCCGTTAATAGCTTGTAACTTATCCCCTACTTGTAGGCCCGCTCTCTGTGCAGCCCCTCCTTCAACGACATCTGCTATCTCAAGATGAATATTAGGAAAATAAGGAATAAATCCTAAACTTGAGATTATCGACTTTTTTTTGGCATCGAATGCCCAATTTTGTAATGAGACCACAAATGTTTGTGAAGGTTCACTAGCAGTTAAGCTATTATCACTATTTACAGGTTGAACGGTGATATTAAAAGCATTTTCGCCAATTTGCGCGACGAGTGCTAAGTTAAGTTCTTCCCAGTCATTTATTTTCTGGTCATTGATAGCAATAACTTGAAAAGGTGTTGCACTTTTAACAATACTAACGGGGCTATCAACGATAGTGTCATTAATAATAGGTTTGCTGCTATTGACTCCAATCATATACATCATCGCAAAGACAATGATGGCAAGTAAAAAATTTGCCAATGGACCTGCAGCAACTATCGAAATACGTTGCCATACACTCTTTTTATCAAACGCATATTGTTGTTCATCATCGGCAACGGATTCAACACGGCCATCTAACATTTTCACATAGCCGCCAAGTGGAATCGCTGCAATGACGAATTCAGTACCAAAACGGTCAATACGTTTATAAAGTACTTTGCCAAAACCGATAGAAAAACGATGCACCCGAACACCACAACGCCTAGCTACCCAGAAATGTCCAAACTCATGAATAGCAACTAGAATACTTAAGGCGATAACAAATGCCGCCAAATTCCATAAACCACCTAACATAAAATATCTCTTTTAATTATCTCTTTAGCCTGGCGCTTGGCATCGCCATCGACAAACAACAAATCTTCAATAGCTGTTATCTCTTGATGCGCAGTCAAATTTAGGACGCGCTCAACAAGCTGTGAAATTTGTGTAAATTTAATCTGCTTATTTAAAAATGCAGATACGGCGATTTCATTAACTGCATTTAGTATCGTGGTAGCATGCTGCCCTTGATAACAGGCATCTATCGCCAATTTCAAACAAGGGTAACGCGCATAATCAGGCTTTTCGAAGGTAAAATTAACACCGGAGGAAAAGTCAAAAGCCCCCGCCCCGCTGTTAATTCGCCTATTACCGCCCATTACATAGGCAATAGGAATGCGCATATCGGGATTCCCCATTTGTGCAATCACACTGCCATCTTTGTACTGTACCATTGAATGAATGACGGACTGAGGATGAATAACAACCTGCAACTGTTCCTGTGATGCATTAAATAACCAACGCGCTTCGATATACTCAAGCCCTTTATTCATCATCGTTGCGGAATCGACAGATATTTTTTGTCCCATCGACCAATTAGGGTGCTTAACTGCTAATGCGGGGGTAATTTCTGAGAATGAAGCAAGAGTCTTGTTAAGAAACGGCCCGCCAGAGCCGGTCAACAATATTTTATCAACACCGGCAGCATTTAAATCACAGGCGCCGATGCTAGTTTGTAGTTCAGGGGATAGCGCTTGATAAATGGCATTATGTTCGCTGTCCACTGGCCATAACTTGGCGCCCGATTTTAATACAGCCTCAATAAACAAAGCCCCTGACATGACCAATGATTCTTTATTGGCTAAGAATATTTCCTTACCTGCGTTTACAGCGGCCATCGTCGTTTTCAAACCAGCACCACCGACGATTGCGGCCATCACACTATCAATTTCATTGCTAGCAAGTAATTGTAACAGTTCAGATTCACTATCGAGTATATGACAGGGTAATTTAGCTTGTTTACACAACTCAGCCAAACATAATCGACTGACTGAATCACTCATTGAAACATAGCTAGGGCGAAATTCTTGACACAGAGAAAACATTTTATCAACGCTAGTCGACGCCCCCAATAACGTTATTTTGTATAACTCGGGATTAGCGCGACAAACTGCGAGTGTACTTGCTCCAATAGATCCTGTCGCACCTAAAATGGCCAGTTTTTTCATAAATCAATTAAGCCATGTTAAATAAATAAAAGCAAAAACAGGCACTGCGGCGGTTAAGCTATCAATGCGATCTAGAATACCGCCATGACCAGGTAATAAATTACCGCTATCCTTTAAGCCAGCTTCACGCTTTAAAATACTTTCATTAAGATCACCGAGTGCAGAAACGATGTTAGTAATCAAAGCAGCTACAAAAAAGATGACCATTTTATCATTAGGAATCGCAAAATAGAGACTGGCCAAAAAAGCCACCAACATCGAACTACATAAACCGCCAAAAAATCCCTCACGAGTTTTACCTGGGCTTACATTAGGAGCTAATTTATGTTTACCGAACTTTTTACCAACAAAATAAGCACCAGTATCGGCGGCCCAGACGATTAAAAATACCAACATTAAAAGTTGAGCGCCAAAATAAAAGTCATGGTGCATATTAATTGAGCGTATCGTGACCATTCCCCAGAAAAACGGAATCAAAGTGCATAAACCAAACAAGCTCTTTATGGTTTTACTATTTTTCCAAATAGCAGCGCTACGCGGGTAGGAACTCACTATTATTAATGAAATACCCCACCAAATAACCGCAGCCATTAAGCCATAATTAATATAAGGGTTAATGACGCCATTTACCCATATTAGCGGAACAGGCATAAACAATAACGTTGCACCTAAAATGAGTGCGAATGAATAAAATACAAAATTGCACCCACCTTGATTAACAAAGCCTCCCCACTCTTTACTTGCAAGCAAAAATATAGCAGCGCTAAGCAGCATAAATAATTTAAGTGGTAGAAAGAAAATGCCAGCAATTGCCAGCGGTGCCAAAATTAAAGCCGTTATAATTCGTTGTTTCACAGAAATACCCTGTTAAATTCAGTTGTTTTTTGCAACTAGGCTGAACTGTTGCCGTTTACCTGTTCACTTGTCATTCCGAAGCGGCGCTCTTTACCTGAGAATATATCTAATGCATGTTGAAAAGCCACATTATCAAAGTCTGGCCATAAAACATCTGTGAAATAAAGCTCGGCATAGGCAAGTTGCCATAGTAAAAAGTTACTTATACGATGGTCGCCACCCGTTCGAATCATGAGATCGACCTCAGGTAGTTGATGTAAAGTCATTAACTTACTTAGCAAAGCCTCATCAATATCTTGCTCAGCCAATTCCCCCTGAGCAACTAATTTAGCTATTTTTTTAGCCGCTTGGGTCATATCCCATCGACCACCATAATTTGCAGCTACATTAACGACTAAGCCTGTATTATTTTCAGTAAGTTGCTCAGCTTCAAGTACTTTTTTCTGTAAACGCTGACTAAACCCCGTTAATTCACCAATTATCTTTAATTTAATATTATGCTTATTTAATTTTTTGACTTCACTACCGAGGACAGTAAAAAAAAGTTCCATTAACATATTGACCTCGCGTTCGGGTCGTTTCCAATTTTCACTGCTAAATGCAAAAATTGTCAATGCTTGGATCTTTTTTTCTGTAGCAAATGCGATTGCCTTACGTAACGACTTTACACCATGTTTATGACCAAAAACACGATGTTTACCATTACGTTCAGCCCAACGTCCATTGCCATCCATAATAATAGCAACGTGTTGAGGCATTTTTTTTTGCAGATTTGATGCTACCACATAGAACCTTAATGATATAAAAATCTATTATTGTGGCCCAACGTAGCTAGAAAAAGCCACATTGGGCAAATTGAATTAAACTTCCAATAACTCTTTTTCTTTTACCGAGAGGATCTCTTCAATTTGTTTAATATACTCATCCGTTGTTTTTTGTACTAAATCTTCACCAACACGTAGTTCATCTTCACTAATATCTTTATCTTTTTCCAACGTTTTAAGGTCATTATTTGCATCTCGACGAATATTACGAATAGCAATACGCGCATTTTCAGCTTCACCACGAACGACTTTAATTAAATCTCGACGTCTTTCTTCCGTCAACGGAGGTAATGGAATACGGATAACCGTTCCAGCAGACATAGGATTTAATCCCAAATTAGATCCCATGATTGCTTTTTCAACTGGCTTAATTAGCGATGCATCAAAAACAGTTACCGTCAAAGTACGTGCATCTTCAGTTGATACATTACCGACTTGACGCAATGGTGCATTACTGCCGTAATAAGGAACAGTAATACCATCTAATAGGCTAGGATGAGCACGACCAGTACGAATTTTTGCAAGCTGTCCTTTAAACGACTCAACAGTTTTGCCCATGCGAACTTGCGCATCATTTTTCACTTCATTTATCATAATATTCCCCGTAATAACTTAATCTTCGTTGTTATATTATTGCTATTCATTCGGTTGGTTGCAATGCGTAATCGTTGTACCTTCTTGCTCACCTAAAACAACGCGACTCAATGCGCCTGGTTTGTTCATGTTAAAAACACGTATTGGTAAGCTATGATCTCTCGCTAATGTAAATGCAGCTAAGTCCATGACTTGCAGCTCTTTTTCAAGTACAACTGAATAGTCTATCTCAGTATATAGTTTTGCGTCAGGATTTTTAACCGGATCTGCGTCATACACCCCATCTACTTTCGTTCCCTTTAACACAGCATCAGCTTCAATTTCGATACCACGTAAACAAGCTGCAGAATCAGTGGTAAAAAAAGGATTGCCAGTACCCGCTGAAAAAATAACCACGGTACCTAATTTTAGATGCTTAATGGCAGCTGCCCAGTTGTAGTCATCACAGACTCCGTTCAGTGGAATAGCAGACATTAAACGAGAATTAACATGAGCGCGATGTAGGGCATCGCGCATCGCCAAACCGTTCATTACCGTTGCTAGCATTCCCATGTGATCGCCTACAACACGGTTCATACCTGCATTAGCTAAACCAGCGCCACGGAATATATTACCACCACCAATAACCAAACCAACTTGAACACCAGCTTCAACTAAAGATTTAATCTCTAACGCCATGCGATCCAATACTTTAGGATCGATACCAAAACCCTCTTCTCCGACTAATGCTTCACCACTTAGCTTTAATAGAATTCGACGATATGCAGATTTAGGATTTGTGCTCATAATGTGTGTTCCTCGATGTAAACATATTAGTAATCATGTTAATTAACTAACTTTCAACTCTTTTATATGAAATTAATGAATTAACAAAACAACTACTTATACCAATCGGATTAAGTATGTGATCTAAATTTTGCGCAGGAAAAATGGCTTAATTTGAGGCGTAAGTTGACGCAAATGGTTGTTCCCTTTGCGAAACTTACAACAAAAAAGTAAGTTATTTTAACCAGTAAAATAGAGCCGCTATTTATTCCGATTGGTATTATAATATAAAAGAACCGCAGGCTGGCCGCGGTTCTTTTCAAAAGCCTATTTTAAAATAGATTATTTAGAGCTAGCAGCCATAGTAGCAGCAACTTCAGCAGCAAAATCTTCTACTGGCTTCTCAATACCTTCACCTACTTCTAAACGGATGAAAGTAACAACATCTGCACCAGCACCTTTAAGTAACTTAGCAACAGTCATTGATGGATCTTTAACGAACGCTTGACCAGTAAGACTAACTTCACCAGTAAATTTAGCCATACGACCAGAAACCATTTTTTCAGCGATTTCAGCAGGTTTACCGCTATCAACTGCGATTTGTAGTTGAATTTCTTTCTCTTTAGCAACTACTTCTGCAGGTACATCTTCAGGTTTAACAAACTGAGGTGAAGCCGCAGCAACATGCATCGCAAAATCTTTAGCAAGATCTTCATCACCGCCTTTAAGTACAGTAATAACGCCTATTTTGCCACCATGCACGTATGCACCAAGGTTTTCACCTTCAACAATTTGCAAACGACGAATAGAGATGTTTTCACCGATCTTAGCGACTAAATTTTCACGAGCTTCTTCAACTGTGCCGCCATCGTATGCTGCAGCGCTTAACGCTTCTACAGAATCAATTTTGTTTGCAAGCGCAATATCAGCCGCTGCATTAGCAAACGCAACAAAACTTTTGTCCATTGCAACGAAGTCTGTTTCACAGTTAACTTCAGCAATAAGTGCCACATTACCAGCAACTTTAGCTAGTACCACACCTTCAGCCGCAATACGTCCAGCTTTTTTAGCCGCTTTAATTGCACCTGATTTACGCATATTTTCAATTGCTAGCTCGATGTCGCCATCCGCTTCAACTAATGCTTTTTTACAATCCATCATACCCGCTGCAGTGCGGTCACGAAGTTCTTTAACTTGCTTAGCCGTAATAGCCATTGTCGAATTCCTATTATTAGTTCTATAAAAAAGGGGCCACTAAGGCCCCTGATAACCAACCAGAGATTGGCTAATAAGAGCTTCTATATTATAGAAGTGCTTATTTCTCAGCTGTTTCTTCAACAAAACCGTCTGCTTCAGCCGCTACTACTAAATCTTGTGCACGACCTTCTTTAACAGTCAATGCAGCTGCATCTAAGTACAGTTTGATAGCACGGATAGCATCATCGTTACCAGGAAGCGATGAAATCGATGTTATCTGGGCATGAGTTAGTATCTACAACAGCAATAACAGGAATACCTAGGTTATTCGCTTCTTTGATTGCAATGTGTTCATGATCAGCATCGATTACGAAAATTACATCTGGGATACCACCCATGTTTTTGATACCACCAAGAGTTTGCTCAAGCTTCTCTAATTCACGAGAACGCATTAGCGCTTCTTTCTTAGTTAGCTTGTCAAAAGTACCATCTTGGCTTTGAACTTCAAGGTCTTTCAAACGTTTGATCGATTGACGAACTGTTTTCCAGTTAGTCAACATACCACCTAACCAACGGTGATTTACATAGAATTGATCACAAGCAATTGCTGTTTCTTTGATCGCTTCAGATGCAGCACGTTTAGTACCAACAAATAGAACTTTACCTTTTTTAGCTGCTTTAGCTTCTAAAAAGTTAAGTGCTTGGTTAAACATTGGAACTGTTTTTTCAAGGTTGATGATATGAACTTTATTACGAGCACCAAAAATGAAAGGTTTCATTTTTGGGTTCCAGTAACGAGTTTGGTGACCAAAATGTACGCCAGCTTGTAGCATATCGCGCATTGATACGTTTGCCATTAGAATTTCCTTTATAGGGGGTTAGGCCTCCACACATCCCATACGCTCGACCCCATATTCATTAGAATAAAAGGCACCCCGAGTTACGTGACGATGCGTGTGTGTTATGTAAAATAGTCCATCCGTTTTCATAGTGAAAAGTACGGTTAAACTAAAAATTAAGTTATCGAGATAAATGACAACAAACTGAAGTCATAAACTCGGTGCGCTTTATACCACATTTAGCTATGAAACTTCAAGATACAATATTCAAATGAGAAGGAAACGTTTCTAGTTAGTGTTTTAAAATTCCACATAAATCGCAGCACCTAAGTGGCATAATTAAACGTAAAACAAGGAATGGATTTAACTTCGTCATTGATAATAAATAGTGATAGCGATAACAGAGGTTATCGCTATCACTAACTAAAGCTGAGCGACAACCAATTTTATTAATAGGAAAAATTTTTTTGCACTGATTGCCCGCAACATAGCAGGTTGTTATTGCTTACTGTTCCTCCACATCTTGCTCAATGAACTCCTCTTGCTCTGCGGCCTCTTCGCTATATTCCTCTTGCTCTACAGGCTGCTCATCGGCGTATTCATCCCTCTCAGCCACCTCATCAATATATTCCTCTTGCTCTGCTGGTTGCTGATCAATAATTTCCTCTTGCTCAACGCCCTCATCTAAATATTCTTGTTGCTCTAATGTTGCAATATTTTCTTCACTTTCGTTATTATATTCATCGCTATAAGCAATGCTTGCTAGCATATTCATTGAAATAAAAACAACTAGGAATTTTTTCATTATAATCTCCATTTTAATTTTGTAATGACAAACTTAGTTCGTTCATCCAAGATATAATTTACTACATCAATTAAAGCAATTATTTACAAAAATAAATACGACGATTCAACTAACAAACATAAATTTCACAGCGCTTCTTTAGTAACTTAAGCTTCCAATATACGGATTGAAATTGCTGCGGCAGAGGTACGGTTATCAACCCCTAATTTTTTATAAATTTGCTCCAAATGTTTATTCACCGTGCGCGGACTCATCGCTAATATTTGCGCAATTTCCCAGCTAGTTTTACCATACGAGAGCCAATATAGAACCTCTGATTCTCTATTGGTGATCGGTAATTTTTCCTTTAGATCCTGTGGACTTTTCTGCAGTTGCTTTTGCACTATGCGCAAAAGATGCATGTTATCCTGCTGTCTTTCATACAGCACTTCAATCGCTTCTGCGAAACAAGTAACGGTTAAATTAGCGCGTTTCTCCTGACTTAGCCAACGCTCAATTAAACTGGCTAACGTTGCCCATGGGCTAATATCATCGGCTGATATTTTTTCTATTAGCTCATGCACATGAGGAGTGGCCCAAGATAAGCGCCCTGCGTTACTCACACAAAAAACATTTTTACCAGCATGGTCAAGCGCACTTTGTGCACTTAGCGCTAAACGTGCTGTTTCAATATGTCTTTTAATACGCACGATAACTTCATCGGGTAAAATAGGCTTGGTCACGTAATCGACGCCACCTGACTCAAAACCTTTGACGATATCCTCAACTTCACTTAATCCCGTCATAAAAATGATCGGAGTATGAGGTAGAATCGCTTTCAAACGCCGACAGGTTTCAAAGCCATCCATTTCAGGCATCATGGCATCCAAGAGCACCACATCGGGCGGCACTTTTTCAGCTATCGATAGTGCTTGTGCTCCATTGAGTGCAACAAGTGCCGTATAGCCTTGGCTATTAAGTGCGACATTTAGCATACCTAATGATTCCGGTGAATCGTCAACCACTAGTACTACATCACTGCTTTCATGCTTCATTGCTAAGCTCTCTTAAATATTCAATAATTTTAGGGAAATTACACACATCAACATACTCTATAATTTGTGCTGCGCTATCTTCCGGAAAATTATAGTTGCTTTCTATCTCAGCAAATTTATCTTTAAAACCAGAAAGATAACCGATTTCAGCAAGCGATATTAAAGCTTGATATTGTTCGCTTGGCACCGACGGCATACTGTTTTTAATCAAGCTTTCTTTCTGTAACAACGGATCAACTTCACTTTCTTGATAGCGCCATTGCAGATCCAATAATTGTGCTATTTTGCCTAGTAATGCATTTAAATTAACGGGTTTAGCAATATAACCGTTATGGTAACCTTCAGCCTGTAAATTATATTCTGCATCACGGGCATTCGCCGACACCATTAAGACAGGCAGAGTATAATGGTCGTCACGTATCATTTTGACCATCTGCCACCCATTGATATCGGGCATACGCACATCTAATAAAATCAAATCAACATTTCTTGTCTGCAAATGCACAAAACCTTGCTCAGCATTTTCAGCGAGCAACAGATCAAAACCGAGTGGGATGAGTAAATCAGACATTAAAGCCCGTTGATTCGGATCATCATCAACCACTAATAGCACTTGTTTTCTGCCCGTGTAGCCAACCACATCCGATTGGTTATATTCTGGTTCTTTGGGATCTTTGTGCAATTTGAATAACATTAAACGAAAATTGAAGGTAGAGCCTTGACCCACACCACTTGTTAAACTAATTTCCCCCCCCATTAACTCCGCTAATGAACGTGAAATCGTTAAGCCAAGCCCAGTTCCTGCAATTGCTTGGGTACGCGCATTGCGGATCTGTTCAAAGGGTTGAAAAATACGTGCTTGATTGCTTTTGGCAATACCGACACCAGTATCAATAATACTAAAATTAGCAACCTCACTGCGATAAGTAACCTTGAACGTGACGGAGCCTTGTTCCGTATATTTAATAGCATTAGAGATGAGGTTAATTAGAATCTGTCTAAATCTTTGTTTATCGGTTGCCACATAATCAGGCAAATTAGGGCTCGCGATATAATAAAATTTCAACCCTTTTTTACTTGCCTGCATCTGAAACATGGCGACCAGTTGCTGTAAAATCGCTTTTAAATTAAATTCATCGCGCTGTAAATTAACCCGCCCCGCTTCAATTTTTGATATTTCTAATAAACCTTCAATTAAATCGGCCAAATGCTCGCCATTACGCTTAACAATGGCAATGGTTTCGCGCTGTTTAGCTGGTAATGCTTGGTCACGACTTAATAGTTGGGCATATCCTAGCAAGACATTTAATGGGGTACGTAATTCATGGCTTAACCCCGCTAAATAACGACTTTTCGCTTCATTGGCAGCCTCGGCAACTTCCTTGGCACGCTGTAGCTCTTCCGAAGTCTTTTCATGGGCACTAATTTCATCGGCAAGGGCATCGGTTTGTGAACGCAACTCTTGCAACGCATATTGATTGCCACTTCGCGCAAGAATAAATAACCAACTCACCACACCAATAATAATCACCAACAGAAAAAAGATTTTTACTAAGGTAATAGCAAACACTTGCTTAACGTCGGGTTCATTGACCGGAACTTGTAGATAAATCAGAAATAAAATACCCGCTCCGATACAGCTTATACCAAGGGTAACCGCGATAAATTGCATTAACGGAGTGGTCATTTTTTGTAACAATTGCGTTGTAAAAAAACGGCTAAAAAAGTGCTGTGCTTGCTGTGAAATGGTTGCCTTAGCACGACATTTATCACCACAACGAACATCTAAACTACAACATAAGGAGCAGATAGCTTTACCATAAGCTGGGCAAAAGGTCATATCTTCACCATCGAATTCATTTTCACAAATATGACAGCGGGTAATTGATGTAATACGTTTGTTATCCATACCAACCAAATAATACTTCCCCTTGGTAAGCCAGCCAATTAAAGGGACCGTGATAAAAGGTATGAAACAGGCTACAAATGAGGCAAGAGCCTCAACCGTTTCTCCATAAAACCCCAAATGTGCAGTAAATCCAGCAAATGAAGCCAAGCACATTGAGCCAACACCAACGGGGTTAATATCGTAGAGATGTGAACGCTTAAATTCGATATGCTTAGGGCTAATCCCCAAGGGCTTATTAATGATTAAATCTGCAACCACAGAACTCAACCACGCCAACACAATAACCGAATACACCGATAACATACTGGCAATCGTTTGATAGATCCCCAACTCCATTAACAGCAGTGCGATGGCAATATTAAAAAGCATCCACACCACCCGCCCAGGATGGTTATGGGTCACCCGCGAGAAAAAATTAGACCAAGCTAAGGATCCCGCATAGGCATTCGCAACATTAATTTTAAGTTGAGAAATAACCACGAAAGTACAGGCAACAATCATACTGACATTGGGGTTATCAAAGACATAACCGTATGCCAATTGATACATGTGTGCAGGATCGCCCGCTAGATCAATCGCCACCCCTTGCTGCAAGGCAAAATATGCTAAAAAGGAGCCTAACAATAACTTCAAAGCACCAAAAATCATCCAACCTGGGCCGCCAGCAATCAGCGCAACCCACCAACGCCAAGCCTCTTGCTGCGGTTTCTCTGGCAAGAAACGCAGAAAATCAACTTGCTCACCAATCTGTGCCACTAGGGATAACAACACCGCAGAAGCGGCACCAAAGAGGAGTAGATTAAAAGAGCTAGCAGCCTGCCCAGCTTGCCCCGTAAAGGCAAGCCAATCATCAATCTGCGTATCTGCATGTGTAAAAACAAAAAATAAGGGCAGTAATTGTAATGCAATCCAGATAGGTTGCGTCCACACCTGAAAACGGCTGATATAGGTGATACCATGTGTCACTAAGGGGATGACTAATAGGGCGCTAAGCACATAGCAGATCGATAGTGGTATTGCGAAAAGAATATGTAACGCCATCGACATGATTGCCGCTTCTAGCGCAAAAAAGATAAAGGTAAAGGAAGCATATATCAGCGACGCAATTGTCGAACCAATATAACCAAATCCAGCGCCTCGGCTGAGCAAGTCAATATCAACGCCATATTTGGCGGCGTAATAACTAATCGGTAATCCCGTAAAAAAGATGATCAGTGTGACCGCTAAAATCGCCCAAGCGGAATTCTCAAAACCGTAATTTAGGGTAATAGCCCCACCAATCGCTTCGAGTACTAAAAATGAAATAGTCCCCAATGCCGTAATGGCAATGTGATTTAAGGACCATTTACGCGCCCGTTTTGCGGTAAAACGTAATGCAAAATCTTCCATCATCTCGTTAGCAACGAGCTTATTATAGGTACGACGTGCCGTTATTATTTTTTGGTTAGAGAGCATAGATTACTGCTTAGTTGAATTATCCATTTTTCATTTTTACGCGCTAATCTTCTCATATTCTACATCAATAAGAGCTAATCAATATGCGTAATTTTACGTAGTCCCTTGCGCGTTTTTACGCATTTATTGCTTGTCATAATTCATAGATACTAATTCCACTTGAAGAAAGGTTGTGATTAAGGTTTTCACATCTACACAGTTAACACGTCATCATAAAGAAAGGGAACTAACTATGAAACTTAAAAAATTAATTGTTGCAAGTTCGATTGTTGCGAGCGGATTAATGACCAACGTTGCACATGCTGCAGATAACATTAAAGTCGGTGTTTTACACTCGTTGTCAGGCACGATGGCCATCAGTGAAACGACCCTTAAAGATACGGTATTAATGATGGTCGCAGACCAGAATGCCAAAGGCGGATTGCTGGGTAAAAAATTGGAAGCCGTGGTGGTAGATCCCGCCTCTAACTGGCCGCTATTTGCAGAAAAAGGACGTGAGCTGCTAGCAAAAGATAAGGTCGATGTCATTTTCGGTAGTTGGACTTCCGTTTCACGTAAATCGGTATTGCCCGTTTTAGAAGAGCTGAACGGCTTAATGTTCTACCCTGTACAATACGAAGGTGAAGAGTCATCTAAAAACGTATTCTACACGGGTGCAGCGCCAAACCAACAGGCGATTCCAGCCGTTGATTATCTAATGAATGATATCGGCGCACAACGCTGGGTGCTACTAGGAACAGATTACGTATATCCTCGTACAACCAATAAAATCCTGGAAGCTTACCTTATTTCCAAGGGTGTGAAGAAAGAAGATATTATGATCAACTACACCCCATTTGGTCACTCAGATTGGCAAAACATCGTTGCTGACGTGAAAAAATTCGGTTCAGAAGGTAAAAAAACAGCCGTGGTTTCTACCATTAATGGTGATGCAAATATTCCATTTTACAAAGAGTTAGGTAATCAAGGTATCACAGCTGAAGATATTCCTGTGATCGCATTCTCTGTTGGTGAAGAAGAGTTATCAGGCTTTGATACTAAACCTCTTGTCGGTCATCTTGCTGCATGGAACTACTTCCAAAGCGTTGAAACGCCAGAGAACACAGCCTTCATTGCTAGCTGGAAGAAGTACATTGGCGATAGCAAACGCGTTACTAACGATCCGATGGAAGCGACCTATATCGGTTTCAAAATGTGGGTGAAAGCGGTAGAAAAAGCAGGAACAACTGATGTTGATGCCGTTGAACAAGCGATGATTGGTATTGCTGTACCGAACTTAACGGGTGGTATCGCGGTCATGAATGCTAACCATCACCTATCAAAACCAGTATTAATTGGTGAAATCCAAGAAGATGGTCAATTTGAAGTGGTTTGGTCTACTCCTGATACGGTTATTGGCGATGCATGGTCTGACTTTTTACCAAGCTCTAAAAACCTCATTTCAGATTGGACTGCGCCAGTTAAATGCGGCAACTTTGATGTCACTACTGCCAAATGTTCTGGTCAAAAATTCTAAGCAAAGTTAAATAACCTTGACGGGAGGTGAGTTCACCTCCCTTTTTATGTAGTAAAAAATATAAAGGAAGAGATCATGTTGCGACTTTTTTCTGTGTTATTTTTCTGTTTAATGTCGTCATATACCTCTGCTACTAGTGACACACAAGAAACATCAACACTGGCACCACTCATCAAACAGTTACCAACGACTTCATTAAGAGAGATGGATGCATTAATCGAACAGATAGCAGATATACCATCACCGCAAGCAAAGCTGCTTCTCGAGAAATTACTCGATGGTGACCTCTATTATCTAAAAGCGAACAAACAAATCGTAGCGGTACAAATCAATGCAGAAAACAAATATCAACTCACGGATATTTTAACTAACGAAACACTCAACGCTGTCAGTAAATCCGCTATCAAAAAAGTAAAAACCAATAACTCACTGCGCGGACAAATTCGCACCCTCTTAGCGAACCTAAACTTAAGCAACAGCGATAGAACAATACGACTCGATGCCCTTAATCAATTACTTAATAATCCCAATGAATTAGGCTTAAAAACAGTAAAAAAACGAGTTAAAACCGAACAAGATAGAGAGATCCGTGAATTAATGGCTGATTTGTTATTAATCCATCAACTCGAAGTGGGCAGTGATGCTGAAAAAATGGTCGCGGCAGCACAATTAAAAGATAGCCTACAACCCGCAGTGAAAAATGCACTGGTACAACAGTTAGATAAATTAGCAACACAAGGTGAAAAAACAGAATTAAAAAGTGCATTAACCAATGCGATTGACAAAATAGAGCAACAAGCGACCATCTATCAGTTCGCAGAGCATCTCTTTTTTGGTTTGAGTTTAGGCTCGGTATTATTACTCGCGGCGATCGGTCTTGCGATTACCTTTGGGGTAATGGGCGTTATTAATATGGCGCATGGCGAAATGATGATGCTCGGTGCCTATACCACCTATGTTATTCAACAAACTTTTCCAACACTGATTGAGTATTCGCTATTAATGGCCATTCCTGCAGCTTTTGTCGTTTCAGGGTTAGTCGGCATATTGATTGAGCGTGGCGTGATCCGTTTCCTAAAGGGACGCCCCCTCGAAACACTATTGGCAACCTTTGGTATTAGTTTAATTTTACAACAATTAGTTAGAACCATATTCTCCCCCTCAATCGTCAAGTAGAAGCCCCCCAATGGATGACGGGTTCACTGCAAATTAACCCTATTTTCTCATTAACTTATAACCGTTTATATATCATTCTCTTTTCGCTAATGGTGTTTTTCTCACTATTAATGATATTAAAGAAATCATCGCTGGGTTTACATGTGCGCGCTGTTTCACAAAATCGCGATATGGCCAGAGCACTGAGTATCAAAAGCTCATGGGTAGATGCCATTACCTTTGGTTTAGGATCTGGTATTGCTGGGATTGCCGGCGTTGTACTTAGCCAATTAACCAATGTTGGCCCCAACTTAGGACAAGCTTACATCATCGATTCCTTCCTCGTCGTGGTATTTGGCGGTGTTGGTAACCTATGGGGAACCTTGGTTGCGGCACTGACATTAGGTACATTTAATAAATTTTTAGAACCATGGATGGGGCCTGTACTGGCGAACATCATTGTTTTAGTCGGTTTAGTGCTGTTTATTCAAAAACGACCTAAAGGACTATTTCCACAGAAAGGGAGAGCAGCAGAATAATGAAAACTTTACTCAACTCAGCGACGTTTAAAGAACTTAAAAGTTTACATGTTGTTATCGCGATCTTATTTATCTCGACCCTTTATGTAAGCAGCTGTAATTTACTCTTTAGCGAGGGGACATTACTGCATGTCAGCGATTATACGGTTAGTTTATTAGGTAAATATCTCTGTTATGCCCTGCTTGCCCTCGCCGTTGACCTCGTTTGGGGCTATTGCGGTATTTTAAGCTTGGGTCACGGCGCATTTTTTGCACTCGGTGGTTATGCCATGGGGATGTATCTGATGCGTCAAATAGGGGATCGTGGTGTTTATGGCAATCCTGAACTACCCGATTTTATGGTCTTCTTAAACTGGACGGAACTGCCATGGTATTGGCTTGGTTCAAATAGCGTATTATTCACTATTGTGATGATCTTTGCGGGCCCCGGTTTATTAGCTTATATTTTTGGCAGCCTTGCTTTTCGCTCTCGGGTGAGTGGGGTTTATCTCTCGATCATGACACAGGCGATGACCTACGCACTGTTACTCTCATTCTTTCGCAATGAGATGGGCTTTGGTGGTAACAATGGATTAACCGACTTTAAAGAGATATTTGGTTTTTCATTGCAATCACCCAACACTAAATTAGCACTCTTTATCGCCACCGCTATTGCACTCGCGATTGGCTATGCGATCAGTGATTTCATTGTTAACTCGAAGATGGGACGCGTCGTGACCGCGATCCGAGATGCAGAAGATCGTGTACGCTTCGTCGGGTATAAGCCTGAGCACTATAAAGTATGGATATTTGTTGTCTCTGGGATGCTTGCTGGCTTAGCTGGCGCACTTTACGTGCCGCAGGTTGGTATTATTAATCCCGGTGAGTTTTCACCACTTAACTCAATTGAAATGGTTATTTGGGTCGCGATTGGTGGACGAGGAACCTTATATGGCGCATTGATTGGGGCGATAGTTGTAAGTTATGCTAAAACCCGTTTTACCGCCATCATGCCAGAAGCCTGGTTATTCGCTTTGGGAGGGTTGTTTGTATTAGTGACCTTACTATTACCAAAAGGTTTAGCGGGCCTACTTGGTAATCTACTTAATAAAATAGATCCCCCTCCCACATCCGACCAATTGGAAAAATCCCCCGCCACATCGACTCTTGCTGCGGAGAATAAATAATGATTATTGATAAAACAGGATCGCCCATCTCCTCAAAAGAGAATATCAGACCAGATACCACGCATGGCGTTATTCTTTATGTGGAAGGTGTTAGCGTTAGCTTTGACGGCTTTAAAGCCTTAAACGATCTCAATCTGTATATCAAAGATGGTGAATTGCGCTGTTTAATTGGTGCCAATGGCGCGGGTAAAACCACACTAATGGATGTCATAACGGGTAAAACTCGCCCTGATAGTGGCAAGGTAAACTTTGGTCAGCAGGTCGATCTGCTAAAATTAAATGAGTCGGAAATTGCACGTGCGGGTATTGGCCGTAAATTTCAAAAACCGACGGTCTTTGAGGCACTCTCTGTGGTTGAAAATATCGAACTCAGTCTTAAGGGCGATAAAGGTATTTGGACAGCACTGTTCCATAAATTAAGTGGCGAACAGCAAGATAAACTTGATGATGTACTTACAACCATCGGCCTCACCGCTGAACGCAACTATCCCGCAGGACGTCTATCACATGGACAAAAACAGTGGTTAGAGATAGGCATGTTACTCGCTGCTGAGCCTCGTTTACTCTTAGTTGATGAACCCGTGGCAGGTATGACGGCACAGGAGACAGAGCGCACGGCGGAACTATTAACCTCCTTAGCAGGAAAACATTCCGTTGTTGTGGTTGAACATGATATGGCTTTTGTTCGCTCCATTGCCCGTAAAGTGACCGTACTACACCAAGGTTCGGTGTTAGCAGAAGGAAGCATGGATGAAATACAAGCCAACAAAAATGTCAGAGAAGTTTATTTAGGTGAGGAGCAAGCTTAACCATGATTGAATTAAAATCAGTGAATCAAAAATATGGCGGCACACAAATTTTGTGGGATCTTGACCTAAAAATAGAGAAAGGCTCACGCACCTGTATCATGGGACGTAATGGGGTAGGTAAAACCACCCTACTCAAAACCATCATGGGACTATTACCCATTAGCTCAGGCAGCATCACCATTAACGATATCGACATGAGTAAAAGTAGCGTCGAGAAACGTCCAGAGATTGGGGTTGGCTACGTACCACAGGGGCGACACATATTCCCACAACTGACGGTAGAAGAGAATTTAAAAATAAGTTTGAACTGTTCACGCCAAGAGAGCCGTATCATCCCTACTCACATCTATCGACTTTTTCCCGTGCTAAAAGAGATGCTTAATCGTCGAGGGGGGGATTTATCCGGCGGGCAGCAACAGCAGTTGGCTATTGCCAGAGCCTTAGTGCTCAACCCAGATATTTTAATATTAGATGAGCCCAATGAGGGCATTCAACCCAACATCGTTCAACTCATTCGAGATGTGTTGTTGAAATTAAATAAAGAGATGGGGATGACCATTATTTTGGTGGAGCAAAAACTCCCCTTTGCACGCGCTGTGGGTGAAAATTTCCACCTCATGGAAAAAGGTCAGGTCATTGCCTCGGGTGAAATGAGTGAATTAACTGATGAATTAGTTGGCAAACACTTAGCAGTGTAATAAATTAACCCATAATGAAAAATGATAACCATGGATGTCTCATTTAATCATGTTAACAAGTACAGTAGAAAAACCGATAAAAAATCAATGGCTTGCTAGTTTAAGGTTAGAGTTTAGTGATACCGCTGTTGGTACACAACTAACCCGGACGCAACGCCAAGGGCCATTATCGGTCCAAAAAGCCTTTTATCCTGAAGGCCGAGATTGTGCACATATTTATCTGTTACATCCACCTGCAGGGATAGTCTCAGGCGATGAGCTACGTATCTCCGTTGCGATTAATACCAATGCCCATTTACTTTTCACCACCCCTGGTGCAGGGCGTTTCTATCGCGCGCGTGAAGATTTATCCATTGGTGATACTAAACAGAGTCAAATCACCACACTGCAAATCGCGAAACAAGGTAAATGTGAAAATTTTCCACAGGAAACCATTGTCTATGAAGGCGCAGATGGCTTTAACTGCGTTGATATTGAACTCAGCTCAGAGAGCACTTATCTGGGTTGGGACATTACCTGCCTTGGTTTACCCGATTCAGGGCAATATTTTAAAAAGGGTAAATATTGTCAATTAAATCGCCTTTTCTGCGATGGTAAGCTGATTTACCATGACCGTATCGCCCTATCAAGTGATAATAATATTCTCCACCATCCAGCAGGCTTAGCTGGTCATAGCGTATTTGCTACTTTTTTAGTTTACGCTCGTCAACAATTAGGCAGCGCCTTGCAACGTAAAGAGTTAGTCGAACAACTACGTGAACTAATGATTAAATCACAATCTGAACAAAAAATTAGTATCACCGATATTAATGGCTTATTAGTGATCCGCTATTTAGGCCAGCATGCACAGGAGTGCAAAGGGTTATTTATCTCTCTATGGCAGATATTGAGGCCGCTTCTGTTAGATAAAATAGCTATTCAACCGCGTATTTGGCATACATAAAAAGAGACCATTATGGATTTATTACCGAGAGAAAAAGACAAGCTATTAATTTTTACCGCAGCGTTATTGGCTGAGCGCCGTTTAAATCGCGGTTTAAAACTCAATTATCCAGAAGCGATGGCTTATATTTCGATGGAGATCATCGAAGGGGCGCGTGATGGAAAAAGCGTGGCTGAGATGATGGATTATGGCCGTACCCTACTGACTCGAGAACAGGTGATGGAAGGCGTTGCAGAATTAATCCCCGAAGTACAAGTTGAAGCAACCTTTCCCGATGGCACCAAGTTAGTCACAGTGCACAACCCGATTATTTAGTGGAGTAAATTATGATTCCAGGTGAAATAAAAACAGACGCCGGCGAACACCAACTCAATGTCGGATGTGAAAAAATAGAGGTGAACGTTGCTAACTCAGGTGATAGACCTATCCAAATCGGGTCGCATTATCATTTTTATGAAGTGAATCCAGCCTTAAAATTTGATCGTGAAAAATGTAAAGGCTTCCGTCTTGATATCACATCAGGCACCGCGGTGCGTTTGAACCCGGGCAACAACGACAAGTTACATTAATTGCCTATCGTGGTAAACGTCGCGTGTTTGGCTTTCGCGCAACAGTTCAAGGAGATCTCTAAGATGGCTACAATTGATAAGCATTCCTATGCCCATATGTTTGGACCAACGGTCGGAGACAGAGTGCGCCTTGGTGATACCGACCTTTGGCTAGAAGTAGAAAAAGATTACACGGAGTATGGCGAAGAAGTTAAATTTGGTGGCGGTAAGGTGATCCGTGATGGCATGGGACAAAGCCAAGCATCCTGTTTTGATACCGTCGACCTCGTCATCACCAATGCACTAATCCTCGACCACTGGGGAATAGTTAAGGCCGATATTGGCATTAAAGATGGCCGAATCACGATTATTGGTAAAGCGGGTAACCCAGATATCCAAGATAACATTGATATTGAAGTGGGCCCAGGAACCGAGGTCATTGCAGGTGAAGGGCAGATTGTTACAGCTGGTGGCATCGATGCCCATATTCACTTTATCTGCCCACAACAAATTGAGGAAGCCTTAATGTCGGGTGTTACCACCATGATTGGAGGCGGTACGGGCCCTGCTACTGGCACAAAGGCGACAACCTGTACACCGGGGCCGTGGAACATTCATAAAATGTTACAGGCGACCAATGATTTTGCCATGAATTTTGGCTTTCTCGGTAAAGGCAATGCCAGTTTACCACAGGCATTAGAAGAGCAAATTGAAGCAGGTGTATGTGGCTTAAAACTACATGAAGATTGGGGAACAACACCCGCAGCCATCGATAACTGTTTATCCGTCGCAGAGCGCTATGATGTCCAAGTGGCCATTCATACGGACACCTTAAATGAGTCTGGATTTGTCGAAGATACCATGGCGGCATTTAAAGGAAGAACCATCCACACTTACCATACCGAAGGGGCTGGTGGTGGCCATTCTCCCGATATTATTCGCGCCTGTGGTGAGCCCAATGTACTGCCATCATCGACCAACCCGACGCGCCCGTACACAATTAATACCATTGATGAACATTTAGATATGTTGATGGTATGCCATCACCTTGATCCCTCTATTCCTGAAGATGTCGCCTTTGCCGACTCACGTATTCGTAAGGAAAGCATCGCCGCTGAGGATATTATGCATGATTTGGGAGCGATCAGTATGATCTCCTCTGATTCTCAAGCGATGGGACGAGTTGGCGAGATGATCACTCGTACATGGCAAACAGCTCACAAGATGAAACAACAACGCGGCCCCCTTGCCCCCGATACTGAGCGCAATGATAACTTCCGTTTAAAACGTTATATTGCAAAATACACCATCAACCCGGCAATCAGCCATGGCATTAGTCATGAAGTTGGTTCCGTCGAAGTGGGAAAATTGGCTGATTTAGTGCTATGGAAACCCGCCTTTTTTGGTATAAAACCAGCTCTGATCTTAAAATCAGGCTTCATTGCAGCCGCCCCAATGGGCGATGCCAATGCATCGATTCCAACACCACAGCCCGTCTATTACAGACCAATGTTTGGCTCCTTTGGATTAGCGGCAGCAAAAACGTCGATGACCTTTTTATCTCAAGCGGCAATTGATAAAGGCGTTCCCGAAAAAATAGGTATGACACGTATGGTTGGCGTCTGTAAAAATACCCGTAATATTGGTAAAGACGATATGGTTCATAACAGTTGGCAACCTAAAATAGAAGTCGATGCGCAAACCTATGAAGTGCGAGCCAATGGTGAGCTACTCACCTGCAAACCTGCCACGGAATTACCCCTTGCACAGCTGTATAGCTTATTTTAAAAATGGATATAAAAATGTTACAAGTTTATGAAAGACTCGACCATACCCACGATAGCATCAATGATTCGATCACTTTAGACCATGACACGCGTAAAAAGGCGCGCATCAAAGGGCAAACCGATAACGGCATAATGGTGGGGATTTTTGTCGAACGTGGCCACCCTCTTTTAGTCGGTGAAATATTAAAAACAGAATGCGGTTTACTGATTGAAGTAAAAGGCAAAGAAGAAGCGGTATCCACTGCCATTGCTAATGATTGGATGAGCTTTAGTAAAATCTGTTATCACCTCGGAAACCGTCATACATCACTACAAATAGGTGAGTTATGGGTACGTTTTAAGCCCGACCATGTATTAGAAGAGCTCGCTGAAAACTACGGCTTAACGATTGACCGCACCCCCGCTGTTTTTGAACCCGAAAATGGCGCCTATGGAGCACGTAGTGGACATAGCCATGGGCTCGGTCATGGGCATAGCCATGCACATTAATCGCGCGGATCCACTCAAACTTAATCGCCTATTACAGCTTTGTAGTGCAAATTTACCCGTAGGTGGATTTTCATTCTCACAGGGGCTCGAATATGCCATTGAAATGGATTGGATCCGTTGTCCGATAAGTACACAAAGTTGGATCGAATTAAATTTAAGTCAATCCATTGCACGAACTGACTTAGCGATATTAAAACGTCTCTATCAGGCACTACATGAGCAAGACGTTGAACGCTTTAAATTTTATAACCAACACTTAATTGCCTGTCGGGAAAGTAATGAATTACGCATGGCTGACCTTGCCATGGGGAAAGCCTTAGTACGCTTATTAAAACAGCTAGATAAAGTTGATATAGATGATTATTTACCGCTTTTAAATGAACCTGAAATCAGCTTTGTTAGTGCATTTGCAATCACAGCCTATCTCTTTGAGCTAGATTTAATCACAGCACAAAGTGGCTTTTGCTGGACCTATATTGACAATCAAGTGGCTGCTGCAACTAAGTTAGTTCCCCTGGGGCAAACTCAATCGCAAAATTTACTCTTTTCCCTAACAGAGGGGCTAGAGAACATTATCGCTATTGCAAATCAACTTGACGATCACGAAATTGGGGGAAGTTTACCGCACTTAGCGATGGCAAGCGCATGGCATGAAACACAATACACAAGATTATTTCGTTCTTAAAAACGTCAATCTATAGACACATAATTTAATGAGAAAGCAAAAATGAGAAAAAAACAGTTATTACGCATTGGTGTTGGCGGCCCAGTAGGATCGGGTAAAACCGCCCTACTCAGCCAATTATGTTTAGCGCTACGCGACAAATACGATATGGCGGTCGTGACTAATGATATCTATACCCACGAAGATGCACAGTTTTTAACACGTAACGATGCACTATCTGAAGATCGCATCATCGGCGTAGAAACGGGTGGTTGCCCTCATACTGCCATTCGCGAAGATGCATCGATGAATTTAGCTGCCATTGATGAATTACATGAACGTCATCCCAACCTAGATTTCGTCTTAGTCGAAAGTGGTGGAGATAACCTGAGTGCCACCTTTAGCCCAGAACTATCAGACTTAACACTTTATGTTATTGACGTTTCTGCAGGCGATAAAATTCCGCGTAAAGGTGGCCCAGGGATCACCAAATCAGACCTATTAATTATTAATAAAATTGATGTTGCCGAATTAGTAGGTGCTTCATTAGAGGTCATGGATAGGGATGCGAAAAAAATGCGCGGGGATAAACCATTTATCTTTAGTAACATGAAAACGCAACAGGGTTTAGCTGAAATTATTGAATTTATTGAAACGGAAGGCATGCTCAAGTAAGCCTATCACTATGACGACTAAAAAAGGAAACACCATGAAATATTTTACACTTATGTTTGCACTACTACTGAGTTCACAAGCTTTCGCTCACGATGACCATGCGCTAGGTGATGGTACTTTACATCTTATATATCATGCGATTTTTTGGGGGCTATTTGCTCTTATCATCGTAAAAGCGGTCACTTATTTTAAAGCAAAGAAAAAGCATCACACAGATAACTAATACCATTTCACATGGTATGTGGTCATAGCTTATTGAAAAAATGAGGGTTAGTTAGATACATGATTGAGTAATAGCAGGCTATTGCGATTAAGTGCCACGTAACTATCCCTTATTTTAACCAATAAAATAAATCCAATACTTTTGCGGATTGATATTAATAGCAGCTAATTAGCTATGCAGAAAAATATTTATTTTGAAAAAACAAAAGCATTGTCTTTTATTTGTACAACAAGACAAATCAAACATGACTCAAATCAATTCTTTGTGAATTACTGTGCCTTGTTCATAGAATATGAAATTTTTGTATCATAGTATGTACTCTATTATTTGCCAATAATTGGTGTGCTTTTGGACGTAGGGAGATATTGCATTGATGCAAGATGAAGAAGTTAGGGAAGCATCTCATCATAACGAGATAGAAATTGAGCCCCCCACTCCCCTGTCTAAAATTAAGAATATTGCTATTACTATCATGGCATTAATGATTTCGATGGGACAATGGAATGATACAAAAGATGTCGCAATTAGTGCCTATGAAGAGATTATTTCAAGATTCACGAATCAAGTTGAATATGATCGTATCAGTCAACTTCGCATCGGTTTTACCCGCGAATATGTGCATCAATTATTAGGCCAACCTCAAGTAATAAGAACATCAAAGCAACACCAAGAAGTGAAATATTATTATTATAATTCAGATAAATACCTTCTTACTACGTTTATACAATCAGACCGATTGGTGGGTTTTTCAGTCCTAGCAAAAAAAAATGACTTTGAAGCGCCTATTCCATATTTGGGCTTATTTTTAAATAATAATGTTATTGCTAACTACTTACCCTCTCAGGAAATAATAAGAACTGAGGCCAATAACATTGAATATTATGCAGAAACATACGAATTAAGTAAAAACCTTATGTTCTATAACCTGGTGCTAGGTAGAGTCAATTATCAACCTTCTGAACTTAATCATAGCGAACAAATCAGAGCAATTAATCAGCGCTTAAATACAGGAGAGGAGTTCGATTTATCCGCTGACACGCTTTCATCGTCGATTACCACCAACTTCTACTCGATAACAGAATTAGATTCTGATAGTAGCTTTGAAGCACTACTCAGTGAATATGAAATGAATGCCGCATTTGGGCAAATAACAACAATTAATGGCAAGTAATAGGCATTAATTTCATTTAACATTTAATTAAAGGATTAAACATGTTTAAAAAAAATATCGCGTTATTATCACTCGTGGGCTTATTAAGCGCATGTCAAAGCACTTCAAATGTTGAAGATCTGCAATCAATGGCCTGTTTTTATCCTGACGCTCCCAAAGAAGAAGCGCCTAAATGGGTGTGTGGCATAACCCCACAAGGTCTAGAAATAAGCGCAACAGGTTTTGCTAAAAAGAATGTCGCAGGGACCAGTATCATGAGCGATATTTCAGTCAATGATGCTCGTGTAAATTTAGCTCGACAATTTGAAGTGAATGTACAAAGCATCATAAAAACAGCGACCACCTCAAACACTGATTCATCCAATGAAGCTATTAATGAAAATGTAAATGAATACTTTGAAAAAGTAACAAAAAGTATATCTAGCACAGTCTTGAATAACTCTCGCATAATTACTAAACGCACTAGCCCAGCAGGTGGTTTATATACATTAGTCGGTATGGACAAAACGACTTTTGATATGAATTTTGAAAAAGTCATTAAAAAAGCGGAAGCAAAAGATGCTGAGCTATGGAACAAATTTAATGATAAAAAAACCAGCGAAGCACTAGAAAAAATCGTAGCTAAATTAAGCAAGTAAAATTATGAGGCACAATATTTAATTGTGCCTTAATCATTCAGAGGGAACTATGAAATTTATAAAAATAAGTATTCTTTGCCTTGCATCTATCATAACTCACCCATCACTTTGTAATGACTTATTTGATGAATTTGATCAAGAGATTGAGTCGTTTGAACATCCCGATACAGATCAAATGATTAAGGAGTACATTAGTTTTGTACAAGATTACTTAACTGAATATGATCAATGGAGAAAATCATATCTGAATGATTACGATAAAAAACAAGAAAAAATCATTAATCGTTGGGGCGCATCTACAGCTGATAACCAGGGTAATGTAGAATATTCGGACGATTTATCTAGCCAACCCTAGTTGATTATGAAAATAATGAAGTGGTAGTCGAAGTATTGGTCCCAATCGATACTAGCACAACAGAAGCTAACGAATTATTAGCTAAAGAAGTTGAAAAAAATATAATAAAAGAACAACAAAACGCATTGTCTAATGAACTTCCAGCAAAAATAAACAGTGAAAAAATAGTTGTTACCCCTGTACAATTTAATAAAAAAGATGAAGAAATAGCAAAACAAAATATCCAAAAACAAACGACCGCGTATAAAATTGAAGCGGATCTCAAGTCCGATCAACTCGCCATAAAGACTGTCGAAATACCCTATCAAATTATTGAAGAAGCAACAGTTGCACAGCAAATATCGCTCGAAAAAGAGCAAGCGGAAAGAATTAAAAAAGTAGAAAAGCAATATCAAGTTTTGCGCCAGACAGAGCCAAAACCACAACGAAAAATATTAAAATACACAGTACAATTACCAACCAATAGCCTAGGTAAACGAGCTAAAAAATATAGCCCCTTTGCCGAAAAAGAGAGCAAACGTTTTGATATTCCAGTTGCATTGATCATGGCCATTATGCATTCAGAGTCAGCATTCAATCCTAAAGCAAAATCTGCAGTACCAGCCTATGGATTGATGCAAATCGTACCTCGCACGGCAGGGCATGACGTTAACAAACTGGTTCGCTTAATTGATAAACCAATGAAACCTGTTGAGCTCTATGTGCCAGAAGTGAATGTAGAAACGGGTAGCGCATACCTCAACATATTAGATCAACGCTACCTCAAGTCGATCAAGGATCCTGAAAGTCGCCTATATTGCACTATTGCAGCCTATAACACGGGTGCGGGCAATGTAGCTAAAGTATTCAACAAAAAAGGGGATGGTAATACTCGTAATATTAATCGTGCGGCAAAAATCATCAACCAACTCTCTCCTAGTGAGGTTTATCAAGCCTTAATGGAGCGATTACCCTATGACGAAACCAAACATTACTTAAAAAAAGTATCAAAGCGAATTTCATTATACGAAGTAAAGAGTACAACATAAATTAAATAGGATAAATGTAATGCAACAACTTAATGCTACAAGGTTAAATTATTATTTATCTTTAATTTTAATCTTTTTTCTACAGGGATGTGCTTCAACTAATAGCGACCAGCAGAAAACTCCAGAATGGGTACTAACACCCACACAGGACACCGCTCAATATATCTATGGCATAGGTCAAGGAACTACTTTAGATGAAGCAAAACAACACGCTTTAAAAACGCTTGCCAGTAAATTTTCAGTTAGTGTGAACAGCGATACTTTACATAAACAATCGTTGCATAATGGGCGCACTGACGAACTTTTTTCACAAGAGATTAACACCCACGTAAAAGCAATTGAATTTACTCACTTTGAACAAATAAAAGCAGAGCAAGTAAAACAACAATACTACATGTTAGTGGCAATCAATCGACAAGGATTTATTAACAATAACAAATCTAAGTTAGCGGCTATTAGAAGTGATATTAGTACCATGTTAGCTGATGTTAATAATAAAAGTAAAATAGAGAAACTGTATGTCTATAATAAGCTACAAAAGGAAGTTACCAAGGCAGAACCCCTGCTCTATTTAATTGCCGTTGCAGACAACTCGTTTGACATGACTCCCTACAGCAAAGAGTTTTATTCATACTCGCAAAAAGAAAATGAGTTATTACTATCGACTAAGTTCTCAATAAAATCAGACCAAAAAACTCGCCCCATCAGTAATTTATTCACAGATATAATGCAAACCTATGGGTTTCAAGTGACAGAATCTAATCAATCAGACGCCATTATTGAACTGAATGGAAAAGTCAAAAATAGCAAACATTTTTCCACTTATAACAGCCGTATCGATTTTAATTTTAGGGTAAAATCCAACCAAGGAAATATTTATAGTAAAAAAGACTACAGCCTCAATGGAGCCTCTATAACAAGCAACCAGGCAGCCTACGAAAATGCAGTTAATAAATTTTTAACTCTCGCTAAAACTCGTGAAGATATCTACCTAATATTAGGTTTTGAAGAATAATGTTAAAAATAATAAAAAAGAAGCGTTAGCGCATAATAAATTCATACAAATATGGATATAACCCCACAATTCAGTACTGAATTTAAATTAAGGAATATAAATGAATAAAAAGTTATTATCAGCGATTATCATTGCTACTCTAGGGCTTAGCGGGTGTGGTCCGACAAAAGTCAATCCAGAAACCTATACAGAGGTATCGTTACAAAAAGCAGACCTCATGCCAACGAAAGAGAGTCTTTCTGGTAAAAAGCAAAAAATCGTTATATTTGCCCCAGACACCTCAGATTTAGAGCTTGCTAAAATAAGCCATGCTGATGTTACTATGGTTAATACATTGGAGAAATATTTAGCTGATGTAGGTGTCGAGATTGTTGATAGAAAAATTGCAAATAAGCTTAAAAGTGAACTTGCCTTAGCTGAATCAAAGGGTAAATCAGAATATGATGGCCCAGAAATCGCGAATTATGCAATCAGCGGAAAAATATCAGATATTCTTTTAACCTCTTCTTTCACGGAACGAAAAACTCGAAAAACTAAAAAAGGTAAAACTCGAGTCACTCCTGCCCATTGTGATTTTGATGCAACCGTATCAGCTAATTTGAAGCTCTATAAATTACCAGGACTTGCTTTCGCAAAAACAATTCCTGTTACTTATACCAAAAGCATGCAGACAGAAACAACTAATAGTAAATGCCCGATAAGCAACGAAACAGCAATCGCCTTAATAGGCAAAGCCGCTAAAAAAGCAATCAAGAGTGAACGCACCGAATTTCAAAATTTCTTTTCACCCAAAGCCTATGTTTTAGCTAGAAAAACGAATGGTGATAACAACCTATTTAAAATATCAGCGGGCAAAAATTTCGGCTTTATTCCGGAATCAACGATTACATTCTATACATTAAGCTTAGATAAAAATCCCATTACTGGTGATGTCATGACAGAAGAATCTGCAATTGTTGAAGGAACGGTGACGGCTAACCTTATCGGTGACAAATATGCTTGGATACTTGTAGAGGGGGAAGAAGCCGAGAAAATCAAATTAGGTGATTACGTTAAAGTAAAATATGAACAGACAACATTAGGTAGCCTGCTGGGCATAAATTAACTCATATTTAATCCCTTTTATGTTACTCATTTGGCCAAAATTTTGGCCAAATGTTATTTACTATTATTTAACAGCCTTAGCACTCTGCCTCTTAAACCACTCTTTCGAATCTTCAATTTTCGTAAAAATTTCAGCATTAGTTTTTACCGATTTTTTAAGAAGTAACGCTTGCATATTATTTGAAACCACGACGGCAGATAATATACAGCCATTTTTTTCATACCAGTCATGTATTACTCTGCATTTATCTACTACATTGGGGGAAGCCATTACCTCATCATCCCATATTTCAAGGCGTTTCCAGTGATTAATTGAGCGATTTAACACAGACTTTCTTATTAAAGAAATATAGTAATCAAACCCTTCCTCATTGAAAGGCCCTTTGACGATTAAGGTTAGCAACTCCCCTTCCCAAGAGAAACATATATCTCCATGCTTATTCAAACACACCTCCAGATCAACGTTATATACGGTTGGGTTAATGCTAATCCGCATAAGTATCGACTCTCTCTTATTTTTCCTCAATAAGCTACGCCATAATATAATGCGGAATGGTATAAGTATAAGTATAAAAACTTAGAGAAGTCACTTAAACAAAAATAAATTTTAGCAATACTGCTTGGAAAAAATCAGTACAACATACGATATATTATCAATATGTCCCCCTCTATCGAGGACCAGTAAATAGAAAAATAGATAATCAACAAAATATCTAGTTAAAATTATGATATACTGCCCACCGCAACACAATAAATGGTCTCATTTTTTGTGTCCGCACGCTTTAAGTCAACTTAGATTACTCATCATAAAATGGTTAATTATACAATCTAAATGCACCTGCCCGCCGTAGAAACGCAAGTTTCACATACTATAAATTTAAAACAGTAACATACTGCAATTAATCGTTTATTACTCTTGCGATTAAAATTGCACATGCAAAAAAGAGTAAAGTAGTACGCTTAAACAGAGGAAATATGAAAAATTATCAATGGAAACGGATTGTATTGAAAGTAGGTAGCGCATTAATCGCACCAGATAGAAAAGGATGTAGTTCTCGCTATTTACTTCATATCGCTAAATTTATATTACAATGCAGAGATATGGACATACAGGTTATTCTTGTTTCTTCCGGTTCAGTCGCCGCTGGCGCTCATTTTTTTGGCAATATAGAAACCCCTTCACTCGCAATAAAGAAAGCGATGGCCGCTGCAGGTCAGAATGAAATGATGGCAGCATGGGATCGTTTTTTTGACTTTCCATCAGCGCAAATATTGCTAACACACGGAGATCTCCGCGATAAAGAGAGATATGACAGTATTAGAGAGACTGTTTTCGCATTACTTGATAATAACATCTTACCCATTATCAATGAAAACGATACTGTGACAACCGATGAATTGAAAGTCGGAGATAATGATAATCTATCGGCAATGGTAGCTGCAGCAGCCGATGCTGATTCGCTAATAATCTGTTCTGATGTCGATGGTTTATATGATAAAAACCCTCATACCAATACAAATGCTAAGCTCATTAAAGAAGTCTGTAATATCGATCAAGATATTTATAGCATGGCTGGTGGCGCGCACAGCAGTGTCGGAACTGGCGGAATGAAAACTAAAATAGAAGCCGCAGAGAAAGCAACTTCACATGGTATAAAAACATTTATTGTTAATGGCTTTAAAGAAAGTTCATTTGAGCAATTAATACAAGGCAATAATCCAGGTACCGTGTTTACTCCCTATGAAATGCCGATGCAGGAAAACTTACATTGGTTAACTCATACAGCGCGAGCGCAGGGTGAATTAGTGATAGAAAATAATCTCGACTCACCATTTACGGAGCAGACAGAACAACTAACAAGCAATGACATCATCAAAGTACATGGTGATTTTTCTGTAGGGGATACCATTCTAATTCGCAGTAATGACGGAAAACACTTAGCCAAAGCGGAAGCAAATTATAGCAGTTGCCTACTTAATTTTATTGCTAACCAAGACAATGGCGAAGATGAAAATGAATTTCAACAACATACAGGTCCAATCATAGACAATAAAAATATTGCCGTTCTAGAACAAGAAAATAGTGAATTATGGCGTCAGAACGAAGCAGAATAGGACGCACAATAAATTAATACTATTTTGATACTCCATCCTTAATATTGATTAGCCTAAAATATATTAATAGCATAATCAATATTAAGGATTGTCATGACTGGCCTACTTTACTGTTTAAAATCAATTTATTATTCGTTATAACTTTCTACAAAATGAACAATAAGTTACATCAACTAATGCCTCTCATTAAGTTTTTACCACATAAAATTTCGACTAAATACTTAACCTAATGAGTATAATCACTCGTATTATGAACGTTATTTCATAAAGCTAAATATAGATTTTGACGCAGGCAAGATATCTAGCTATTCTAGGTGATTTTGGCACAACATAATTTAATTATTTTAATTGGTAGATTAATGGGTAAAATAAAATTATCAACTGATAGACTTGCTATTGGCTTATATATTCAGCTTCCTAGTCAGTGGGGGGAGCACCCTTTTCTTTTTAATAGCTTTAAAATTAAAGATCAGCAACAAATTAAAATATTGCAATCACTAAGTAGCAAATATGTTTTCTATGTTCCAGAAAAAAGTGATGCGCTTCCCGCAGCCCAAAACGTGCTTCCCCAAGAAAAAGATAAAGAGGACCCTTTTCTGGAGGCTTTATGGAAATTAAAGCACCAACGTGTAGAGGCAAATAAGAAATATCTACGTGACTTACGTAAATGCCAAAATGAGTTTGATCAGTCATTGGTCGCTGTTCGGGCTATTAATTTAAAACTCAACAATCAAAGTACACAAGCCATCGGTGAAGCTCATGAGTTGATTAGCAAGATTTGTAGTAAATTAATTGATGGTAACAATAACGTTCTACATTTAATGGAAAATGGAAAAAATGGAAATAAAGGTGGTCAGCAACATAGCCATGCATTCCATGTATCAATATTAGCCATGATATTAGGGAATGCACTTGACCTTTCTGAGCAAGAACTCATTTATCTTGGTTTAGGTGGGTTATTTCATGATATAGGTAAAAGCAAAGTCCCCGATCAAATTCTTAATAACAAACCGAAAATCACAACGGCTGAAAATAATTTTTATAAAATGCATGTACTTTATGGTGTCGAAAAAAGTAAAACAATTGCGGAACTATCTGAACCTATACGTGAAATAATTGGCCAACATCATGAATACTTAGACGGTAGTGGTTACCCAGAGAAATTACGCGATAACGAAATTACGCTACTGTCACAAATTGTGACCGTTGCTAACGAATATGACAACATGTGTAATCCAACGGATAAGTCACCTCGCCGCACCCCCTACCATGCACTCTCTTACCTCTATAAGAACAAGAGCAAGCAACTAAATAAAGAAGTACTGGGTATTCTAATAAAAAAACTTGGAGTATATCCTCCCGGCTGTTTTGTGCAGCTTTCCAACCAACAAATAGGCTTGGTTATCAGCGTAACTGAAAATAATATTTTACAGCCTAATATCCTAATTTATGACCCTTCTATTCCGAAAAATGAAGCTCCGATCATCGCATTAAGTGAGAAAGAGTTAAAAATCGAGAAAGTTATCTCCATGGCGCAACTGCCAGAACAAATAAAAGAGTATTTAAATCCATGCGAAACCGTCAGCTACTACTTTGACAAAGAATAAATACAATCACTAACCTCTATCCCATGTTACTTCGAAGAGATAAAAAGGTAATCACTGTTTCTCATACCTGACACTATAAATTAACAAACATTATTTATTAATGCTCATTAGATATGGCAAGCTTGACGCTCCTTTTTTCAGTTACTTTGATTTGATATCACTTTGTTTCTTTATATATTCACAAAAACAAAAAAGTGTAATAAAAGAACACAAAAGCATGGCACCCATCACACAAAAAAAGATATTACGCGATATGAATAACTTTTTATTTATTTTTTCAAAATAATTGTAAATAAATTTCATTTCACTATTTACATTAAAATGTGATCTGTGTAACATTTACTCATCCATTAAGGATAACAAAATAAAACCACATAAATGACAAAAGGAAATAATTATGGATATGCAATCTCTTTATACAGGTATGAACTTTTTAGCTTACAGCAAGAGCGATAAAAATAGTAAGCGTGCAGAAACTAAAGGTAAACTTACTTTCAAATTCTTAAAAAGATAATGCCGATGGTATTGGTTAGAAAAAACCACACCTCAAAAATTAATCTAAAAGTGGAAGGAGCCTTTTGAATATAAGTAAAAAGGAAATCCTCCACTTTTTCGTATTTAACACCAGCCAATAAATAATATACACGAACCTTCATTGAATCCCCTTTAACTCTTTTTATCTGCAATACAATGCTTTTCCTTGCAACAAAAAGTCGATAATGTAATATTGATGTATATCAAAGCAAGTTAACTATAAATTACCGCTAAATACCCATTATCAATCTAGTAAATATCATATAACTCATTGATCCGCTCTATCTATTGCTAACAGTCACAGATAAGGAAATGTCAGATGATGATTCTACATATAGCAAATAAAAACTACTCATCTTGGTCTCTTAGACCTTGGGTATTAATGAAGGAATTAGACATTCCATTCACAGAGGAGTTTCATCCCTTCGGTAAACAAGCTAATTGGGATGATTACAAAAAAGTGAATCCCGCTGGATTAGTCCCCTGCTTAATCGATAATGAGCTACTCATATGGGACTCTTTAGCCATTATTGAGTTTCTTGCCGAGCAGTACCCACAGGTATGGCCAAACGATCAAAAAGCGCGAGCTTGGGCGAGATCAGCAAGCGCAGAAATGCACTCCGGATTTTCAGCACTGCGCACCGCTTGCTCAATGAGCTGTGGTTTACGAGCAACACTGCATGATATGACACCTGCTCTGCTGAAGGATATCAAACGGATTGACGATATTTGGCAAGAGGGCTTACAAAAATTCTCAGGGCCATTTTTAGCAGGCAGTCAATTTACCGCGGTTGATGCTTTCTATGCGCCGGTTGCATTTCGCATACAAACCTATAGCCTTGATTTAAGCCCCATATCATCAGCCTATTTACAAAGATTACTGGCCGTTCCCGCTATGCAGCTTTGGTATGAACAAGCATTACAGGAAAAAGACAGAGAAGAAAACCATGAGGCCGAAATAGAGAGCTTTGCAACAACAACGGCTGATTTTCGCAACATATAACCATGATACTTCAAGATACACAGTCAACAAGAAAAAGCGTACCGAGATGCGGGGCATAAATAAAAGTATTGTGATTCTACATCGAGATTTTATAACAAAGCAGATTGGTGCTATTTTTTGCCCTACGGGGCGCTTCTAGGAATACCGATAATAATGTCAGCGATAAAAATATTTTACTTAGAGATGAGATCAGCTAAGGATTTTCGAGCAAAAGAACAACCCGAAAATTTACAAGTTATTGAATTTGAAATAAAGGAGTATCGCTTTAACCGTTATCTTTATCAACTGATAGGGGAAACATGGAGTTGGACAGATAAACTCTCTCTCTCATCTGAGCAATGGCAGGATTATGCAGAAAACGACAATTTACGTACCTATGTCGCATACCACAAAGGTTCAATCGCTGGTTACTATGAGCTGCAACAACAAAGCGATGGTGATGTGGAAATCGTCTACTTTGGGCTAGCCCCTAAATTTTTAGGGATGGGATTTGGCGGCTATTTACTCAGCCACGCCATAAAATCAGCATGGTCATGGGAAGAAACTAAACGGGTATGGGTACATACCTGCTCATTAGACCATGAATCAGCGCTCCCCAATTATCAAGCCAGAGGCATGCTGCTCTATAAAACCGAAATAGCCCCATCAATATAAAATATGAAGTAGCAAAATAATGCACTATTAACCCCTTCTGTTAAGATAGTGCTTTATTTCCCCCTATTATAAGAGTGAAAAAATGGATATTCAGCGTATAAACCCAAGTGAAAAGTGGTCTGATGTCACTGTATTTAATAAAATCGCCCATTTTGTTGAAGTCGCGGCAGATGCCAGTGCCGACCTCCCCCACCAAATAGAGCAAGTATTCTCTCAAGCAGAGAATATGCTAGCGAGTGTCAATAGCGATAAATCGAGAATTTTATCGGTAACCATTTACCTAACTAACTTTGCACATTTAGCATTATTTAATGCGGCATGGGAAAAGTGGCTACCACAGGGTTGCGCGCCAAGTAGAGCCTGTTTAAAGGTTGAATTGGCCGATCCCGATTATTTAGTCGAAATAGCCTTTGTCGCTGCAGTAAAATAACAATACTCCCCACAACATCTTATCCAAGTATCGTAGTGGGGATGGCTTTGCCACCCTATTCTTACTCATTTACTCCCCTATCCAAATTAACCACACAATTTCGCTGCCTTGAATTGTCTGACTTGTTACAAAACCTATCTTTTTTGTGTTGTTAATATCTCCAAAAAAACTCTTTGCGACTAAAAAACATCAAATGAAAAATAATTAACAGTTAAAAATCAATAAGTTATGTTTTATTTATTTTTTTGGTACAGCACATGCAATTACCTATTCGGAAACAACAAATTATTCATTTATATCGACAACAGGAGTATGTGATTATGGCTATTCGTCAATGTGCAATTTATGGTAAAGGTGGTATTGGTAAATCTACTACAACGCAAAATTTGGTAGCAGCACTTGCTGAAGCAAATCAAAAAGTAATGATCATCGGATGTGATCCTAAGGCCGATTCTACTCGTCTTATCCTTCATTCTAAAATGCAAAACACCATTATGGAAATGGCAGCAGAAGCGGGATCTGTTGAAGATCTTGAATTAGAAGATGTATTACTAACAGGTTACGGCGATGTTAAATGTGTTGAATCAGGCGGTCCAGAGCCAGGTGTTGGTTGTGCGGGTCGTGGTGTTATCACAGCGATTAACTTCTTAGAAGAAGAAGGTGCTTATACGGAGGATTTAGATTTCGTATTCTACGACGTACTTGGGGACGTTGTATGTGGTGGTTTTGCGATGCCAATTCGTGAAAATAAAGCACAAGAAATCTATATCGTTTGTTCCGGTGAGATGATGGCGATGTACGCTGCGAACAATATCTCTAAAGGTATCTGCAAATACGCTAAATCAGGCAGTGTACGTTTAGCGGGTCTTATCTGTAACTCTCGTAACACGGCGCGTGAAGATGAGCTAATTATGGAACTAGCTCGCCAGTTAGGTACACAAATGATCCACTTTGTACCACGTGACAATATCGTACAACGTGCTGAAATCCGTCGTATGACAGTAATCGAATATGACCCAACTTGTAATCAAGCTGATGAGTATCGTGCACTTGCAAACAAAATCATCAATAACAAAATGTTTGTTATTCCAACACCAGTAACAATGGACGAACTTGAAGAACTACTCATGGGCTTTGGTTTGATGGAAGAAGAAGACGAATCAATTATTGGTAAAACAGCACAAGAACTCGCTGATGAAGCTGCCGCGGCAGTTGCGTAATCACTAAGGGGGCTTTTATGACAAGCATTAAAGAGCAAAATGAAAAAATGATCCAGGAGGTCCTCGAGGTTTATCCCGAGAGTGCCAAGAAAGATCGTGCTAAACACTTAGGGACGAGCGATGCAAGTTGTGCAAGTAACTGTATTACCGCAAACCGCAAATCCCAACCCGGTGTAATGACTGCCCGAGGTTGTGCTTACGCGGGTTCGAAAGGGGTTGTCTTTGGTCCAATCAAAGACATGATCCATGTTAGCCATGGCCCCGTTGGTTGTGGTCAGTATTCACGAGCAGGACGTCGTAACTACTACACGGGTAAAACAGGCGTTAACAGCTTTGGTACGATGAACTTTACCTCTGATTTCCAAGAAAAAGATATCGTCTTTGGTGGTGATAAAAAACTAGCAATATTAATGGATGAGTTGGAAATGCTCTTCCCACTATCAAAAGGTATCTCCATCCAATCGGAGTGTCCAGTTGGTTTGATTGGTGATGATATAGAAGCCGTTGCGAAAGAGACACAAGCTAAAACAGGTAAGGTAGTGGTTCCTGTTCGCTGTGAAGGTTTCCGCGGTGTTTCTCAATCACTGGGTCACCACATCGCTAACGATGCGGTGCGTGACAAAATGATTGATAACCGTGAAAACGACGATAGCTTTGTCGGCACCCCTTACGATGTGGGTTTAATCGGTGATTACAATATCGGTGGAGATGCATGGTCAACCCGTTTATTACTCGAAGAGATTGGCTTACGCGTTGTATCACAATGGTCTGGAGACGGTACGTTGTCAGATGTAGAGTTGAACTGTAAAGCCAAACTTAATTTAGTGCACTGTTACCGTAGTGTTAACTACATCGCACGTCACATGGAAGAAAAATACAACATTCCATGGTTAGAGTTCAATTTCTTTGGCCCAACTAAAATAGCAACATCTTTGACTGAAATAGCTTCTAAATTTGATGAAACTATTCAAGAGAAAGCTAAACAAGTGATTGCGAAGTATGAAGCTCAGTGGCAAGCCGTTGTTGCTAAATACAAACCTCGCTTAGAAGGTAAAAAGGTCATGCTATATGTGGGTGGCTTACGTCCACGTCATGTGATCGGTGCCTATGAAGATCTGGGTATGGAAGTGGTGGGTACAGGCTACGAGTTCGGTCACAACGATGATTATGATCGTACGCAACCCGATGTTAAAGATGCCACTTTAATTTACGACGATGTGACGGGTTATGAGTTTGAAGAGTTTGTTAAGAAGATCCAACCTGATCTCATTGGCTCTGGTGTGAAAGAGAAATATATATTCCAAAAAATGGGAATTCCTTTCCGTCAAATGCACAGCTGGGATTATTCAGGCCCTTATCACGGTTACGATGGTTTCGATATCTTCGCCCGCGATATGGATATGACACTGAACAACCCATGTTGGAGCAAACTGACCGCCCCTTGGCTTGTCGATAAAGACGAGTTAAAGAAAAGCGCATAACTTCAGCTAACGTTAATGCGGTAGCAATCTAGGTTGCTACCGCGATAAATAAGCAAGATACCTGACTGTTCTTAGAACGGATGCAGGAGGAGAACAAAATATGAGTCAAACTATCGAAAATATTAAACCTGGGTATCCGTTATTTCAACAGCCGGAATACCAAGATCTGATGGCGAGAAAAAAAGCCCTGTCAGAAGAAGCCTATAGCGAAGAGAAAGTACAAGAAATCTTTGACTGGACAACAACCCTTGAATACCAAGAGTTAAACTTCTCTCGTACCGCGTTAACCGTTAACCCAGCGAAAGCATGTCAACCTCTAGGATCGGTACTTTGTGCTTTGGGTTTTGATAAAACATTACCTTATGTACATGGCTCTCAAGGTTGTGTTGCCTACTTCCGCAGCTACTTTAACCGCCACTTTAAAGAACCGATTGCCTGTGTATCGGATTCCATGACCGAAGATGCCGCTGTGTTTGGCGGTAACAAAAATATGGATGCGGGTTTAGCTAATGCCTACGCATTATATAAGCCAGGAATGGTTGCTATTTCAACCACCTGTATGGCCGAAGTTATTGGTGATGACCTTAACGCATTCATTGCCAATGCAAAAAAAGATGGCCATATTCCAACGGATATCCCAACACCCTTTGCCCATACACCAAGCTTTGTGGGTAGCCATATAACTGGCTGGGACGGTATGTTTGAAGGCTTCTGTAATAACTTTACCAAAGACAGCATGGATGACAAAGTTGTTGGCAGCAATAAAAAAATCAATTTAGTGACCGGTTTTGAAACCTATTTAGGTAACTACCGTATCTTACATACGATGATGAAAGAGATGGGTATTCCTTACAGCCTATTATCAGATCCAACGGAAGTACTTAGTACCCCTGCCGATGGTGAATACCGTATGTATGCGGGTGGTACAACAGCAGAGGAGATGAGCGATGCGCCGAATGCCATTGATACCCTATTACTGCAACCTTGGGGTTTAACTAAAACTAAAAAGATTGTTAAAGGGCTTTGGAAACAACCCGCCAGTGATATAAATGTGCCAATGGGTCTAGATTGGACTGATGAATTCCTGATGAAACTGAGTGAATTAACCGGTACACCGATTGCCGATTCCTTAACCAAAGAGCGTGGACGTCTGGTCGATATGATGACCGATAGCCATACTTGGTTACACGGCAAAAAATTTGGTATCTACGGCGATCCTGATTATCTACTTGGTATGGTTAAGTTCCTACTAGAGCTAGGTTGTGAACCAACGACTATTTTATGTCATAACGGTAGTAAAAAATGGGCTAAAAAAATGCAAGCTGTATTAGATGCAAGTCCCTATGGTGCTGATAGCAAGGTCTTTATCAATAAAGATTTATGGCACTTCCGTTCATTAATGTTCACCAACAAACCGGATTTCATGATTGGTAACTCTTACGCCAAATTCATTGAACGCGATACGTTGGCTAAAGGCCCTGAATTTAAAGTGCCACTGATCCGTCTTGGCTTCCCAATCTTTGATCGCCACCATCTACATAACCAAACCACTTGGGGCTATGAAGGTGCGATGCAAATTTTAACCACATTGGTCAATGAAATCTTAGCTAAATTAGATGAGAAAACCAGTGTCTACGGTGAAACTGATTTCGGTTTTGACTTAGTTCGCTAAAACGAATAAAGGTTGTGGGTTCCCTCAACCTTTGCTTTTAGCAAAGCAGCTTACATCTTCAGTAAGCTTTTTTGCTAAAAATAAAATATTCCCCATTAATCCAAGGAGTCACTATGCCAAATATTATGTTAAGAAAACAAGATGGGATCCTAACTGGCTACATCGCGAAAAAGGATCTCGAAGCACAGGTTACTTCACTCGAATTTGAAGAGGATGATAACTGGGGTGGAAAACTGACATTAAGTACGGGCGACAGCTTTTACTTTGCTCCCCTACCAGCAATACCAAACTTACCCATCACCATTAGAATGCGTCGCGGATAACCGTAGCCGTTATCAGCAATAATATTCAGTAGAGAGGATGCCAATATGACAACAGATACACCTAAACTCCAAATCGCGGTTGCCTCAACGGATGGACAAACCATTGATGGCCATTTTGGTTCCTGTGAGAAGTTTTATATTTACTCACTGGATGCACAACAAATCCAGCATATTGATATACGTAATGCAGAAGGTGGGCGTGGTAGTGAAAAAAATGCCTTTCGCGCACAAATTATTAAAGATTGTCAGCTTATGTTTTGTGCTTCCATTGGCGGCCCTGCTGCAGCAAAAGTGATCAATGCAGGTATTCATCCATTGAAAAGTAAAAATACCCCAGCCATTTTAGTGCAATTAACCGAACTACAACAGCGTGTGATTACGGGTGCTTTACCCCCTTGGTTAGCAAAATTGATGGGGCAACCAGATTTTTTAAATGAACGCTTTACGGCATTAGAATAACTAACAAGCTAAACATGTTGTGTAAGCTGTCAACCATTGTACTAAAAGCAACACAACACAAAGCTTAATTATCAATAGGTTACAAACGGAATGAATGTTGCAAAAGGATACTATGACAAAGATAACGGAAGTTATATCTAGGAGATCCTATGCGACAATCAGAGATTACTGAACTACAAAATGAACCAGCCTGTGAACACAATAAAAAAACAAAATCAGGCTGTGCTCCCGCCACGCCAGGGGCAACTGCAGGAGGCTGCTGCTTTGATGGTGCACAGATAACACTGCTTCCCCTTACCGATGTTGCCCACATAGTCCACGGCCCCGTTGGCTGTGCAGGCAGCTCTTGGGATAAACGCGGCACCCAAAGCTCTGGCCCTGAACTATTTCGATTAGGTTTTACAACGGACTTAAATGAACAGGATGTGATCATGGGGCGTGGCGAAAAACGCCTCTACCATTCCATTATACAAGTTGCCGAAAAACATCAACCCGCTGCCGTGTTCGTCTATAACACCTGCGTACCCGCCATGGAAGGCGATGATATTGCAGCGGTATGTAAAATGGCACAACTTAAAATTAACCTCCCCGTTATTGCCATTGATGCCGCTGGTTTCTATGGCAATAAAAACTTAGGTAATCGCATTGCAGGCGAGCTGATGGTGGATAAGGTCATTGGCACTGCCCACCCTGCACCAAAACCTGAGTTTAGCGATGGTATCGTGCACGATATCGCCCTCGTTGGTGAATATAATATTGCTGGTGAACTATGGCACATTCTCCCCTTACTAGATCAACTCGGCTTACGAGTTTTGGCGAATTTATCGGGAGACTGTCGCTTTAAAGAGTTACAAACCATGCATCATGCCGAAGCGCTGATGTTAGTTTGCTCCAGAGCACAGATTAACGTCGCACGAAAATTACAAGCAAAATACCAAATTCCTTGGTTTGAAGGCAGTTTCTACGGTATCCGCGACATGTGTGATGCATTACGCCAATTTGCCAAACTCATTAATGATCCATCGCTTACGCAGCGCACGGAACAATTAATAGAGCAAGAGCTTAACCAGCTTCAGCAAGCCCTCGCCCCCTATCGCGAAAAACTAACGGGCAAAAAAGCACTGCTTTACACTGGCGGCGTAAAATCATGGTCCATTGTTTCTGCCTTACAGGATCTTGGTATGCAGGTGGTTGCCAGCGGTACACGTAAAAGCACCGAAGAAGATAAGGCACGGATACGTGAATTAATGGGGCCAGATGCTATTTTACTGGATGAAACGAGTCCTCGAAACTTACTAGATGTCGCCTATCAATATAAAGCAGATGTGATGATTGCAGGTGGTCGCAATATGTACACAGCCTACAAAGCAAGAATGCCCTTTGTTGAAGTCAATCAAGAACGTGAGCATGCCTTTGCCGGGTTTACGGGCATGATAACACTGGCACAGCAACTCTGTTTAACCCTTGAAAGTCCTATTTGGGAACAGGCTCGAAGCCATGCCCCATGGATTCAATGAAATGGACTGTAGCAAAATTAGAGGAATAGAATATGGCACAAATAATCCCCAATAAAAAAGCACTCGCAGAACAACCTTTAAAGGTAGGACAACCACTCGGCGCAGCACTGGCATTTTTAGGCACAGATCAAGCGATGCCCCTGATGCATGCTGCACAGGGATGTAGTGCCTTCGCAAAAGTGTTTCTAATACAACATTTTCATGAGCCCATCCCGATGCAATCAACAGCAATGGATCCCATCTCAACGGTCATGGGATCTGATGAAAACCTAGTGCAAGCCTTTACCAATATCTGTAAAACACACCGGCCGAAACTGATTGGACTATTAACCTCAGGATTAACCGAAGCACAAGGCTGCGATATTGAACACGCGGTAAAAGTGTTTCAAGAGAGCCACCCCAACTATAAACATACCGCAATCATTCCGGTCAACACGCCCGATTTTTATGGATCATTAGAAACGGGTTATGCCAGTGCAGTTGAAGCGATGATCAAGCATCTTGTCCCAACTAAAGCGCCAAGCAGTGCTCGCCGTAAACGCATTAATATTTTAGCTAGCCACATGTTAACGCCAGCTGATGTGGATCTATTAAAGCAGTACGTTGAAGCGTTTGGCTTAACCCCGGTTGTCATTCCCGACCTCAGTTTATCTCTGGATGGTTTTTTAGCAACGCAGGACTTCAGCAGTCTTTCCCAAGGTGGTTGCACGGTAACGCAAATCAAGACCCTAGGACAAGGCTTAGCAACCATTGTTGTTGGGCGATCCCTAGAGCGAGCAGCAAATATGTTGTTAGAGCGTAGCCAAATACCTACGGAAATATTTCCCCATATTCATACGCTGGAACAAACCGATAGATTAATCATGCTATTAAGTAAAATTAGCGGTCGTAAAGTGCCCGATAGTATTACCCGTAGCCGCGGGCAACTCTGCGATGCTTTGATTGATAGCCATACACAATTAGGTGGAAAAACAGCGGCCTTAGCGATGGAAGCGGATCATTTAACCGCCTTTAGCGCGCTCTTTGCCAGCGTCAATATTACACCAAGCGTAGTGATAGCTCCCTGTAATCAACCACAACTCGCATCGCTTGCGGTGGATGAAGTGAAAATTGGAGATCTCTATGATCTACAACAACAGGCACAACAACATGATGTTGATCTACTGGTTTCCAACTCCCATGCCAATAGCATCGCCAAACAACTCAATATTCCACTACTGCGCGTTGGCATCCCCATCCACGACCATTTTGGCAGCTTTGCTAAAAGTTTTATTGGCTATGCAGGTATTCGAGCCACCCTCTTTGAATTAAGTAATCTATTACGTCACGAGGTACATAGTATTCCGGTATATCATTCGCGATTTAAACAAGATCTATCACAAATACAAGTGCAGGTATGATATGAAAGAGATGAGCCAAGATACCTTAAAAATAGCCTTTGCCAGTAGCAATCAAAGCCACTTAGACGAACACTTTGGTAGCTGTCAAAGTCTTTCTATTTATAGCGTTACTACAACTAGCTACGAACATGTTAATACACATTACTTAACCCAATACGAAGGCCATAACCTGCAAAAAATTGAAGATAGAGTGATAGCGTTAGAGGGTTGCTTTGCAGTCTATTGCCTCGCCTGTGGTAATCCAGTAAGGCAGAGATTATTAACAGAAGGGATTCGAGTGGTAGTGCGTCCACAAGTCGATTTAATTAGTGCGGTTATTGTCAGCATTCAAGCTAACTGGCCTGGAAAAATAGCAGAGCGGCAAGCTCGACAAATACAGAGAAAAAAAAACAGCCTGATTATTTTGAGAAACTCGCCGATAGTGAATGGCAATAGTATATACAGAGATTAATAATTCAAAAAAAGGAGAAAAAAATGGCATATATAACAGGGGTAACTCAATCGGGCGAAAGTTGGACACCTGAGTTTATTGTTAGTCTAGATCAAGCAAAATGTATCGGCTGCGGACGTTGCTATAACGTTTGCACTCGCGATGTCTTTGCACCCGAAGAGATTGAAATTGATGATGCTGATGAGGGAGATTACGATGATGATGTACGCATGGTGATGTCTGCAGCCAATAAAGCAAACTGTATTGGTTGTGGTGCATGTCTGAAAGCCTGTGCGCGAGGTTGTTTTGACCATGCCCCACAAACTATTTAACAAACATCATTCATAGACAGTCTTTATTAAGTGATGGTCGGTTAGTGTTGCGTTTCATGACCGTCACTTTCTTATACACTGTAATGGCAGGTAACAATTAATAAAAAAGCAACAAATCCCAACCTAAAAGCGCTACAAATTAATAAAAAATTCCATGACAACGCTATCTAACGGCACCACTAATCGACACTCTCACGCTATGCATTGACAAATAAACGTCGAAATATTTTACATAAAAAATCAAAAGGCTATTTACAATAAAATTTACTGCTTATAAATCAACATATTAATTTTTTGGTTCGGTTATTGCAACAAATCATTTACATGACTTTTAATTTTATTGCAAGCTTTTTATAGCTTATTACGGAGGAAAAAGTGATGAAAAAATGTAAACTCAACTTTTTGGCTCTATTAATTATATTAGTCAGCGCCATCAATATAAACGTTGCGACGGCTATTACTATTGATCCTGCGGCAAACAACGGAGGCTGCTGTTTCGGCGGTATGAGAGGATATTGGTTTGAAACCCCAATAGACTTAACCCTTAACAATGCTTGGCTGAACACAGCCAATGGCTTGTCAACTTCTTATAATTTAGAGGTTTTAGCATTGAATGTTACGCCACCTCTATTTACTAATTCAACGTCAAATTACTCAACCCTCGCTTCATTTAATAACTTAAATGGTGTAGCTGCACTTAATATTAGCTTCTCAGCAAATGATATTGTTGGATTATTAGCTTGGGATAATAATCTAGCTTTAACCCCCTATTCGGATCAGTCTTTACAAAATATTGGGGGTAATGCAATCACATTTAATCGTTTATTACGTCAAAATCTAACCCCAGGAGATCCGATATCAGATGAATTAAACTATCCTATTGGTGCGATTGGATTTACATATAATACCAACTCATTGTCAGTTTCAGAGCCTGAAATAATGTTATTACTAGGCTTAGCGATAGCTGCCGTTGGTTTTGCGAAAAGAAAAAGAGGTAACCATTAATTTACTTAATAAATTGCCCAGATAGACAAACACAAGGATAGATATTGCTTAGTCGATATCTATCCTTTCTTTTTACAGCCTATATACGACGCACATGGATATTCATGGTCTGAATTCGGTAGGCAATTTGCCTTGGTGTCATACCTAATAAACGAGCCGCTTTGGCTTGTACCCATCCAGACTGCTCAAGCGCGGAAATAACACGTTGTCGATCATCCTGATCACTATTTTCACTATTTAACTGCCCCATAGATGAATGCGATTTTGATGGAACGAAATGATTATCGGCTTGCACCGCACCAAAGGCTCGCATGGAGCTTTGATTGATCATAATGACATCTCTATCAATCAATCCCGATTCACTCATTACCGAGGCTCGCTCTAGGCAGTTTTCTAATTCACGAATATTCCCCGGCCAATTATGACTTGCTAGTAGGCGTATAGCCCCATCGCTGACTTTTAATATACGGTTTTGCATCTTCGCTAACTTAGCGACTAAAAAGCGAGATAATTCGGGTAAGTCATCGAGTCGATCACGTAGTGCTGGCAAATGGATTGGCATCACATTTAAGCGATAATATAAATCTTCGCGGAAAGTTCCATTAGCGACACCTTGCTCTAAAGGCTTATTGGTCGCAGCAATGATACGCACATCGACCTTGATCGTTTCTTGCCCACCAACACGTTCAAACTCGCCCTCCTGTAATACACGTAATAATTTAGCCTGAAAACTAGCGCTAATCTCCCCTATTTCATCTAAAAAAAGCGTCCCGCCATCGGCTAACTCAAAGCGACCTTTACGTGTTTTAACCGCGCCAGTAAAGGCTCCTTTTTCATGGCCAAACAGCTCACTTTCAAGCAAATTATCTGGTAATGCGGCACAGTTTAACTTAATAAATGGCGCGCTAGCACGTAATGAATTATAAGCAATCGCACCTGCAATCAACTCTTTCCCCGTACCACTTTCACCACGGATTAATACGGTCGTATTCCACTTAGCAACTTGAGAAATAGTCTCAAATATTTGTCTCATTATCGGGGTGCTACCGACAATAGATGCAAGCGCATCTGATTTTTTCGCATTACACTGTAAGCTATCGTTGCGATCTTGCAGAATCTGCTTCTCTTTTTGCACACGGTTTGAAAGCTTTAATGTCTGTAATATTAAATTCGCTACCATTTCTAAAAATCGTGTTTTAGCGGCCAACTCACTTAAATCGCTGCTCATGGGTTGTGCAACTAAGACCCCAGCACGATATTCTTTACTACCTAATGGAACACAAATTAAAGGCAAATCATAATCGTAGAGACTAAGCCTATCTAAAAATCGCGGGTCATTCGATACTTTAGCAATAACCTGTGTTTCGCCCCGCGCCTGTACCGTACCTAAAATACCTTCATTGGTACGGTATTTAATTCTTGCCGCATCTCGAATCACTTCTGGATTCGCACCATGCAAGGCTTGCACTAACATCCCTTGGCGATCATCGTCATAGAGCGTCACCATCCCAAATTGCATACCAGCAAGTTCATCCAAACATCCCAGCATCTGTTGTAAGGTTTGCTCCATATTCAGTGATAAACTCAAAATGACACTAATTTTATGCATTGCAACTAACTGCTGTTCAGCATCAAAGCGTTTTAGCACTTTACTATCTATCATATTTGTCATTGTGCTTCTCCTTCAGCAATAACATTTAAACGCTTAGGTCATTAGAGTAATAATCTGTAATAAAGACAACAATTTGTTCTAACTCCCACCAGCTAGTTAAGAAACAGCAATGGTCATACCAAAAAAAATTAGATATCTTAAAACCGCCTAAAATCAGATGAAGAATTGATCCACAACAAAAACAGATCAATTAATTCTAAAACCCTACGGCTAAAACAGGCCATTTTATTCCACCTCCAGCTCTAACTTGCCCATCTATCGTGCAAATCACAAATAAAAAACGCCACTTTAGTGCGTTTTTTAAATCGCTATTTGTTGGCATATTTATCGCAATATCGATAGTTAGTTATTAACACACCAATCAATTGATAGCGAAAATACCCGCTATTGAAGGAGAAAAAGATGAGTGATTATCTGCTGCTGCTATTGACCACTAGCTTAGTAAATAACGTCGTGCTCGCACAGTTTTTAGGATTATGTCCATTTATGGGGGTCTCAAACAAAGTTTCATCCGCATTTGGGATGGGGCTAGCCACGACCTTCGTCTTAACACTCTCCTGTAGCGTAGGATGGGTGTTAGAGCATTACTTGTTATTGCCCTTAGATTTAGGTTTTTTAAGGCTATTAAGCTTTATTTTAGTGATTGCCGTTTTAGTACAACTAACCGAGATGATGGTCGCCTACCAAAACCCAGAACTGCATAAAGTATTAGGTATATTTTTACCACTCATTACCACTAATTGCGCCGTACTTGGTGTCGCCCTATTAACCATTAAAGAGCAACTCGGTTTTATCGATGCCATTCTCTATGGCTTTGGATCATCATTAGGCTTTACCTTGGTCATCGTACTCTTTGCGGGGTTAAGAGAGCGTATGAGTTTGTGCCGTGTTCCACCCGCCATGGAAGGAGCACCAATTAGCTTTATTACTGCGGGTATTTTAGCTATGGCATTTTCGGGTTTTGCCGGACTGGCATAAAAGGGAGTTATCATCATGATCATAAGTATACTAACAATTCCACTATTAGCGCTCATTATGGGTTTATCACTGACATTAGCAGGGCGATATTTTGCTAAAGAACAGGATCCCTTAATTGACGCCATTAGTGAACTTTTACCTAACGGGCAATGTGGACAATGTGGTTATCCGGGATGCGCACAGGCAGCCATTGCCATGAGTGAGGGAAAATTAGGCCCAGACTGTTGCCCTCCAGGTGGGCAAGCACTAGCACAAAATCTATCAAAATTACTCGGTGTTCCTTTACAAAAAAGTAATCAAGCTAAAAGTCTGCCGCAGGTTGTCGAGATAGATCCAAGCGTCTGTGATGGCTGTACTCGCTGTTTTAAAAAATGTCCCTTTGATGCGATTGTCGGTGCTAACAAACAGTTGCATGGTGTCATAACCGATATCTGTACTGGCTGTGGCATGTGTGTATCGGCTTGCCCACAGGATGCTATCCAATATAAGACAGATCCTATTTTTAGTACTGGTTGGGCTTGGCCTAAACCGCAACATAGTTAACGAGGTGATACTATGATTTTTAGTAAATCATTAATACGCGGCGGAGTTCACCCGAATGGGAATAAACAGCTAAGTAATAATAGTGAAATTATTGCTATCGCGCCGCCTAAATATTTATACATCAACCTCAAGCAGCACACGGGTGCACCAGCAAAGGCAATCGTAAAAGTGGGTGATAAAGTCGTCAGTGGTCAACTTATTGCTAAGGGACAAGGAAGTAGTGCCAATATCCATGCACCACAGTCAGGCACGGTCATACAAATCGCGATGCATCGTGCCGCCATTGCCGGTGGTGGGAAGAGCAGATGATACATCTGCAATGTGATCCTGAAAATCAAACTGATTCAATCAAACTCGAACATGACGGTAAAACGGCTGAAGAATTAATTCAAATTATCGATGATGCGGGGATTGTTGGTATGGGGGGAGCGGTCTTTCCAACGGCAACAAAATTACGTTCATCCATCAACAAAAAAATAGATACTTTGCTGATCAATGGTTGTGAGTGTGAACCTTACCTAACCTGCGATGATAAAGTAATGTGCGAGCAAAGCACACAGATTATTGGAGGGATACGTCATCTGCTTACCATCACGGGTGCACCATTGGCTATTATTGGTATCGAAGATAATAAACCAGAGGCAATGCAAACCTTAATCGATGCTGCCAGTGAAGATGATAATATTCAGGTCAAAGCACTACCCACCCATTACCCAATGGGATCGGCTAAACAATTCATTCAAGCCCTATGTAAAGTCGAAGTACCCAAAGGTAAACGTTCCACCGATGTCGGAGTGGTGGTACAGAATGTAGCAACCTGCGCAGCTATCTACAATGCGGTGCGCTACGGCCGTCCACAAACTCATCGTGTTGTCACTATTAGTGGTGGAGCCCTTGAGCATCCAATGAATATTGAAGCGCCGATAGGTACCTTAATTTCAGAGTTGGTCGCCTACTGTGGTGGTTTAAAAGAGAGTGCCAGTCGTATCGTCATTGGCGGACCAATGATGGGGCACACTATCACCAATATGCATACCCCTATTATTAAAGGGACAAGTGGCGTGTTATTTCTCCAAGAGAGTGAACTCCCACAGTACAACACCAGTCCCTGTGTCAGTTGTGGGCGATGCGTTTCTGCCTGTCCGATGGGACTATTACCGAATGCGATGGCCGAATTAATTGAACATGATGATTTAGAAGCGGCAGTAAAACAGGGATTAAATAGCTGTTTATTATGTGGTTCATGCGCTTTTATCTGCCCGGCATCACTGCCACTTACGCAATACTTTTCCTATGCCAATGCTCAACTCTTACGACAAAAAAAGATGCAACAAAAAGCTCAACTCGCACGCCGCCTTAATCAACAACGTACGCTGCGCTTAGAAAAAGAAGCGTTACAAAAAGCAGCAGAAAAAGAAGCGAAAAAAGCAGCGAGAGGAGCGGCTAGACGCACTCGCCAACCTACAATCAGCATCAAGGAGGAGTCCTAACATGTCGACATTATTATTAAGTGCCCCGCATATTCATTCAGGGATGACAGTAAGCCGATTGATGCGCCAAGTTATTTGGGCAATGATGCCTGCTTTACTGTTTGGCATCTACCTATTCGGAGAACAAGCACTACTACTGGTTCTCGCCTCTATTATTTCAGCTTTACTCTGTGAATGGCTTTGCCAGAGAATCCAGCAGAAACCCATTGGTAATTTGCTGGATGGAAGTGCTTTAGTGACAACATTATTATTAGTGATGAGTTTACCTCCACATTTTCCATGGTATTTAGGGGCGATTGGTGCAGCGATTGCGGTGCTCTTAGGTAAACAGGTTTACGGTGGCCTAGGGCAAAATCTATTTAACCCTGCAATGCTTGCCCGTGTTGTCCTGTTGATATCTTTCCCCGTAGAGATGACAAGCTGGCCCGCGCCAGCCCCTGTTTTACCATTACTCCCAATATTCAGCGATATTGTTGATGGGTTTAGCGGAGCCACCCTATTAGGCTCGGTACTGGAAACGGGAAGCAGCCAAACGCATATTGGTTCGTTAGCCATGCTTTTTGGCGCCAGTAAAGGAAGTTTAGGTGAATCCCCCATTCTTTTACTTCTTGGTGGAGGATGGATGATCTATAAAAATGTCATTGATTGGCGTATCGCAATAAGCTTATTGATTGGCTGCCTTATTCCCTCAACCATTGCTTGGCTTATATCACCTGAAACAGTCTTACTACCCATCACACAACTCGCCAGTGGTGGATTAATGTTAGCCGCATTTTTTATCGCCACCGATCCTGTCACCAGTCCCACGTCTCCTAGAGGGCGTTACTATTATGGTTTAGGATGTGGCTTGTTAATCTTTTTAATACGTATTTTTGGTGCCTATCCCGAAGGTGTCGCTTTTGCCATTCTATTAATGAATGCCGTTAGCCCATTAATTGAAGGGGCTACAAGCCATAGAATATATGGAGAACAAAAATGAAACTAATCAGTGAAGAGTTAAAGCAAAGGATTGCCTACCCCGCCATATTGATGGGGTTAGTCTCGTTAATCGTCACATGCCTTCTAATGTTGACCAATGATTTAACGGCAGAGCCTATTGCACAACGACAACGTGAAGATCTAACCCTGCTGCTTAACCAAGTATTACCCGCTGATATTTATGATAATCAGCCACTCGATAAAAAATATGATGTCATGCTAAAAGGACAGAAGTACATTTTTTATCGCGCAAAATTACACAATAAGGTCAGTGCGATTATGTTATTTACAAAATCATCAGGTTACTCCGGTGATATATCGCTCATTGTTGCCATAAAAGCAGACGGAGAACTCAGTGGCGTTCGCGTATTAAGCCACACAGAAACCCCGGGGCTTGGCGACAAAATTGAACTGGCAAAATCAGATTGGATATTAAATTTCCGTGGTTTGTCGCTCCAAAACCCCAATAAAACAGGTTGGGCAGTGGCTAAAGATGGCGGTCAATTTGATGCATTCACAGGCGCTACCATTACACCGAGAGCAGTAGTTAAAGGTGTCTATGAAACACTCATGCTATTTAAAGATAATCAAGACTATTTTCTACAGAGTGATCAAATTTAGCCCAATAACCCGTCATCATGGCAATGACGAAATAGGAGATAATATGCAACAATATAACTATAAAGAGATATTAAAAAGCGGGCTCTGGGAAAATAATGTCGTTTTCGCGCAAATGTTAGCACTCTGCCCGCTGTTAGCTGTTACAAGTGGTGCAACTAATGGCCTTGGTTTAGGGCTGATCAGCACTGCGGTCATGGTACTATCCAGCTTTTTAATTTCACTCATTCGCTCACTTTTAACCCCACAGGTGCGTATTCCAATTTTTATTCTACTCATTGCCACCTTGGTGACCATTGCAGACTTAGCTATGAACGCTTGGCTACACGAATTGCATAAGGTATTGGGATTATTTATTCCACTTATTGTCACCAACTGCGCTATTTTAGGCCGAGCTGAATCCTATGCATCGAAAAATCCCTGCTTACCTTCTTTAGTTGATGGCCTAGCTACGGGATTAGGATTTACACTTGCATTGGTTGTGCTCGGTGGATGCCGAGAACTTATCGGTAGTGGTACTCTTTTTGCTAATGCCAGTTTACTGTTAGGTGATGCCTTTGCTGTTATTGAACTACACCCGCTGCCACAATACAAGGGGATGTTGTTGATGATTTTACCCTCTGGAGGCTTTATCATGCTCGGTTTCATCCTCTCACTCAAACGTATCGTAGAGCAGTGGTATAGCAACACAAGAATGGTCGCTGTTAAAGACCAACTTTCATGTAATGTTGAATAGGATCTTCTATTATGAAACTAAGTATCGCTTATGCCGCTGGTAGTGACAGTTTTTGGCAAGAACTTGAGTTAGCCGAGCCGATAACGCTCGCGCAAGCTATTGCGCAATCTAAATTTAATGCCGAATTTCCCAATATTGATGTTACCAAATTAAAAGTAGGTATTTTTGGTAAGGCCTGCCCAGCAAAACAGTTACTCAAAGAAGGCGATCGCGTTGAGATCTATCATCCAGTTATCGCCCAGTCGCACGATGATGATGACGATGACTAATGCAACATCCATTGCGTGATATTTTTATCACGCAATCAAGGGATTGCTGCGATAGTAGAGACGCGATTAGCCATCGAAGATAACACGGTTTTTACCCTCACATTTAGCCCGATAGAGTGCTGCATCCGCCTTTTCCAGTAAAGTATCGCCACTTTCCTCTTCTTTTTTATAGGCGACACCGACACTCACTGTACTGATCAACCCTTTCTCACGCCATTCAAATAAGGCAACACCTTGGCGAAACTCTTCTAACAAAAGATGAATTTTATTTCTGTCATTGATATTAAAAATCATCACAAACTCTTCGCCACCGTAACGACAAAACCAACCATACTCATAAAATAGAGATTGAGCCAATTTACACACTTTGAATAGCACGACATCTCCGACTTGGTGTCCATAGGTATCGTTCACTGTTTTAAAGTTATCTAAATCAAACATAACCAAGTAAAGTGGTTGCTGCTTACCTAGTTGAGCATGCAGCAGTTCATCAAAAAAACGTCGGTTATAAACACCCGTTAGCGGATCCAATAGTGTTTGCTGACGAATATGATTAAATTCACTAGTTGTCGCTGATAACTCACCATAAACAGGCATTAATTCTGGGATTAACTCCGAGGGTGACGAAGCCAAACCATCTCGACTCGCGCGAATGTGGTGAACTATTTCATTTACCATTCGCCGAAAATAGCGATAGCCAATCAAAGCCACAATCAAATAACAGATCGACGTTACGCCAACCACCAACATAATATTACTTGATACACGAGCAAATATTTTATGGATATTAATAGTCGGCAAAATAGTTAGTAGTATACCGTATTTTGGATCATGTTGATGATAGGCGATAAGTTGCTGCGTTCTATGATCCTCAAAAATACCACTATCACCTTGTATTTTGGACAGCCAATCTATTTCCTGCATATCCTTAAAAATAAGACTTTTATCTGGGTGTGCAAGTATCACTCCCTGTGCAGAGAGTAACATTTGATAGCCATGCTCAACACGCATATGAGAGCTGTTAAGTACTTTATCCAAGGGTTGTAACTTGGTATCAATGGCAAGAACGCCTACTTGTTTATTACCTGGCGCTAAAACTGCGCGAGCAAGCGTAACGATTAGCTCGTTACTTCCATAATTCATATAGGGTTCAGTCCAAACAACATGGTCTGGATTTTCACTAGCAAGTGTATACCAAGACCTAACCGTGGGATTGTAATTAATTAATGTTGATTCTGGTGGGGCAGGGTAAATGAGATAGTGACTCTGTTCATTGGCAAAATAGATGTTATTTAGCCCCATCAGATTTAAATATACTTGCCAATCCCGCTGGTATTGCTGTTTATGTAAAATATTAGCGCCAGCTAAATCTCGATAATCAACTCTTTTATATATTCGCTCAAAATTCTCCTCCAATGTATTAATATAGGGAGCGAGTACTGAGTGGTAGAGCTGATCATTCTGGCTAATAAGGTTTTCTTTATGTTCAAATAAAATTTCATGCTTCATATGCAGATAATAAATACTAGCAAGTATCAACATAGGAATAAAAAGCAAAACTAGTCCTAACCAAGTACGGGTAAGTAATGACCACTTTTTCCTACGTCTGTTTTTGAGCATATCACCTCTTTTTAATCAAAATAGAAAACAGCTGACTATAATGCAATTGGTATAATATTAGAATATATATAAATTTTATTGATAACGTAAAGGATATTTCCCCCCATATTAACAACAAATCTAAAATATTCCTGTATTTATTAATGATGCTCCCATTTTTAAAAAAATGAAATTCTACTTTTAAAACATCCTCTTTATTATAAGACTTATCAAAGACCGTCAAAAAGGCTTACTGAATGAGTAATAATGAAAAAAAATTTTCTGAAGGCGCTAGCCTTATTTCCATCACCAATTTACAAGGCATAATACAATACTGTAATAAAGATTTTATCGATATCAGTGGTTACTCTGAAAAAGAGCTGATTGGCTTTAATCATAATATGATTCGCCACCCTGATATGCCTAAGGCTGCATTTGCCGATTTATGGGCCACCATTAAAAATAATGAAGCGTGGCAAGGCATTGTCAAAAATCGCTGTAAAAATGGCGATTATTACTGGGTAAATGCCTATGTCACGCCCGTTTTTCAAGACGGCAAAAAAGTGGCTTATCAATCGGTCAGAAGCTGCCCTAGTCGAGATGAAATAACAAAAGCAGAAGCGTTATATGCAACCTTAAACACATCTCCTAATGCAACCATCCCCAAACCAAGCTTCATCAAAAGACTCTCACTAAAAAAACAGATAAACAGCCTACTAGCATTAACACTTATGGTGACGCTTTTTAATACATGGAATAGCGATGCACTATTAGACTTTAACCTCCCTTTTATAACCATGTTATTGTTTATCTTCGCTTCATTTTCGACCCTCTACTGGACTATTAACCATAAAGTGCTTACCCCTCTTGAGGAGATAATTGAAAAAATAAAACGTATTTCAGGTGGCGACTTAACGGAGAACATTACAAGTCACCTGCAAGATGAAATAGGTAACACCTTGATGTCGATTAAGCTTTTACAATGCAGACTAAAAGCGGTCATTGGCAGGTTCAATGAATCAACTCAAGAACTGACGCTTGCGATTGATGTTCTCTCTGATACTGGCTATCAAACCAAAACCAATATGAGCCGTCAACATGCTGAAATTGACTTGGTTGCAACGGCAATGCATGAGATGAGTGCAACCGTTGCTGAAATAGCTCAAAATACAACATTAACCTCTGAATTAGCGGCTACAGCAGACACAACCGCGCAGCAAGGGAAAGTACTGGTCGAATCTTCTCGTAATACCACTAAAGATTTAGCACAAAATATTTCACATGTATCCGTGACGGTTAACACCTTAGCCCAAGAGTGTGAGCGCATTAAACATATCACAGAAACGATCAGTGCAATTGCTAACCAAACCAATTTATTAGCATTAAATGCAGCGATAGAAGCCGCACGAGCAGGCGAGTTAGGACGAGGTTTCGCAGTTGTTGCCGACGAAGTAAGGGTACTCGCATCGAGAACGCAACAGGCAACCGTTGAAATTAAAGATATGATTGAAACGCTATATACCGGTAGCCGAACTGCGGTGACAACCATGGAACAAGGTTTAATCAGTGTTAATGAATCCGTCGATAAAATCCAACAAACCGAAGATTCGTTTAATCAAATCGCCAGTGCTGTCATTAATGTAAATGACATGAACACACAAATTGCAACGGCAGCTGAAGAGCAATCTTGTGTTGCCGAAGAGATGAATGCCAATGTTCAGTCTATTAGTAATCAGTCCTATAAAACAACCAATGATATAGAACAACTAGAACATAAAATAATGACATTAACAGATATGGCCACCGCTCTGAAACTCCAGTTACAACAATATAATACGGGTGAATCGGCCGTTACTTTTGACTTTGAAGGAGCCAAAAATGCCCATCTTGCATGGAAAGATAAGGTTAGAAAATTTTTACAAGGAGATAGTAGCATCATAACCAAAGCGCAAGCATGCTCCCATAAAGAGTGCCAGTTGGGTAAGTGGTATTACAGTGATGGCATGGAAAAATACAAAAATTCAATAGAATTTAAAAAAATAGAAGCGCCACACACAAGGTTGCATCAAATAATAAAAGAAATAATTGAGTTACATGAAGTCGGTAAATTACATGAAGCTGATTCGTTGTATTCAGAGCTAAGTAGCGCGTCCGATGAAATCGTTCTCCTATTAGATAAAACTCAACACTCTCTATAAAAATAGCGCGGCTATAACAAGCAACAAAATAGGATCTTGTAAACATCCTATTTTGTTGCAGCTATCTCATAGCAATCCCTAGCCTTTTCCACTCTCGTTCAGCAAGGTTTCCAAACAATGTTCTTTGATATTGTAGTAGGCTTTAATGTCTGCTATTTGCGCAACTATTTCACTATTTACCTTGCTGTTTTTTTGCGATTTTTTAACAGCCAAGATCATTTTATTTTTATTGGTATGTTCAAGGCTAATGAATTCAAATACCTTAGTTGTATAACCGTGTGCTTCTAAAAATAAGGCACGCAGTGAATCTGTCACCATCTCCGCTTGTTGCCCCATGTGCACACCATATTGTAACATCGGCTTAAATAGTTCAGGACTTTGCATCTGTGGACGAATTTGCTTATGACAGCAAGGCGAGCACATGATAATAGCGGCATTAGCACGAATCCCGTAATGAATCGCATAATCTGTGGCAATATCACAGGCATGTAAAGCTATCATTACATCGGTATGTTTAGGGGCGTGTGTTTTTACATCCCCACAGACGAAAGATAAGCCTTGATGATTAAGGTTAACGCTGTTTTATTACATAAATCGGCGAGGCCTTGGCGAAGTTCCACCCCAGTCACTTGTGCATCATTGTGTAACGTATGGCGTAAGTAATCGTGAATAGCAAAGGTTAAATAGCCTTTACCCGAACCAAAATCGACAACATTAATCCCTTCGTTTTTGGCAAGCGGTGACGTTTCTAAAGCTTGACTAAAAACTTCGATAAATTTATTAATTTGTTTCCATTTACGCGACATTGCAGGTATCAACTTACACTGCTTATCGGTTACACCGAGTTGCTGTAGAAATGGGCGGTTAATATCCACAAAACGATGCTTTTCACGGTCATGCAACTGCCCGTTTTTATCATTTATTTTGCTTTTGTGCTTAGTAATATGCGCTTTGCCTTTTTTACTTATATCGAGCTGAATGTCCATGGAAGATGTCGATAAATAGGCACTTTTAAAATCACTCTCTAATAAAGAGTTAATTAACCCAATAGCTTCATCGCTACTGTGATTCTTTGTAATATGATTGGTTTGATGCTGATAAAGAAATGAAAATACGGGTTTATTTTGTAATAAAATCGGTTTAATGGTAATACGCTGCAGGCTTTTATCGGCACCTCTGTATTTACTTAATACCATTTTCTTTAGACTATGACTTGCACAACTTTCAACGAGTAAAAGATTAAATTCATGGAGAGAGTTAGCGGCACTGTGAGTCATAGCTATTTCCGTAAAAGGTCAAAGAACAAAAATAGCGAGATTATAGCAGCTCTATCACTGTAATGTTGAATAATAGTGTACGAATTGTTGTTTTTTATTACTTAACAAATAGGCTTCAAAATCATTAATTGTAAGGGGTTTACTATACAAATATCCCTGATAGGATAAACACCCATTAGCGTATAGATAATTTCTTTGTTCGATAGTTTCAACCCCCTCTGCAATCACATCAAGTCCTAAGGCGCTAGCCATCAGAATTATCGTTTTAACAATCGATTGATCATTTATATTAGATTGTAACTCAGTAATAAATGAACGATCTATTTTTAAACGATTCAAAGGTAAACGTTTCAGATACTGAAGCGATGAGTATCCTGTCCCGAAATCATCTAAAGCAAATTTAATCCCCAACGCTTTTAGTTCCTGCATATTGTCAATAATTAGCTCCATATCATCAATAAGTATGCTTTCTGTCAGCTCAATTTTAAGTTGCCCTTGACCGATACCATAGGTATCAACGAGCTGTTTTACCTGCCCAACAAAGTTGGCCTGACGGAATTGTTTATAACTAACGTTAACAGCGAGTGTGAGATGACGGGTGTGGTCATTTTGTTGCCATCGTTGTAGCTGTTGACAAGCGGTTTCTAGCACCCATTCTCCAATCGGAATGATTAGCCCCTTTTTTTCGGCCATGGGAATAAAATTATCAGGGCTAATTAATCCCTCAATAGGATCATGCCAACGAATAAGAGCTTCAGCTCCGATTACTTGATCAAGGTCATCCATCTGCGGTTGATAATAAAGCTCAAATTGCTGCTCTTTAATTGCATTGCGAAGTTTTCTCTCAAGGTTAAAACGATTCGTTATTAACTGTTGCAATTGCGGTTCGTAAAAATACGCTGAATTTTTTCCTAATCGTTTGGCTTGATACATAGCAATATCAGCAAATTGCATTAGTTGTGAAACAGAAGTGGAACTATCATTAAAGAGCGTCACACCGATACTGGCACTACTATTAAATTGCTGTTTATGAATTTTGTATGGAATGGAGAGCGCACCGACAATTTTTTGCACGACAAGGCCAGCCTTTTCTATCGCTCGCGCTTCTATTTCATCTAATCCAGATAAAACAAAAACGAATTCATCGCCACCAATACGGGCAAGGGTATCCCCTTTACGAGTCAGCTGCTTGATACGTGTTGCCGCCTGTTGCAAGAGAATATCACCATAATCATGGCCGTAACTATCGTTCACTGTTTTGAAATCATCAAGATCGATAAAGAAAAGCGCATTATAATTTTTATTGCGCTCACTCTGCGCAATTAACTGATGTAGTCTATCCATCAGTAAACGGCGATTAGGTAAACTAGTAAGTGAATCATAGTAAGCAAGACGGGTGATTTTTTCTTCACTTGCTTTACGCTCAGTAATATCTTGTATAAAACCAGAAATTCGATCTACTGTCCCATCCGTTTGATATTTCAATTTACCGTTCGATGATATCCAACGCACGGCACCATCGCTAGGACGAATAATTTGATATTCGACACGGTGCTCCTTAGCTGTTTCAAAACACCTCTCAATAGAACTTAAAAAGGGTTGTTGAAACTCTTCCTTCATAATACTAAAAAGCGCTTCTTGGCTAGGGACTATCTCAGCTGTAAAGCCAAATAAATGTAAAATTTCAGAAGACCAATCATATTCAATGGTATTATCTTTATAACGTAGAAACCAACGACCAATCTGAGCGTAGTCCATTGCATTATGGAGACGACGTTCGCTCTTTGAGAGTTTATTAAGCGCCACATTTTTTGCTTTAATTTCGCGCATCATCCTCATCGTATTCACCGAGAGATTCTTATAGGAAGATAAAATCACATTAAGCGTATCTTTTGCCGTTAGATGTATTTGCTCTTCCGCCCACCTATTGGCTTCTTGCAAAGACTGACCAGATTTTACGGCGGTCACGAGAAATGCCATATGCTTATCATTCTCTAAAATATGCAATACAAGCCAACTGGTTAAAAAAGAGAACAACTCCTCAAGCCATTCATCTTCAGATAATGTGCCAAGTTCCGCTTTCAATGCATTGATACGCGAAATAAATTGGTTATGACTATCTCGGTGTTGCTGGATGTGGATAGAGTCAAGTAAGTGCTCACTCCAATATTTATCCTCAGTCTTAAAGTGATAGACAGCATAATCCAATAATTCATTGATGAATGTTTCTGGGGAAACCTGCAAGCGCTGCAACGTAATAATATTGGCAACCTTATTGAGCAACTCGACCAGTTTTTTGTGCTGATGGTCGATCTTGTCGATTCCAATATTGAAGTTATCACTCCAAGGAAAGATATCCACGTGCTGATCAATCATTTTATAACATCCTTTGTATTTATACGGTGATTAATATGAGTGCAGTCGAGTAAGGATATGATGCATTTCCCTAACACCAAGCCTCACAAAAAACTAACTTTAACACACATAACACATCAAGTAATTGCATTTTAAGTGGCTAATTTTCACTCGCGTCATGTTAATATGAATTTAATCAATAAAATTAAACAATTACCTTAATGAGTAAGAAAGGCGATAAAATAAACTTGTTATTTGTAGTAGGAAGAATCAATGAGTAAACCATTAAAAGCGCTATTACTATCAGCATTAATATATCCAGGCGCGGGACATTTTTTTATCAGAAGCTATAAAACATGCCTTGCTTTGGTCACACTTTTTTCAATATCGCTTTTTTTTGTCATTACAGATATTGTTAATCAAGCTAATATCATTATTGAAAGAATTATCAAAGGAGAGATACCATTAAATCAGGAAACCATCAATGAATCGATATTAGCATTGAGTTCTACAGAACAACAGAATGCAAATATACACCTTTATTTAATGTTAATAATCTGGATTGCCGCCATTGTCGATGTGTATCGAATAGCCAGAAAAAATAATTAGGAAATCAAATGCATAAATTTATTAGTTTATCTTTTCTCATTATCTTTATTAGCGCTTGCTCACCTAAAGTAGGTAGTGAAGCATGGTGCACCTATATGAAAGAGAAACCTAAGGGGGATTGGACACTTAATGAAACGAGTGATTTCACTAAAAACTGTATATTATAAACGATACTTAAATTCTGTAATGCTTATTCTCATTACAGAATAATTTTCATTATTGAAACGCGTCACGCCCCTATTCCACAACACTCAAAATCGCCTCTCATTTTTGTTATAACCCATACAATTGTACCTCTTGTCTTAAATCCAACAATATAAAACCACTTTTAAAAAAAATTAAACAATAAAAATCAATAACTTAATTAAACAAAAAATCTCACTGAGTAAGGCATGTATTGTGCACCTAATGCAAATATGAATCAGTTTTAATTTATTAGGAGAAGTGAAATGGCTAAAACAGGAATTATATTTGGAACCGATACGGGGAAAACACGCAAAGTTGCAAAACTTATCTACAGCAAACTTGATGATGCAAGTGTAGGTAAACCTATCAATATTAATCGCTGCACCGTCGATGAGCTACTTGCATACGATAACCTCATCATTGGCACGCCGACTCTCGGTGAAGGCGCCCTACCGGGATTATCTGTTGATTGTGAAAGTGAAAGCTGGGAAGAGATTGCAGCAGAACTTGAAGAAGCGGATTTTACTGGGAAAACCATTGCATTATTTGGTCTTGGAGATCAAGAAGGTTACCCCGATGAATTTGTTGATGCTCTGGGTGAGCTATACGATATCTTTTCAGGTTCAGGCGCGACCATCATCGGTCGTTGGCCTAGTGATGGTTATCAATTTAATAACTCAACGGCGCTTGATGGCGATGAATTTGTGGGTTTAGTACTTGATTTAGATAATCAGGCAGAGTTAACCGATAACCGTATTAGCGAATGGTTAGCGATAATCAAACCTGAGCTTGGTTTATAAGCGTACACCTGCATATGGCGCTTATTCAAAAAGCGCCCTTCATTTAGGTTTAAACATATGAAAATATTTAATAAAAAAACAATTTGTGCCTTGATATTTTCTCTCTTTAGCCACTATACCCTCGCACAACAAGTGATGATTGCGGTCGCTGGAAATTTCTATAAACCATTACAAGAAATAGCCGCTAAATTTGAACAACAAAGTGGCCATAAAGCATTATTGTCGGTAGGCTCAACGGGGAAACTCTATGCTCAAATTGTTAACGGCGCCCCCTTTGATATTTTTATCGCAGCAGATCAATTAAGACCCGCCAAATTAGCAGAGCAACATTTAGCACTCAAAGAAACGCAATTTACCTATGCGCAAGGACAACTGGTACTTTGGTCAAAAGATCCAAAACAGATTGATATTCAGGGTAAAATATTAAGCACCAATGAACTGAACCATTTGGCTATTGCTAATCCGAAAACGGCCCCCTATGGTGCAGCAGCGATAACCGTATTAAAAAATATGGGGCTTTATGAACAATTAACCCCTAAATTAGTACTAGGGCAAAATGTAGGGCAAAGTTTTCAACAAATCAGTTCCGGTGCAGTAAAACAAGGCATCATCGCCCTATCGCAGATACTAGATAACGGAAAAATAATAGGGGGTTCAAGTTGGATAATACCAACTTCTCTTTATTCGCTTATTAAACAAGATGCGATTGTGCTTAACAAAGGTAAGCAAAATAGTGCTGCCATTGCGTTTTTAGATTTCCTAAAAAGCCCTGTATGCCTAGAGATTATTCGCTCCTACGGCTATAAGGTTGGTGCTTAATGGCTGATTTATCAGTGATTTGGCTAACCTTTAAACTAGCAACTATCGTTACCTTTATTCTATTATTGTTAGCTACACCATTGGCTTGGTGGTTATCACAAACAAGCTCAAAATTAAAACCCGTTATTGGCGCACTCTTTGCGCTGCCATTAGTGTTGCCGCCAACGGTTTTAGGGTTTTATCTGCTCCTGTTACTGGGTGCTAATGGTCCTATTGGTCAACTCGCCGCATTCTTAAATCTAGGCCCGTTACCCTTTAGTTTTGCAGGCATTGCGATTGCCTGTGCAGTTCACTCCCTGCCCTTTGTCGTACAACCACTACAAAATGCCTTTGAAGCCTTTGGTAAACGCCCTTTAGAAGTGGCTGCAACGCTGCGTTCAAGTCCCATGACAACCTTTTTTAGCGTCGCTGTGCCACTCGCTAAACCAGGCTTTTTCACTGCCGCGATAATGGGCTTTTGTCATACCATCGGTGAGTTTGGTGTGGTGTTAATGATTGGCGGTAATATTCCCGGTAAAACGCGCGTTTTATCCATCGAAATTTATAACCACGTTGAGGCAATGGAATATACCCAAGCACACTGGCTCGCAGGTGGCATGATGCTGGTTTCATTTATCGCATTACTGCTGATTTATTGGCTTAATTATCAATCACAATCAAGGCGCTAACATGAATAAAATTAATGCCCATTTTATGGTTGATCGTGACAACTTTAAACTGGATGTCAAACTACAGTTATCAGGACAGGGGGTATGTGCCCTTTTTGGTGCATCGGGCTCAGGAAAGACCACCTGCCTTCGCGCCATGGCGGGGCTTGAAAAATTACCTAATAGTTATTTTTCATTGGGTAATACTGTTTGGCAGGATTCTAGCCGCAATCTATTCGTACCTGCCCATAAGCGTAATATCGGTTACGTTTTTCAAGAAGCGAGCCTCTTTGCGCATCTCAATGTACGCGACAATATCAATTTTGCACTTAAGCATATTGCGCCAAATAAACGTAAAGTCGATTTTACTCAGATCTGTGAACTCCTTGCTATTAGTAATTTATTAGATCGCCCAACCAGTGCATTATCGGGCGAACGGCAGCGTGTCGCTATCGCTAGAGCATTACTCAGCTCACCTGAACTATTGTTAATGGATGAACCATTATCCGCTTTGGATAATGGCTTAAAACAGGAAGTTCTGCCCTATCTACAGCAATTACAACAATCGCTATCCATTCCCATTATCTATGTCAGCCACTCGCCCGATGAAGTCGCACAGTTGGCCGATGACATTGTTATTATCGAACAAGGGCATGTGGTTAAACAGGGCCATTTACAAGACGTCATGCTCGACCTCAGCAATGGCGCAATATTTAACGATGGTGGCAGTAGTTTACTCAATGCACAAATCATTGCGCAACATGATGATTACCTAACCCAATTAGCCGTTGGCTCGGTGAATTTATTCGTTGCACAAATAGATAAACCGGTACTCAGTCAACTTCGTATTCGCATCTATGCGCGTGATGTTAGCATCTGTTTGAGCCAACCTTGCGATAGCTCGATTATTAATTTGCTCAAGGCAAAAGTGATCCACATCGTTGAGAAAAAGCCGCCAGGAGAGTGCACCATTACCTTGCAGCTATCAGAACAACACTCTATTTTGGCTGCGATCACCTATGCATCAAAGCAACGTTTGAATTTAAAAGTTGGCGATGCCGTCTGGGCACAAATAAAAGCTGTGGTTATTTTATGACGCGACTTGCAGCACTGTTTTACCTAATAGAACAAAAATTAATAGAGGTGATATATGCAAAAAAATGCCAATTACGATGAATATAGACATATCGGGGAGAGACCTATTATTTTCCCCTTTAGCTGTAGTGTCGACCTGTCTGCACTTAACCAAATATTTTTCAAACAAATCATCTCTGCACAGCTCACAGGGAAAGCTGCATTGCCGCATGGCCTTGGACTTGATAGTGCCAGTTATAATGAAATAGTAAAAAAACTTAACTGCACTGAGATTAATGCCTTAGAGATACAGTGGCAAAAGTCAGAACGGAGCATCATCCATCAACGCGCAGAAATACAGGAAGAGTTATTGGGACTAAGGGGAGAAGAACGTAATGAGTTGGTAAATTTATTAGCAAATGACGCAAACCAAGAGATTAGTGATGCTATGCAAATAGCCATTATCGTTGCCACGGCGTGCTTAACTTCATTCCACTTATGGAGCAGCTTAGGTTTACAGGATCGCGCACAGCTTGGCTCTCTACTGAAATATAACTTCCCAGCACTACATGCCAAAAATAAAAATAATATGCGTTGGAAACGCTTTTTCTATCGCTGTTTATGTGAGCAAGGAGGCGATTACATCTGCAAGGCGCCGACCTGTGAAGCATGCCGCTCTTATGCTGAATGTTTTGCATAATAATCAGTTACGCTACGACAAGGAGTTAAAATGAACAATCATGAAACAGAAGCAGATCGTTATCACTCATTCTGTGGCATTCAATGTGATAGCAATGCCAATCAGCTGATTGCTATGTTAGAAAAAAATATCAGGGAGGGTAAGGGAGATAAGCAGTGGCAGCACTACTTTACCATCAAAAGAGCAGTACAAATAAAATTAAAACACGATAATTTACACTTTATCGGTAATCAAACGAATACATTATATGAGTACTTTGAACAGTGCCAAGATGAGACTGCCATGCAGTTACTCTACCAAATAGAACAAGAATGCTGTTAATTTTCCTAGCTCACACCACTAAATTAAATGTACCTGTAATAACACGACAAAATTGTTAACAATAAAGCACTTTGTCGTCTTTATCATAATAGAATGTATCGAGTAACAAGCGATGGCGGTTATTGCAATAAATTGTCGACTAATGGATGTAAAAAAAAACAGCAGACAAAAAACATAACAACATGATATTAAAAAGAAAAACCACACCAGCAAAAAAGAAAACCCGCTCAAAAAAACACTTATGCAGATCAATAATTTTACTTCCTTATGGCTTATGAATTGCAAATCTCCTCTCTATCAATTGACTTAACTCATTTCACTGAGAAAGATGACATTGATACTGCGCAATTATTCATAATAAAAAGGAAACATAATATGGCTACAGTCTACTTTTCATCCCCCATCATGCGTAAAAATAAAAAAGTGACCCCCATTGTCGGTAAACGCGATGCTCTACTTGGGCTTGCTGAAGAAAATGGCGTTAACATTCCCCATGAATGTAAAGACGGTCGGTGCGGCTCTTGCTTGGTGGAGGTCACTCACCTTGATGGAGATCATATCAAAGGCGCAATGTTAACCGACAAAGAACGCGAGGGCCTTAAAAATATTGGTAAACTATCTGAAAAGGATGCACAACGCGCATCGGTCGCCGATATGCCACCAAAATTTCGCTTAGCCTGTCAGGCTATTGTCACCGATGAAGATATTTTGGTGAAATTTACTGGTGAACCTGGCGGTGCATAATGGCAACTAATCTTCTATAAAATAGTTAATAAAGCAGGATAGATAACTGTCCTGCTTTTCTCTATAAAATAAACCGAATAATGACATACAAAATAACAATGCAAATGCGCGCATAAAAACAGATTAATTTTTCATTATTAGCTCGACTTATTAACACAACTCTGGCATTTTGCGATCTTTCAATCATGGCGATATTTGGAGATCCGCTGTGTCTAACTGGATTATATTAATTGGTGGTCGTAGCGCCGCTTTAGAAGCGGCATTAGCACTTAACCTAAAGGTCTTATTAATTGCCGAACCGACTACTCCCAAGCGAGTATTGGCCAAGGCAGATCAACATCTTGCTATTTCCTTAAGAGCACCTTTTCAAGAAATTTTATCAAACACACTACCGCTTTTAGCAGATAACCATCCGCTCGCAATCATTGCAGCCACGGAGCAAGGGGTTTTACCCGCGGCACAATTACGTGAATATTTTTCTATTGACGGGCAAGATGTTAACAGTGCCAGAGACGCATTAATTAAATCGAAAATGAAGAAACGCTTTAAACATGCTGGTCTCCCCTGTTGGCCAACGGTCGAGGTAAAAAGTGTTGAACAAGCATTACATATTGCACAACAATATACCTATCCACTAGTAGTAAAAGCGTTAGCCTCTTCAGGTAGCCGTGGGTTTCGCATTATAAAAGATAGAGCGACTCTTCGCCGGGTCGTAACAACAATGCTAGAAAGAGCCGACTACGGCGGTGTTGGCATTGAACCCTTTTGTGATTTAAAAGAGTGCAGTGTCGAATTAATTCTACACAATGGTAATATCATTTTTAGTAATGTAACAAATTACTTGATCGCATCAAAACTGAATTTTTTACCCGCTAAATTCCCCCAAGCGTTGAGCGATAAGTTATTAACACTTTGTCATGATGTTGCCACGACCTTTAATTTTAAACAGGGTATGTTACACATTGAATTTTATTATAGTGACAGTGAATTATGGTTAGGAGAAGTCAATGCAAGGCCACCGGGAGGTGGGCTAATGGAGTTGATTGAACTCGCCTATGATTTTAATCCCTGGGATCTCTTTATTCGCAGCTACCTAAAAGAGCCTTTACAGCGGATTACTCAAACTAAAAAATATTACGCCGCGAACTGGGTCATTCACCCCGGAAAAGGGATCGTTAAAAACATATCGGGTATTGATGATATTGTTAATCATCCCCTTACAAAACATTTTTCACTTAAGTTAAAAGAGGGACAGACAGTATATCGTCGTGAAGGGACAGGCTCATCCGTTGGCAATTTAACTATGTGCTCAAAGGATCATAACAAACTGACTAGAGCGATTTTAACCAGTACGCAAATACTGCAAATTGAGATGGAAAAAGAGCAAAAAATATAAAAGGAGATGCGGACTTATCTCCGCACTCTCTAACACAGATAAAGCATTAATTAATACCAATTCCGGTAAGTATGTGATCTAAATTTTGCGTAGGAAAAACAGCTTAATTCAAGGCGTAATTTGACGTAAATGGTTATTCCCTTTGCGAAAATTACAACGCAGCAGTAAGTTGTTTTAACCAGTAAAATAGATTAGCTATTTATCGGAATTGGTATAACTAGGCGGTAACAAGCAAACTACTCAGCCATTTTCTCTCACACTTTTTACGTCTGTGTGCATTAATTTGCGCCTGAATAATGGGAACGGCATCATCTTGTGATTGACGGCTGGCTGGAATAATTTCATGACAGAGTAAAAGATGGAGGCCGATTTCCGTCTCAACGATGCTACTGATAGTCTCCTCTTGCATCAAAAAAAGCACCTTATCCAATTCAGGATAGAGTTGCCCACGACTCACTGTTCCAATTAAACCATTATTTAATGCCGTCGGACACTCTGACTCACTTAAGGCAATGGTTGCGAATTCTCCGAGATTATTCATTAATTGAGCGCGTATATCCGTTATTTTTAACATCACTGCGGCTCTTCTATTTTCAGGAAATTGATCATTAATAGTGATCAAGATATGACTCGCCTTACGTCGCTCTGGATAGCTAAATTTGTCACTATTATTTTGATAATAATTTATCGCCTCCTGCTCGGTCGCAGCTGGGTAATCTCGACTCTGTGCATCGAGTACCTTTTCGCAAAGTAAATCTTGAGAAATAGCTTGGCGTAATTGTTGTTCACTTAATCCTTGTAGCTGCAGTGACAACTGATAACTTTCTCTGTTGTCAAATTGCTCCTGTAGCGTCTCAACCACAAAGTCCACCTCTTTATCTCGCACTTTGTAATCCTTTGCAACATCGCTTTTCAACACCAAGGTTATTAATTTTTCTGCGGCTTCGGCTTGCTTCTGGATTGTCGCAGAGCTGCTTTCATCAAGCGATTCAGGGCCGACTTGAAATTGATGATAGGCCAATTTAATGCGTTGATAAGGTAAACAAACACGACTATTATTTTTCACATTGGCGCACATGATTTGCTCTCCATCATTAATGTCTGCGTCACCACAGAATCGTTTTCACTAAGCTGTAAAACTGTCTCCGGTATCAACCAAGTGTTTGTCTCTAGTCCATTAGCTCGGCGAAAAGAGACGCGGTACTGCAAAGGCTTTTGCTCACTATCTAATCCTATAACAGTGCCACTATCCCCAGCCATCACCACCACTTCGCCTTTACTTGTTAATGATTTTAACGAAATAATGCTATCACCCCGTTCAAATAGCCGTTCACTCCAAGGCGCTTTGACATCGGCAAGCTCCGATTCTCGACAACCGACGCTCACTCCTTGCTCCATAAAGTGGACTTGATAAATAACCTGATCCTGCAAAAATTTCCCCACTCCTTTTATATACCCCACACTGCCTCGGCGGATCAATAATGTACCGCGATCACTTCCCATAAAAGTGCCGTCATTTCTTATGTTTCTGATAACACGGACTTTGTCACCATAATCAAATTTTGCTTGCATAATCGCTTCCCTTCCTACTCAGTCGTTAATATCGTATCTCTGATGGTCAGTAATTCTTGATCCGATGGGTTTCGCTTACAACGAATAGCAAATTCCTTTACCGCCCCAAGCAAGCGCCCTGCTTGCACTTTATTCAATGTCACGCCAACACCTTCAAATACCGCTAGTACCGCACCTAGCCCAGAATGTTTACCCAAAACTAGCTTATGATTTCGCCCTAGTAGTTGAGGATCAACACCTTGATAATTGCGGATATCCTTAAGCAGGCCATCAACGTGTATTCCCGATTCGTGGGTAAATACTTGCTCACCCACTAAACTTTTTTGCAGCCCAATGGTACGCCCTGCCGCTGCAGAAACTGCTTGGCAAAGCGCAGGCAGACAATCTAAGCGAATTCCAGTCGACTTCCGGTAACATTGCTCTAAAGCGGTCACCACTTCTTCTAATGCTGCATTACCTGCTCGCTCACCCAAACCAACAACCGTGGTATTAGCAAAAGCAGCGCCCGCTTTTATCGCAGCTAAAGTATTGGCCGTTGCTAGACCAAGGTCATCATGACAATGAATTTCAATCTCTAAAGGTTGGGCTTGCGTTAATAAGTTAATTTGTTCATAGGTTGTGAAGGGTTCTAATATCCCCAATGTGTCGGCATAACGTAAACGTCTCGCGCCAGCACGATGTCCGACAATTCCTATTTCAATTAAAAAATGGATATCCGCCCGTGATGCATCTTCGCAGCCAATACACACTTGTAATCCAAGTGAAATAGCATAGTGAATACTTGCCTGCAGACGCTCTAATAGCAGCCTCTTATTACTATGCAGTTTATGCTTAATCATCTGATCAGAGCTGGGAATGGAAATATCTATCCAATCAAGTTGCAGCTCGGCAGCACGTTTAATCTCGGCTTTGTTCAATCGACACCACGCCATCAATGTAGCATCGGGTAATGCTTGGCGAATTGCGGCTATGGTCAAACACTCCTCTTCTCCCATCGCAGGAATGCCCACTTCTAAATGAGTCACACCTGATGCCACCAGCATTTTAGCTAGGTTAACTTTCTCTTGCAGCGTAAAGGAGACACCTGCAGTTTGTTCGCCATCGCGTAGGGTTGTATCGTTTATCGTGACCATAAGTATCACCTTTTAGGCAAATGCGGGTTCAAATGCTTCTATTACCACTGGCTTTCCATCTTGCCAGTAAGGAGACAATAGGCGCAGCTTATCGATAATAGATGGCACCACCTCAATCACTCGGTCGATATCTCGCTCCGTGGTATATCGAGAAAGAGAGAAACGGATAGTGCCATGGGCCGCTGTAAATGGAATGGACATCGCCTGCATCACATGTGAGGGCTCCAATGATCCAGAGGTACAAGCACTGCCACTCGATGCAGCAATACCATATTGATTGAGCAGCATTAAAATAGCTTCACCTTCAACATATTCAAAGGCGATATTCGCCGTATTAGCGGTACGATTATCGGGGTCGCCAGTCACGAAAGCGTGGTCAACGCTGGCTAATATGCCCGTTTCCAACTTATCGCGCAGTGTTCTCACTCGACTATTAATCGTCTCTAGATGCAATTCAGCCTGTTCCGCCGCCACTCCGAATGCCACAATAGCCGCCGTATTCTCAGTGCCAGCGCGGCGTCCACGTTCCTGATGCCCCCCACGTAGCAGTGGGCGATAGCGTACGCCACGACGTACATAAAGTGCCCCTATACCCTTTGGTGCATGGAGTTTATGGCCTGAAAAGGAGAGCATATCAATGCCCGAATCCTGCACTTCAACGGGTACTTTACCAACAGCTTGTACCGCATCGGTATGAAATAAAATCCCTTTCTCTTTTGCCATTGCCGCCATTTCCAAAATAGGAAAGAGTGTCCCCGTTTCATTATTCGCCCACATGACAGTCACTAACGCGGTGTTATCGCCAAGCAATTTTTGATACTGGTCTAAATCTAAGCGCCCTTTTTTATCTACCTTCAACCAATGAATGGTGTATCCCTCAAGGGCAAGTTGTTCACACACTTCCAAGGTGGCTGGATGTTCAACTACGCTGGTGATGATCTCTTTTTTATTGGGATTTGCTTTTAAAGCTGAATAGATTGCCGTTGTCGTTGATTCCGTTGCACAGGAGGTGAAAATCACCTCTGTTTCATGTAAAGCACCAATTAAATCGGCAACTCGGCGACGCGCTATTTTAAGCTGAGCGCCCACTTTATCGCCAAAACTATGGATAGAAGAGGGATTACCAAACTGCTCGGTGAATAGCGGTAACATTGCTTCGAGTGCCATCGCATCCACTTTAGTCGTTGCATTATTATCTAAATAAATTTGTTTCATATTGGCATCCTCTTCTAACTTACATGTGCTAAGTGCGCAAGATCTTGCAACTCTTGCGGTTCATGCGTGAGCGGCTCTTGGTTAACAACGGGAACGGCAAAACCTAATTTTTCACTGATTTGATCCTGTAACCAACCGAGGGTGATATCCGTCATCATGCAGCCCGTACAAGCACCAGATAGACTCACTGTTATTAAATTCTCACTGGCATCCACCAAACTCATATCCCCCCCCATCGACCTGTAAATAGGGGCGTAAGTTAGTGATAATTTCCTGGACTTTTTGCGTCAGTGAGTCCATTTTTTGCGGCACTATATCTACCATTGGCGCTGCAACATGACCCGTTGCCGATGGGCATGTGCCCTGTTTTTTTGCCATCACAGCATCAATTACCCGTTCTATTTTTTCATGGCACCCCGTACAAGCTCCGCCCGCTTTGGTATAGTTGATGACATCATCAATAGTAGTCAGCGCATGTTTTTCAACGGCTCTGGTTATTTTTCCTTCATCGACGGCAAAACAGCGACAAATCAATTTGCCCTCTTCATGATCATCAGCCTTTAATTCGATACCACGGTAGTTAGCAATCGCCGCTTCTAGCGCTTCTTGTCCCATCACCGAACAGTGCATTTTTTCCGCTGGTAAGCCACCGAGGTAATCAACAATCTCTTGGTTGGTCACTTGCTCTGCTTGCGCAACGGTTTTACCAATAATCAGTTCTGTTAATGCCGATGAAGATGCAATCGCACTACCACAACCAAAGGTTTGGAAACCGGCATCTTCAATAATATCTGTCTCTTCATTTACTTTTATTGTTAAGCGTAATGCATCACCACAACTAATAGAGCCAACATCACCAATACCATTGGCATCACTTAATGCTTTGGCATTTCTTGGATTAAAAAAATGATTCTTTTACTGTTTCTGAATAGTTCCACATATACACCTCTCAAATAATCAATTCCATATTGCATTAACTAATTGCAAAACTCAGACCAAACAAAACAACCTTAAAATTCAAGAACTTAAGAAAATCAAAACAGAAAAGAATGATGACATACAACAGGCTTATGTGAGCTTTGTCGGTTATGGTACACAACGTAAATAATACAAAATGAGGGATTAAAATGGATTATGTAAATTTTCCTACAATTGTCTTCTATAACACCACCTAACTACTCATAAATTTATTACAAAAACCTTTCAAGAAAAATAAACCACTATTTATCAACAACTTGAATCAACAGCGTGTAATGGTACAAAGATTGCAATTTAGCTAGTAATCATTCTTTCTAGGTAGGCAATATTATGGATAAAATAAATAAAGAGATGAAAACGGACACAAAACACAATAGCCGTCCAAGCTGTAAAACGAAATGTGAGAGTGATCTACTTAGCTCTGATATTAAACTAGCACAATCGGCGGATAGTAGTTCGTCAATGGCTTTGCATCAGTTGCAGAAAGTATCGCAACACCCCTGCTATTCAAATAATGCCCACCATAAATATGCACGAATGCATTTGGCCGTCGCCCCCGCCTGTAATATTCAGTGTAATTACTGTAATCGCAAATATGACTGCGCCAATGAATCTCGCCCCGGCGTCGTCTCTGAATTACTGACGCCTGAACAGGCATTATTAAAAGCACAAGCCGTTGCCAAGGCAATCCCACAGCTCTCGGTTATTGGTATCGCCGGGCCGGGCGATCCCCTTGCAAATCCAGTGCGTACCTTAAGTACATTAGCCTTGATCCGCGAGGCGATGCCCGACATCAAGCTTTGCATATCGACAAATGGCTTGGCCTTAAGTGAGCATGTTGATGAATTATTAAGACTTGGTGTGGATCACGTTACTGTCACTATTAATGCATTAGATGAGGTCATTGCCGCACAAATCTACAAATGGATTTATCTCGATGGCAAACGTTATGAGGGAGTTGAGGCGGGAAGAATGCTCATACAACGGCAGATGGAGGGCCTGCAAGCACTCTCTAAAGCCGGCATCTTAACCAAAGTAAACTCAGTATTAATACCGGGGATCAATAATGCCCATCTACCCGAACTCAGTAGAGAGTTAAGACGTAACAATGTTTTTCTACATAACATTATGCCTCTAATTAGCAAACCCGAACATGGCACCCATTTTGGCCTCACGGGGCAAAGAGAGCCACTAGAAGCTGAGCTAGAAGCGGTGCGTGAAGCATCGGGCGGTAACGTACAACAGATGAAACATTGTCAACAATGTCGTGCCGACGCAGTTGGCATGTTAGGTGAAGATCGAAGCAGTGAGTTTCAGGTTAAAGATCTACAGGATACCCCTGCCGATTACAGTGAAACCATGCTTGCTCGTAGCCGTTTTCAATCGGCGATCGCCAGTAAAGGCGCCTCCGAAAAACAAGCTTCATTTATTGTTGCCATCGCCAGTGAAAATAGCGAACAAATCAATTTACATTTCGGCCATACCGATTGCTTTAAGTTATACCTGATCACGGAAAATGAACAACACTATCTTGGCGAACGGCGCATTAAACGCTACTGTTCGGGCAGTGATGAGTGTGATGATAATAGTATCTCAGGCCATAACGACAGCTTAAGCAACGCCATCAAAGCATTGCATGGTGTCACTCTGTTATTATGTTGCCGTATTGGCACTGATCCACAACAGGCTTTAACAGAGGCTAACATCCTAGTGGACGTCGATTACGCCTATCATGCTGTGCCAGAGGTACTACCGACTCTATTCTCTAAATATAAACAACTAGCACAAAAGAAATGGCAACAACAACTCTGTAAGGAAGCGTAATATGGCCCTACAAATTGGTAAAAAATGTTTTTCTTGTTACGCCTGTGAAACGGTCTGCCCTGAAGAGGCAATCAGTCAGACCAATAATATCTTTAGCATTAATGCAACTTTATGCAGTGAGTGCCAAGACTTAGCAACACCGCGCTGTATCGCTATCTGCCCTGAAGCTGGCGCGATAACAAAGGTAGAATCATAATCAAGAATAGATTGAGATGTTAGCAAGGAAGCAAGCCTTACTAACATCTCTTCGCCTGCCACAGGAAAATCACACCGCTATTTCCCTAACAATAAAATGGTCTAACTTCACTGGCTTCATGGTGATAAATTCTTTATAGTTATCCTTTCAAGATTCATACAACAAAATAGAGTAGAGATAGATGGCTGGAATCATTAAAACGGCGGAAGAGATCGAAAAAATGCGCATTGCAGGGCAACTTGCTGCAGATGTACTAACAATGATCGCACCTTTTATTCAAAAAGGGGTGACGACCAATGAATTAGACAAACGTTGTCATGATTTTATTGTCAATGAACAACAAGCGATTCCTGCACCACTTAACTACCATGGTTTTCCAAAATCAATCTGTACCTCTCTCAACTATGTGGTTTGTCATGGAATCCCTAATGATAAACCGCTCAAAGAAGGTGATATTGTCAATGTCGATATCACCGTCATCAAAGATGGCTATCACGGCGATACATCACAAATGTTTGTTGTGGGGAAAGCGACTATTTTAGCGGAGCGTTTAATTCGCGTTGCTCAAGAATGTTTATATATTGGCATTAATCTAGTTAAACCTGGCGCAAGACTAGGAGATATTGGTTCTGCTATCCAAAAACATGCCGAAAAACACAACTACTCCGTGGTTCGAGAATATTGTGGCCATGGTATTGGCGCAGGTTTTCACGAAGAGCCACAGGTTTTACATTACGGCAAAGCGGGTACTGGTGATGTCATCAAAGCAGGTCAATGTTTTACCATTGAACCTATGATTAATGCAGGTAATAAAGCCTGTAAAGTACTAAGAGATGAGTGGACCGTTGTCACCAAAGATAAAAAACTCTCTGCACAGTGGGAACATACGCTATTAGTAACAGAAACGGGTTGTGAAATTCTCACACTTCGCCCAGAAGAAACTATCCAACGTATTATTAATCACGACTAAATATAACAGTATGACTATACCGCTATTGCTCAATAGCGGTGACTTGCCTATGTGGTATCGAGGAAAATATGGATTTTGAGACACTCTCCCCTGCTAATATCAGTGACGATAAACTTACCCTTAGCTATTTAAAAAACAACCTCAAACAATTTCAACAATGGCAGATTGACTGTTTCAAAGCGCAACAGGATATTACTGAAATCGTCGCTTGCCGTGCTAATTATATTGATCAACTACTGATTCGATTATGGGACCATTTTGCACTCAATGAACTCTATGATTTAACCCTGATCGCCGTCGGAGGTTATGGGCGTGGTGAGTTGCATCCAAAATCTGATATCGACATATTAATTCTCTTTAAAGAGAAGCTTGATAAAGAGACAGAAAATAAAATAAGCGACTTCATCACACTACTATGGGATCTTAAACTTGATATCGGACACAGTGTACGCAGCTTAAAAGACTGCGTTGAACAGGGGCAAGCAGATATCACCGTTGCCACGAGTATGATCGAAGCGCGCTATATCAAAGGAAATCAAAACGTCTTTGATAAACTCACCGAACTTGTTGAAAATAAAAACTTTTGGCCATCAGATCGATTTTTCACCGTGAAACGTGAAGAGCAAAAAACGCGTCATTGCAACTGTCGTGGTGATGGCTATAGCTTAGAGCCCGACATTAAAAATGGTTGCGGTGGCATGCGCGATATTCAAACTATTGCTTGGATAGCCAAACGCCACTTTAATGCACAAAGTTTATTAGAGTTAACCAGTTACGATTATATAACCCAAGGTGAATATCGCGAGTTAGTTGATTGCCAAAGACAGCTTTGGTCGATTCGTTTTGCCATACACACCGTCACCAATCGGCCTGATAATCGCCTTCTGTTTGATTTTCAAAATGATGTAGCCACTTTCTTGGGCTATACCGGAAAATTTAATCAAGCGATTGAGCAGATGATGAAGGCGTTTTATCAAACCATTCGCCGCGTTAAAGAGCTTAATGAAATGTTACTACAATATTTTGATGAAGCTATTTTAGGCAGCAATATTGAAAAACAGAGTGAACAAATTGATAACCACTTTCAACTGCGTGGTGACATGATTGAGTTAACCACCCCATCATTGTTCAATGACCAACCTGAATCTATTTTACAGTTGTTTTTGCATGTTGCAGAAGATCCTCGTATCAAGGGGATCTATTCACCGACCATGCGTAAATTACGTGAAGCAAGACGCTGTTTGACACAATGGTTACAAAATATCCCTGAATGCCGCACCATTTTTATGCGCATCATCAAACACCCCAAAGGAATGGGCCGCGCTTTTACGCTAATGTATGAACATGGCGTACTCGCTGCTTATATTCCACAGTGGAGTCGTATTGTTGGGCAAATGCAGTTTGACCTATTTCACGCTTACACCGTCGATGAGCATACCCATAAACTGATTGAAAATATCTATAACTACCCTGAAAGCAAAGAGATACATCCGCTTGCCAATGAAATTTATCACTATTTAGAAAAACCCGAGCTGCTCTTTTTAGCCGCCATTTTTCACGATATCGCCAAAGGGCAAAAGGGCGATCACTCCACACTTGGTGCAATGGATGCACTGGCATTCTGTGAATTACATGGGCTCAATCGCCATGAAAGTAAATTTGTCGCTTGGTTAGTGGCTCATCATCTTATTATGTCTGTCACAGCTCAACGCCGAGATATCAGTGATCCACGTGTGATTGTTGAATTTGCAACCGTCGTTCGCGATGAAAAACAGCTAAACTATCTCTTTTGTTTAACCGTTGCTGACATCTGTGCCACCAATGAAGAGACATGGAATAGCTGGAAAGGCACCCTATTACGTGATTTATACTACAGCACCTTAAAAATGTTACGAAGAGGATTGGAAAACCCACCGGATATTCGCGACCGTATTCGTGATCGAAAACAAAAAACCTTAGGCTTACTAGCTACATACGGCATAACAGAGGAGGAGGTAAAACCACTCTGGAAACGCTTTAACCTGTACTATTTTTTCCGCTACAAATCAGCGCAAATCACTTGGCATACGGTCAATTTATTAAAACATCAAGACCATAGCCAACCAATGGTGCTAATTAGTGATCAAAATGAACGTGGTGCAACGGAAGTCTTTGTTTATCATAAGGATATGCCATCACTCTTTTCCTCAGTGGTGACTGAAATTGATAACAAAAAGCTCAGTGTCCATGATGCAAAAATACTCTCCAGCCGTGACGACTTTTCATTAAGTACATTTACCGTGCTAGAACAAGATGGCGAACACATCGATCCCGATAAAATACAGCGTCTTAAAGAGGCGATAGAAATGGCACTCATTGCCCCTGAAAAGGTCAATATGCAACAAACTCGCTTAGCACGGGTTAAAAGGAAGTTTAAATTTGAACCCGAAATCACCTTCCTACCAACGCGTCGCAAACGCACACAAATTGAATTAGTTGCCTTTGATGCACCGGGTATATTAGCCAATATTGGAGAGGTGTTTCGTTGTAGTGGTTTAGTACTTGATACCGCCAAAATCACCACCATTGGTGAACGAGCAGAGGATCTATTTATTGTTTCAACGTTGGATGGCAACGCATTAACCGAAGAGCAAGAGATTCGCTTAAAAGCGCAGCTAATAGCTGAACTAAGCCCTGAAATATAAGGCTCTCCCAAACGACCTTGCTTGCTCTGTGGATTCATTTCACGGGCAAGTTTACCCTTCTGCAACAACGTAAAAGGCAATACTAATACCAATCCGCATAAGCATCTGATCTATCTTGTTGGTTAAAATAATAGATAACAACGTTGCATTCCATCGTAATAGCGCTATTACTCAATCATGCGAATTGCTATAACGCTTCTCAATTAATGAACTAATTCACTTCATTAGTCATCGATTGTTGTTGTTCCACACTTTTCACATATAAGGTGTCTAGAAAATCATCCATTGCAGCAATAAAAGGGCCGACCATCAACCCTTTAATTAAGCCTGCAATGAATTCCTTTCTCTTACGGTTTTTCACGTTTTTAAAAGGATTGGGCTTCCTCACTAACACCAAAATATGGTGTGTACTTGCTGCGCATGATTTACAAAAACACATTTCCGTTTGCTTTAACACAAAAGCTCCTTTTTTAAGACAGTGAGGTTGTAGAATTTCTTATTACCTCCCTAGTTATATAGAAAAATAGAATAACTCACATTTAATTGATAGTAAATTGATAATTTAACTTTTCAACTGCAGTGATCTTTTTCCTATTCAAAACGTAAATATAAACGACTTTTGCAATGCATTGAGATAACAATGTTTGATTATTATTTACAGCAATTGGAACAATCCGCTGCTAAAGTAAATGTATAATACCAATCGGATTAAGTATGTGATGTAAATTTTGCGCAGGAAAAATGGCTTAATTTGAGACGTAAGTTGACGCAAATGGTTGTTCCCTTTGCGAAACTTACAACAAAAAAGTAAGTTATTTTAACCAGTAAAATAGATAGGTTTTTAATTTATAATTTGAGTGAAATTATTATCAAGAGATATGGATGAATGTCTTGTTTCAACCGTTTCGCCAAGGTTTGAACCAGACTTTTGACCAAAATATAATTTTTCACTATCAATATAAATTAAAGTGTAATTCGGAGAGAAATCTCGATTACCTGAATTATAAATAAAAATTTCATTTAGACCATTAGCTTCTATACTTTCTTCACTTATTACTTTACCTGTAATTTCAAATTTCGAGATATCTAAAGTATCAAACATCATTGAGTCACATTCAGTATCTGTTGGATGAAAATACTATTAGTTCGATAAGTGGATCTCAACGAAGAATCTATGCTTAGCTTAATCTTGACATTCCAAGCTTCTTTTAACTCGTCGCGCGATAATTTATTATAAGGAGAGCATTCTTTTTCCCAATATGTATTAGATAACTTTGCTATAGGGTCACTTTTTGACGTTTCAGTAGCACTATCTCCGTCAGAGCCACCACAGGAAAACAAGAATATTGACGAAAGAGCAATGGTAATCGTTAAATTTTTCATTTGTATTCCATAATTTGATAAAACCTAACAAGACAGTGTAGTATATCTTTTCAGCCTGATAATATTAAATAAAAAGCACGAAAACTCATAATTTATGAAATTCAATTAATTATTTTTTTCATCACGGACTGATAAAGTGATACTGAAGATTTATATCGACATGCTGAAAATTCAACAATAGCATGTATTGAACTGAAGTGCCTTAGTGCTATGTTAAACGAATATGCACAATAGTTCCGTATCAATTAATTAAAGCGATGAATAAAATAAAGGGGGCGATAAAAATTATCCCCCTTATTTATTTGTAGTAGCTCAGACTTTTTCTCTATTGCAGTACCATGGGCATCGCAATTCACATCAGCATCTGCTCTATCTTATTGGTTAAAAAAATAGAAAACAGCGTTACATCATTTTTCCTCAACAAGCTATGCCCATCATATTATGCGAATTGGTATCACGTTAACATTTTACCGGTTTTTCTATTCCATACCCCTGCACATAATCAACCCCAATCTCCTCAAGCAGGTCACATATTTCTTGATTTTCTACAAATTCTGCGATTGTTTTTATATTCATCATATGTGCGATGTCATTAATTGAACGAACAATTGCAAGATCCGTTTTTTCAGTCACTATATTTTTAACAAGGCTCCCATCAATTTTTAAATAATCTACGGGCAAATTTTTAAGGTACCCAAAGGAAGATACACCGCTACCAAAATCATCTAAAGCAAACTTGATACCCAATCCCTTCATTTCATGAATAAACTCTAAAGCTTGTGATAATTGCGATATAATCGCGGTTTCTGTGATTTCAAAGCAGATTTTTTGTGGTTCAATCGAAGAGTTCCTTACCAACTGCAGTACGTTGTTAAAAAACTCTTGATTACTTAAACTAATGCCAGACAAATTAATCGAAACAGTGGTATTTTGATCAGGAAAAAACTGTTGATAGCGTTCAAAAATAGTTGTTAATACCCAATTATCTATAAGACCAATGACACCATGTTTTTCTGCTGCGGGAATAAATACCCCTGGTGGCACCATATCACCATTTCTATCACAATAACGTATTAATATCTCATAATGAGGGGCATCCCCCGTGCTATTATCCAATGGTTTAATCAACTGTTTAGCAAGATAAAACCTTTTCTGCTCAATCACTTGACTCACATTAGCAATATACCCCATCTGTAATTCATCTGCATATAAGTTAGCCCCAGAAGAATCAGCAATATAAACCCTACCGCGGCCTAAATCCTTCGCTTTATAACAAGAAAGGTCCGCTTTACTTAGGAGTTCGGTAGCCGTTAAGCCTTTACAAATGGGTACAGCGCCAATGCTCACTCCCACATCAAAATAACGATCATTCCAATGGTATTTATAATTCGATACATTTCGAATAATCATTTCACAGATGGATTGCACTTCAACAGGTTGTTGCGCTTTAATAATCAAACCGAATTCATCACCACCAAGTCGCCCTAAAGTATCTGTATCCCCTATTGCATTCGCAATTACCTGCGCCACTTCGGCAAGCATAGCATCACCAATTAGGTGTCCGGCAGTATCATTAACCAGTTTAAAATGGTCTAAATCAAGAAAACAGACAAAGGCAGTCACTTTATCCCCTGACTGCTCTTTCACCACTTCTTTTAATTTTCGATTAAAATTACTGCGATTAATTAAATTTGTTAATGAATCATAATCAGCTTGATAGGCAAGTTGTTGAGATAGTTTTAGCTCATGTGTAACTTCTTTGTAAATACCTCGATAGCCTAAATATTGAAATTTATCATTAAACAAAGGTTTACCTTTAACCATAAATACCTTAACGTCATGGTCAGCAGATTTGACTTTAAAAATAAGATTATCCAAAGCTACCTTGCGGGCCAACGCTAGGTTGTAATCAGCCCAAGGAAAGTCAAATACTTTCTTATTTTCAAATAGCAAATCAATTCTATTTCCAATCATCTGCTGGCTATCAATACCAAAAGCAAGTTTTGCATCACCAGATAGATAACTAATACAATTGTCTACATTTGTTTCCCAAAAAATATTCGCACCAGCATGGGCTAAATCTTTATACCGCGTTTCATTTTCCAATAGAATACGGCGATTATGTATCCCGCGACGAATAATTTCCGTTAATAGAATAATCACGATAATAAAGACAATAAATGCAATGCCGACCAACCACACAATCAATTTATACTGCTGATAAAAAGTTCGCTCCTGATTAATAAGTTCACTGTTTAACGGCAAGGGCATTGTTGATAAATGGTGATAATTTTTAAGATTTTCCCAATTAAAAATCCAACGGCTCTTGGCTTTCGTTATCGCTGGAATATCGGAGATACTTACACCAGCTAAAAGCTGCTTAATCATTAAAGCAGCTCTTGCTGCATGTTGCCGCCCATCTAGCTCGTGCGCACCAACCACTCCATAATCTAATGTTGTAATAGCAATGGTATATACGGGGTTAGTTATACGATCAGTCACCGCCTTTACACCATCATTCCAGCTTAATAAAGCATCATTAAGCGCTGGGCTGACTAACTGCCCGATTAATAACACGGGAATTTTTTCACCAATCCCCTGAAAAGATGCTGTAATAGTCGTGTCTTTCAAATCATCAATAATGGTGACTTTTGCCGGTGATTCAGGGTGGTTTTTGACTTGTTCAATTTTCCAAACATTTGCTTTTCCAGCCTCGGATTGATCTGTTATCACCACCACGTGGTTTTGCCCAGTGTGATTTTTTATATCTATCAACGTTTGACCAATATCTCTATTTTCAAAAACCCCTGTCATGTTAGGCTCATTGACTAACTCCTCTGATACGCGGTTTATGCCTAAGAAAACAATCGGCACTTCAGGAAAAAAACGAGAACGATTGGCTCGAATTAAACTAAGAGCTGCATCATCAGAGATAACTAAAACATCAATGACGGTATTTTTGTATTTATCGCGGAGATAGTTGATAAACAACGAACGAAATTCCTCTTTTGGATTGGGGAATCGCTTGGCATCCATATACTCATGAAATAGACGGGTATCATTATCGTCTTTAAAAGCATCATTAAACCCCTGCTTTAAAAAACTGGTCCAACCATGTTCACCATGATAAGAGTGAATGAATAGCACATTATTAATGGCACTTGCGGGGCTTGATAGACTAAACAACAATAGTATTGAAATATAATAAAAGAAACAATGTCGCATATTTATACCTATAGATTTACCATATTATTTTTATTGTAGGTATTTGTTGAATGATTTAATAACAACAATAACCACTACAGCACAGCAACTAACAAAATTAAAGCACGCTGAAACAGGTAATTATAACGCAAATGTTTGATATCAATGAAATAAAAAGCAATTATCACAAACATATGCGACCAGAGTCACACTCGGCCATTTATGGCTAGAATAGATAATTATTGGGTTAACTATAAGCAATGAAATGGCTCAGCGGCAAGCTTCTGATACTTTTTTTAACAGCAATTTCAACAATCCGCTGCTAAAGTAAATGTATAACTGATGAGGTGATTAGGTATGAAAGCAATAGGTTTAGGATTAGCATTATTAATGAGTTTCCCCGTTGCAGCGCAACAGGTTATTTATCAATTAGATGGCAAAGATTACCAAGGATATTTTGCTAAAGCGCAGGGAACAGCAAAAGGCAGTGTACTGCTCATTCATGACTGGGATGGCTTAACTGAGTACGAAATAAAACGTGCAGATATGCTCGCAAAACTCGGTTATAACACCTTTGCCGCTGATCTCTATGGAAAGGGAAACCGTCCCGTAGAAACGCAAGCCAAAAAAGAGGAAACCGGCAAGTTATATAATGATCGCGATAAAATGCGCCGTTTAATTTTCGCCGGCATCAATGAATCGAAAAAATTGAGCCAAGATGAGATGGTGGTGATGGGTTACTGCTTTGGTGGAGCTGCGGTGTTAGAGCTTGCTCGATCTGGAGAAGCGCCAGCGGTGAAAGGTTATGCTACTTTTCATGGAGGATTAACAACACCCGATGGGCAAAACTACAATAAGCTAACAGCGCCAATTTTTGTCGCCCATGGCGGTGCAGATAGTGGAATCCCATTAACTGAGGTAGCAGAGTTGGGTGTACAACTTGAAGCGGTAAAGGCTAATTATGAAATTCAAATTTATTCTGGTGCTCCACACGCCTTTACGGTGTTCGGCTCTGAAAGGTATCAAGAAGTGGCAGATAAAAAATCTTGGCATACTTTGATCGATTTTCTTGAACAAAATCTACACCCCTGATGGATAATAATTAACTTTATCATGCGACCAATCCGCTTAATTAAATGGTGATCATTATGCGGATTGGTATTATACCAATTCCGATAAATAGCTAATCTATTTTACTGGTTAAAACAACTTGCTGCTGCGTTGTAATTTTCGCAAAGGAAATAACCATTTACGTCAAATTACGCCTTGAATTAAGCTGTTTTTCCTGCGCAAAATTTAAATCACATACTTACCGGAATTGGTATTACTTGAACGAGATAACAGAGGGGCTCATTTTCATTGCAACAACAAAAAGTTGTAATCAATTTAAAATAACAAAGTCATGGCTTAACACGCTCAGTGACACCTTGTCACCGACCGAAAATTGTAGACAATCCCCCAAATAATTGGCCTGTTTAATGCAGTAATCATGACCACGATAGACAACTCTTATTTGCTGGTATGCACCTAAAAATTCAACTTGTTTAACCTGACCTTGCCCTTCAATATCCCGTGCAATGGCAATCTGCTCTGGACGTAACAGTAAACTAAACATGGCGCCAATGGGAGCATCTATTAAACTGTTACTAGTGAGCAAACCAAGGTCAGATTGATAGCTATATTTATCTTCGACTACTACCTGAAGATAATTACTCTCGCCCATGAAGTCGGCAACATACTTCGATTTTGGGTGGCTATATAAATCTTTTGCTGTGCCAATCTGCACGATTTTGCCTGCCTGCATTAAGGCGATTTTATCGGCAAAGGCAAAGCCTTCTTCCTTTGAATGGGTGACAAATAAGGCGCTCATTGCCTGCGCCTTAAGAATATCTCTAATCTCATGGATCAATTGAAAACGAACATTGTGATCCAAATTAGAAAAGGGTTCATCGAGTAACATTAGTTGCGGTTGATAGGCTAAGGCGCGAGCGATGGCAACACGCTGCTGCTGCCCCCCTGATAATTGATGCGGAAAACGCTGTGCATAATTACTCAATTGCACTAAGGCGAGCACCTCATCGACCCGCTTTTGTTGCTCTTCTTTAGGCAGCTTGCTTAACGAAAATGCTACATTATCAGCAACATTAAGGTGTGGAAAAAGTGCATAGTCTTGAAAAATAAAACCAATTTTGCGCTGTTCTGGCGGTAAAGTAATGCCGTCATCATTAACGACTTTACCATTAATTTCAATTCTCCCCTGCAGCTCTGTTTGCAAACCAGCAACGGCTTTTAGCAAGGTTGTTTTGCCACATCCACTCTCACCTAATAAACAGATAATTTCGTTATTATTAAGGGCTAAATCAAGCGATTGTAAAACTTGGTTAGATTGATAAAAACAGCTTAATTGCTGAACAACTAATGAAGGCATTAAGAGCTTTTCTCCAATAAACGATTGACAATAATAAAAGGTAATAATCCCATTAACACGATCAGCAATGCAGGCAGTGCCGCATACTCAATCATCTCATCGGAGACAAACTGATAAACATAAGTGGCCAGTGTTTCAAAGTTAAATGGTCGCAATAATAGTGCCGTAGGTAGCTCTTTCATTGCTTCAATCAACACTAAAATAAATGCCGTTAACATCCCTTTTCTAATCAAGGGCAAGTTAATACGGCGAATAGTTTGCGCTGCACTTTGTCCAAGTGAGCGTGATGCTTGGTCTAGTGATGGCGATACTTGCGCCAAACTACTGTCAATACTGCCCACGGCAATTGCACTAAAACGCACCAGATAACCGACCACCAAAATGAATAGCGATCCAGAAAAAAACAGCCCAATTTGAGAAAAACCATAGTTAACAAGCAACTCATTCAGCCATAAATCAACTTTTGTAAAAGGTATTAACACCGCAATAGCGACAACCGTTCCGGTACAGCATACCCCAATGACGATAAACGGATACAACTCTTAGCCGCAAAACCGGGCGATAAACGTTGATAAAAATTAACCACCAATGCAATGATTAAGGCAATGGTTGCAACAATCATCGCTAAGTAAAAACTATTCTGCGTATAACGCCATAACTCATCCGTTAAGGATTCAGCAAAATAGTGCCAAGCATAGTAACAAAGTATTGCCAACGGCAGAATAAAGGCACAAAAAAGCAACAACCATGCGTAGCCCATGACGCTCCATTTTTTCCAACCCGTTAATTTAAAACGGAGCTCAGTATAAGTTGCACCACTGCGTTGGTAAATTTTCTGCTTACGGCGGCTATAATTCTCCAAACTAATTAAAATCACTAAAATTAGCAGCATTAAAGAGGATATTTTAGCAGCGGTCGTCAAGCTACCTAGCTGTAACCAAGTATCATAAACGGCAGTGGTCAAGGTGCTCACCGCAAAATAATTGACCGTGGCAAAATCGCCTAATGTTTCCATCGCGATTAAAGAGATGCCTACCGCCAGAGCCGATCGGGAAAGCGGTAAAGAGACTCGAAAAAACGCCTGTACAGGGGATAGCCCTAAACTTCGTGCAGCCTGAAACAATCCTCCAGATTGGCCTAAAAATGCACCACGCAACAAAAGATAAAGATAAGGATAGAGTGCCAAACTCAAAATAACTGCGGCACCGAAAAGAGTACGAATATCGGGAAAATAGTAATCGGACATTTGCTGCCAGCCCATCATTGAACGTAACAGCTGTTGCACAGGCCCCGAATAATCTAATAAATCCGTATAAACGATGGCGACGATGTAGGGAGGAAGTGCCAAGGGTAACATTAAAGCCCATTGCAAAATAGTTCGACCAGGAAAATCACAGCAAGCAATAAACCAAGCCACGGGCATCGCAAAGATAAAACTGAAACAAATCACAGCAACAATAAGCAACAAGGTATTGATACTATAATCCATTAAGACGGTATCAATAAGATGTGTAAAACTACCACTATCATCAATAGAAAAAGCGCTTATAACAAGCGCTAAAATAGGAACAAATAAAAGAGTAGTTACTGCCAAAGGCAGTAACTTATAAATATTAGAGGTCAAATTTAACTTCATCCAGTAACTTAATTGCCGTTGCATGGTACTTGGCAAGATCAGAAAGCGGTAGTTTATCCGCTGTAAAGGTGCCCCATGATGCAACCAATTTAGAAGGTTGTACACCCTCTTTTACGGGATATTCATAATTACCTTCAGCATACATTTGTTGAGCAGCATCCGTTGACAAAAATTCCATCAATTTTATAGCATTATTTTTATTTGGCGCATATTTTACCAATACAACGCCCGTTGCATTAACATGTTCGCCGGTTGTTTTTTGGTTAGGGAAATTGATACTAACCGCTTCAGCCCAGCTCACTTGCTTCGGATCTTCTAACATTTTACCTAAGTAATAGTTATTACCTAGCGCATAGTCACAGACACCATCTTTAACCGCTTTCACTTGGGCGCGATCATTTCCCTGTGGCTTACGCGCAAGGTTGGCTTTTAGCCCTTCTAACCAAGTTTTAGTATTTGCTTCGCCGTCATGGGCAATCATTGACGCAATTAATGAGACATTATAGGGATGTTTACCTGAGCGCATACAGACTTTTCCTTTAAAAGCGGGTGTTGCTAAATCTTGATAAGTGATATTTGGTACAGGCCCAACACGTTCAGAAGAGGAGTAGATATTACGCACACGCGTACTAAGCGCAAACCACTGATTGTTAGTGTCACGGTAATAGCTAGGGATATTTTCATTGAGCACTTTACTATCCACTGCTTGGGTTAGCTGTGCCTCATTTAATGCCATTAAGCGGTTAAAATCGGCGGTTAATACGATATCAGCAGGCGATAAAACGCCTTCTCGCTTGATACGTTCGACCAGCCCATCCTTAGCAAATAACAGATTCACCTTAATACCCGTTTGTTCGGTAAATTTAGCCAAAATAGGGTCAATCAAAAAAGGCTGACGGAATGAGTAAATATTAACTTCATCGGCAATGACAGAAGTGGTTAAAGCGGTAAATAGCGAAGTACTAAGTAGTAGTTTTTTCATTTTAGATCCAGTTAAATAATAATAGTTATCAGCTACCTTTAATCTTAATGATAATTGTTATTATTTGCAATCTTATTATATCACTTTTTTTTGCCATCTATCGGCTGTTGGTGGCTATCTCTTTTTACGTTAATATATACCCATGTTATCTCCAGATGCTTTGTCAGGCGCTAGCTCGGATACCAGAGCAAGACGTAACATGAGGTATAATGGGTATAGGAGGACAATTTAAGAGAAGAAAACCATGAAAATAGACTTAAGCCAACTTGGTACAGAAAAACGCAATCAAAACAGTGCCGACATAGATACACTTTCCACATTAGAAATCCTCACTGTCATTAATAATGAAGATCAAACGGTTCCCTTGGCGGTAGCACAAACCTTACCGGAAATAACCCAAGCCGTTGATGCTATCGTTAACGCCTTTCAAGCAGGGGGACGGTTAATCTATTGTGGCGCAGGGACATCGGGTCGATTAGGTATTTTAGATGCAAGCGAATGCCCACCAACCTTTGGTAGCGATTCCTCATTAGTCATGGGATTAATAGCCGGTGGTCATGCCGCCATTTTAAAGGCGGTCGAAAATGCAGAAGACAACATTGAATTAGGAAAAAAAGATTTACAATCAATCCACTTCCAAGCACAAGATATTCTTGTTGGTATTGCCGCGAGTGGTCGCACCCCCTATGTTATCGGTGCAATGCAGCATGCGCTTTCACTTTCTGCAACGGTGATTTCATTAAGCTGTAATGTTAATAGCCCAATGACAAAATTAGCAAATATTAATATTACCCCACAGGTCGGCCCCGAGGTTGTCACAGGTTCATCGCGAATGAAGGCGGGTACGGCACAAAAACTGGTCCTTAATATGTTGACAACGGCGGCGATGATCCGCTCTGGCAAGGTATTTTCTAATTTAATGGTTGATGTACAGGCAAGCAATGAGAAGTTAGTACAACGGCAAATTAATATCGTTATCGAAGCAACGGGTTGTACAGAACAGCACGCCATCGAAGCACTTAAACAAACGAATAGTCACTGTAAAACGGCTATCTTAATGATCTTGTCGGGGCTTAATGCCGAAACTGCAACGGCAAAACTAAAGCAACATCAAGGCTTTGTGCGTAATGCATTGGCAGATTGTCAAATGGATTAAGAAAAGTATTTACCTATCAACCATTTAGCCTCATCTTTATCATATCATGAGGCTAAATAGAATCGGGTTATGCAGGTAAAACCACCCCCTGATCTTTCATACGCGCTATTTTATAGCGAAGCGTTCGTGGACTAATACCGAGTAATTCGGCAACATCTTTACGTTTTCCTCTACAACTATGCAGCGCTTCTAAAATAATTTTCTGCTCTTGATCTTTCAGCCCCTTACCCAGTTCACTAAATTCAGCGTTATCATCCTCGCCATTTTCATCATGGCCGATATCAGAAAGAGAAGTTTGCTCACTCTGCTCCATCATATCTTGGAAATGCATGTCTTCTAATATCAATGCCGACTCAGTAATGATTTCACCATCAGATAAAATTAAAGCGCGTTGCATGACATTATCCAGTTCACGAACATTACCCGGCCAAGCGTAAGCTAATAGCTGCGCTTTTGCGGCGTCTGATAAGGTTGGAATAGGCTGAGATTGATCTAGTGCATGACGCATTAACAGATGTTCCGCAATCGGTAAAATATCACCTTTACGTTTTGCTAATGGCAACCACTGTAATGGAAAAACATTCAAACGGTAATATAAATCCTCACGGAAAGTGCCATTTACTACCGCTTTTTTAAGATCTCGGTTACTGGTCGCTATCACGCGAATATTTAATTTAATGGTTTTTCGAGAGCCAAGACGCTCCACTTCACGTTCTTGTAAAACACGCAGTAATTTAACCTGTAAATCGAGCGGCATTTCTGTAATTTCATCGAGCAAAATAGTGCCATTTTGTGCTTGTTCAAATTTGCCGGGACAAGCTTGTATCGCGCCAGTAAAGGCTCCTTTTTCATACCCAAAAAGCGTCGATTCAAGCATAGTTTCAGGAATGGCCGCACAGTTTATGGCAACAAAGGATTCATCGCAACGCGCTGATTTATCATGTAAATAACGAGATAACACCTCTTTGCCTGAACCGCTGGGGCCAGTGATCATCACCGATGCATCACTGGCTGCAACACGTTCAGCCATGACAAATAATTTTTCAGTACTAGGATCACCGTAAATCGGGGTGCGAGATTCAACCTTATGCACGGGCGCATAACGGCTAACTTGATTTAATAACACTTCCGGAGAAAATGGCTTGGCTAAATAATCTATCGCGCCATCACGCATGGCATTTACGGCATCGTCGATATTGGCATAGGCGGTCATTAATAACACAGGCAGACTAGGGTATTTCTCTTTAATATTTTGTAATAGGGTTAAACCCGACATGCCGCCCATTTGAATATCACTGATCACTAAATCATATTGCGATTTACCTAAGGCAAGCAACGCAGCTTCCGCGCTATTCACTTCATCACAGTTATATCCTGCTAATAATAAGGTATCAATTAATGCTTCTCTTAAGCCTGCGTCATCTTCGACAACTAATAATTTCCCTTGCAACATTCTAGCCTCCAATCGCATGATTCATTTGCACACTACCCGCAGCAGATCGATATTCACCTACGCGATATAAAGGTAACACCAAAGTAAAACAGCTACCCTTACCGAATTCAGATTTTACTTCCACACTGCCTTTATGCGCCTGTGCGACAGATTGTACAACCGCTAAGCCTAACCCAGTCCCTTGAGATTTGGTGGTATAAAAGGCTTCCATTACTTTAGCAATTTTTTCTTTTTCAATGCCAGGACCGTTATCCATCACCGCTATTTCAACTTGATCGCTACCTCTGCGTGCCGTAGAAATATAGAGCTTAACCCCTTCGCCAGTCGCTTCCACTGCATTAGAAATTAAATTAGTAATGGCACTAGAAAGCGCAGTTTTGTTAGCCATAATTAATAGATCGGGATCTGGTAATCGACATTGTAGATGCCCATCAACCTGCGATAAAAGCGTTTCACTTGCATTTTCAACCTCTTCTAACAGAGCACCGAGGGAGACTTCTTCAACCACTTTTTGCTCACCACTGCGGGCGAATAACAACATGTCATTGACCTGTGTTTCAAGGTCTTGTAAACGATTCATCAGTTTACCCTGAAAACGGGCGCGTGAATTTTCCGTTAAAGTTTTATTGGCTAGATTCGCACCATATAACATGGCAGCAGACAGAGGTGTACGAATTTGATGTGCTAACGATGCCACCATTTTACCCAAGGAAGAAAGGCGTTGTAATTTTGCAACGTGCTCCTGTAATAAACGGGTATCGGTAAGATCGGTTAACAGGATCAGCTGGCCGGGGCGACCTTCCAATGAAGAGATAGATAATTGAATACGGCGACCATTTTTAAGCGATATTTCGTGACCATCATCATTTTTAGGCGCAAAGGAACAATCAATAATATGACGCCAAAGCTGCCCCTGTAAAGGCTCACCTAATAATGAAACAGCAACTCGATTAGCTTGCTCAACAACACCGTTTCCATCAATAACAATCAATCCAGAGGGAAGCTCATTATATAGTTGCCCCATATAATTTGCCTGTGCGCGTAGTTGTTTGAGTTCGCCAGAAAATTGCTCCTGCTCTAACACGCCTGAATCTGTTTGCTTAATCTCTGTTGTCATAATGTCGCCCTATTTGCCATTCACCACAACAAATAAGCACTATTTATGCCAAAACATAAATCACAATTAAAAACAACAACTTAACAATAAGCGCGTCGTAAAAATGACGCTTGTTAGAAGATAAAAAAAGCCCGAGATAATATATTATAACGGGCTTGTAATCTGCTAATTCGCTTGCTTAGCCTTCCTTACTTAGTCCATATTTTTTCATTTTTTCAACTAGCGTAGTGCGACGCATCGACAGCAGTTCGGCGGCATGCGATACAACACCATCTTGACTATCTAAAGCTTGACGGATCATCTCAATTTCAAATTCCGTCAATTTATCTTTTAAGTTCATACCATCGGGTGGCAACTGCCCGAGGAATCCTAACGACTCATCAAAACTTTCAGTTTCCTCTGCCGTCACGGGTGAATTGCCAAACATATCAATTAACGCATCACGTTCAGCAATCGCTTCTTGCTCAGGACTATATTGAATAGTTTCAACAAATTCACCTTGCGCATCAACATGACGGTATTTTATTGGTAAATCGCATAAATCAATAATACGATTAGGATGTAAAATAAGTAATCTTTCTAATAAATTAGATAACTCTCGTACATTGCCTGGCCAATTATGTTGCATCAGAGAATCAAGAGCTCGTTGTGTAAAACGTAGGCTCGCCTTATGGTCGCTCTCTAAACGTGATAAAAGTTCCTGTAATAATAATGGGACATCTTCTTGACGATCGCGCAATGCCGGTTTTTCGATGGGGAAGACATTTAAGCGATAATAGAGATCTTCACGAAATTCGCCTTTTTCAATAAGCTCTTCAAGATTACGATGCGTGGCAGCGACAACGCGAACATCAGCCTGTAGTGATTTAGTGCCACCAACACGCTCGAAGGTTCGCTCTTGCAGTACACGTAATAGCTTAACTTGCATTGGCATTGGCATGTCACCAATTTCATCCAAAAATAGTGTTCCACCTTCAGCCAGCTCAAAGCGACCTTTACGTGCAGAGAAAGCCCCCGTAAAAGCGCCCTTTTCGTGACCAAATAATTCACTTTCTAATAACTCAGCAGGAATAGCCCCACAATTGACCGGGACAAAAGGCCCGTTTTTACGGCTAGATATTTCATGAATAGCACGAGCGACCACTTCCTTACCCGTTCCAGATTCGCCAAGAATTAATACATTTGCTTTACTATCAGCAACTTGCTCAACTAAATAACGCACTTCTTGAATGCGCCCTCCTCGTCCAACCAAGGATGTCAGTAAGTATTTATTGGCTTTTTGTAGTTTTTTATCTGAGCCATTAAAGGACTGGCAAAGATGCAGTAATTGCATTAATTTGGCGTACTCAACGGGTAACTCTAATACGCCAATGTGATTGCTGGACTGATTGTCTTCACCCGATAACGTCAAAAAGGCGTTATTAGGAAAGGCATCAAGCAGTTCAATAGAAGCTGCATTGACATCTCCAAGAATAATACATAGCGGAGCGCGCTCATTAATCTGATTTAATAAGTCCGCTTGCATAACAGATAAACAATTTTCACCGACAAAATTTAATACGGTAGATAAAGTATCATATTGTGCCTGACTAGTACCCACTATATAGATAGGAGATCGCTGTTCCATAAGATTCACTTCTAAAATTAAACGATATGACTCGTTAAGCCTATAGTAGGCTGAGCATGTAGCGAACCATTTTAACGCAAATTAGATAAATAAAAAAACGATTATTGTCAATTATATGACGATGCCCAGATTCTGACGGTACAATCAAAACGAAAAAAACAACCATTACAATCGAGTTTTCCATTAGATTTTTTAAGGTTGGTATACATTTTGCTAAACTATTTGTCAGATTAAAGCGGCGTAATATTGACAAATTAACGTTAAAAAAGCGTCAAACAACACAACATAATCTTGAATAAGATGCATTTTCATTAGTAACGAGTATATTTAGCAGTATACGTAGCATTAAATTTAAAGTAGTCGCAAGGAAACAGAAAATATGACGCGTCTTTCTATTAAGAAATATCAAAGTTCGAATTTATCCCAAATTGAACAGGCTGATCCACATACTTTGATATCATTAGTCATGCAACATATTCTAGGCAATTTAGCTGCTGCGAAAGGAGCTATAGAGCGCAAGGATATAGAAAATAAAAACAAATTATTGAACCGAGTAATAGGATTAATCGGTGAATTACAGGATAGTTTAGATATGGAAAAAGGGGGGGAGCTTTCTAACAACCTTTTTAACTTATATTCCTATATGATTTCACAGGTTACCCAGGCTAATATACAAAATAAAGCAGAGCTATTGACGGAAGTCGGCACTTTAATTTCAGAAATAAAATCTGGATGGGACGCAATCCCTCAAGAAATTCGTCAGCAGTATAGATAATGGATAATGCAATCGAATCTAAATTAGATGAGTTGTTTGTGTTAACACAACAACTCAACGCTTGTTTAAATGAAAATAATATCGATGAGTTTCAATTATTAGAAAAGCATTTTTCTTCAAAAATGTATTCTTTGCTAGATACTCAGACACAACAAGCTTTGCAGGATTTCCTTCCTCAGTTAGCAAAGTTAGAAGCGCTTTTACAGCAATTACAGATAGTTGCATCGCAAAAACAGACAATGCTCAAAGAACAAGCCTTGTCTCTAAAACGCAATAAAGGCAAACTTAATGCCTATAAGAAAAACGTATATAAATAAGTAACTAACAGCTACCTAAAGGTCGATTATGTTCAATAATAAAACAATACTCATTACTGGCGGAACCGGTTCTTTTGGTAAAAAGTATGTGCAAACATTACTCGAACGTTACCAGCCGAAAAAAATTATTATCTTTTCTCGTGACGAGCTAAAACAATTCGAGATGCAGCAAATTTTCAACCAGCCTTGTATGCGTTATTTTATTGGTGATGTCCGGGATGCAGAACGAGTACAACGTGCTATGTCTGATGTCGATTACGTGATCCATGCAGCAGCCATGAAACATGTCCCCGCCTCGGAATATAATCCGATGGAGTGCATTAAGACTAACATTTTAGGCGCTGAAAACGTGATAAAAGCGGCCATTGATAATGGCGTAAAAAAAGTTATCGCCCTATCCACCGATAAAGCCGCTAATCCCGTTAACCTTTACGGTGCAACCAAACTTTGCTCAGATAAGCTCTTTGTCGCTGCAAATAATATTGTCGGGTCAAATGAGACCCTATTTTCAGTGGTCCGTTATGGTAATGTGGCGGGTTCGCGAGGCAGTGTAGTACCCTACTTTAAAAAAATAATTGCCGATGGTTGCGACCATATCCCTATTACCCATAAAGAGATGACTCGCTTTTGGATCACGCTACAAGATGGTGTCGACTTCGTACTTAAAAATTTCCAACGTATGCATGGTGGCGAGATCTTTGTACCAAAAATACCTTCTATTAATATTATCGACCTTGCAACGGCTTACGCGCCGCATTTACCGATAAAAATAATAGGCATTCGCCCAGGGGAAAAAATTCATGAAATCATGTGCCCTGCGGATGAGTCGCACCTCACCTTAGAATTTACCGACCATTATCTGCTCAAACCCAGTATTCAATTTTTTGGCTGTGAAAATGACTATGCCATTAACCTGCTTGGCGAGCATGGTCAAGAGGTTAAGCAAGGTTACGAATTTCACTCTGGTAATAATCCTCACTTTTTAAGTGTTGAAGATATTATCAAATTTGACAAATCAATATAGCAGTCAACCATGATCCCCTACGGTAAACAAGATATTAACCAACAAGATATCAATGCGGTCATTGCAGTTTTGCAATCAGACTTTCTAACCCAAGGACCGCAAGTACCTCTATTCGAAGATGCAATAAAAACGGTAACATCTTCCCAATATGCCGTGGCAGTTAACTCGGCAACCTCTGCACTGCATATCGCATGCTTAGCACTCGGCGTCGGGACAGGTGATCATGTCTGGACTAGCCCCATTACCTTCGTTGCCTCAGCAAACTGCGCCTTATATTGCGGTGCAAGCATTGATTTCGTTGACATAGATCCTGTCACTTATAACCTTTGCCCTCTGCAGCTTGAAGAAAAACTGATAGCGGCAAAAAAGAATAGCTGTTTACCTAAAGTGGTTATTCCTGTTCATTTGACCGGGCAATCCTGTGATATGCAGAAAATCCACCAGCTAAGCTTAGAATATGGCTTTGCTATTATTGAAGATGCCTCCCATGGCATTGGTGGATTTTATCAAAATCAGCCCATCGGTAATTGTCAATACAGCGATATCAGCGTATTTAGTTTTCACCCAGTGAAAATTATCACGACTGCAGAAGGGGGGATCGCCACCACCAATAACCAAAGATTAGCGGAAAAAATGCAGCGTTTACGCAGTCATGGTATCACACGAGATACACAGCTAATGAGTGAACCACCACATGGTGATTGGTACTATCAACAGCTTGAATTAGGCTTTAACTATCGCATGAGTGATTTACAAGCGGCACTCGGCGTTAGTCAAATTAAACGCTTAAATGAGTTTGTATCTGCCCGTAAACAGTTAGCGGAAAATTACAATGAACAGCTCTCTGATTTGCCGATTATGCTACCTCAACAGATGCAGCAAGCAGATTCATCTTGGCATCTTTATATCATCCAATTAGAGCTAAATAAAATAAATAAAAGCCATCGTCAAATATTTGATGAATTAAAAAATGCGGGAGTCGGCGTCAATCTGCACTATATTCCAGTGCATCTACAGCCCTATTATCAACAGTTGGGATTTACGGCGGGTGATTTTCCGCAGGCAGAAAAATATTACGCCAGAGCACTCACTCTTCCCTTACATACGCAACTTAATAAAACAGAACAAAATACCGTGATTAGCAGCTTAACAAGAGTATTATCATGAATATCGCGATCATACCTGCTCGAGGTGGCAGTAAACGTATCCCACATAAAAACATTAAAAATTTCTGTGGCAAGCCATTGATTGCCTACTCAATCGAAGCTGCTATCGCCTCGCAACTTTTTGATCGCATTATTGTTTCCACAGATGATAAAGAAATAGCTGATATAGCCCAACGTTATGGGGCAGAAATTCCGTTTATTCGCCCGAATGAGCTAGCAGATGATTATACTGGAACCAGCGCAGTTATTAACCATGCATTAAAAATATTACAACAGCAGGGTGAATCCTATGATTACGCTTGTACTATCTATGCCACCGCTCCGCTACTACAAGTAAAATTTTTGCAGGAAGGTTATCAAAAACTTAAAAACAGTTCGGCACAACTAGCCTTCAGCGCCACTAGCATGCCATTCCCTATTCAAAGAACATTTAAAATAACAAAAACAGGAAGATGTGAAATGTTTACACCTGAACATTTCATGACCCGTAGCCAAGATCTAGAAACTGCATATCAAGATGCAGGACAATTTTATTGGCAAAATTTAAAACTGGACGCACCTGATATCGCATTTAGCCACAGTAGCATCCCGATCATTCTGCCACGCTATTTAGTCCAAGATATCGATACCCCTGAAGATTGGGAGCAAGCGGAGCTAATGTTTCAACTACTCAAACAGAGAGGGAAAATTTAATGGCTAGTAATACACCGATGTTTATCGCAGAGGTTTCCAGTAACCATGGCCAGAATATTGATCGCGCCAAAGAATTTATTAAAGTATCAAAAGCGATTGGCTGCGATGCCGTAAAATTTCAGCTTTTCAAAGTAGAGCAGCTATTTGCCCCCGAAATTTTACAAAAAAGTGCAATGCACCGTGACCGCAAAGCGTGGGAACTTCCCGTTACTTTTATTCCTGAGCTTTCCAAATATACACACGAACTGGGCATGCAGTTCACCTGTACTCCTTTTTATTTAGAGGCAGTCACAGAACTTGAACCTTATGTCGATTTTTATAAAATCGCCTCCTATGAACTACTGTGGGATGAACTAATTATTGCCTGCGCGCAAACGGGAAAAGATCTTATTCTATCCACGGGTATGGCAACCTTAAATGAAATAAAACATGCCGTAGAGATATTTAGAAAAAATAGCAGTGCGAAACTCACGCTGTTACATGCTATTTCTGGTTATCCGACCCCTATTATAGAAGCCAATGTTAAAGCTATTCACACCTTAAAAGAGGCATTTGATTGCCCAGTTGGACTCTCTGATCACAGCGTATCCCCAGCAGTACTATTAAGAGCTATCCATAAATGGGGTGCCAGTGCGATTGAATTTCATCTCGATTTAGACGGCCAAGGGGAAGAGTTTTCAGCAGGCCACTGCTGGTTACCTGATAATATCAAGCAAACAATTACCCTAGTAAAAGATGGTATAAAAGCCGATGGTGATGGCGTGAAAAAAGCGGCGCCAAGTGAAGAGGCAGATAGGCTTTGGCGAGCAGATCCAAGCGATGGTTTACGCCCTTTTAAAGAAATTAGAGATGGCTTTGAATCCGCTTAATATATTAATAAGGTGCGATGCATCTGTTGAGATAGGCCTTGGTCATGTCACACGCTGTTTAGTACTGGCGCAAAGCTTTAAAGACAAAGGGCATCAAGTGTTTTTTGCCATGAAAAACCATGCGCTGGGAATAAATAAAGTAACCGAGCAAGGCTTTAAAGTACACATTGCCCCTACGCCATTTAACTATGACCACTGGCTGCTAACATTAAGTTCACAACTAAAGGTTAATGTATTCATTGGGGATGTGCGTGATGGTTTACCGATAAACACTATCATGCAATTAAAAGCACAAAAGATACTTACGGTCGCTATTGATGAACCCAGTGATTACCGCAAAGCATGCGACCTCTGTTTTTACCCTCCCCATGCACAACTCGATAATTTAGATTGGTGTGGGTTTACAGGAAAAATTAAACAAGGGTTAGAGTATGTGTTATTACGCCCTGAGTTTTATCAAAAGCATAAAAAAGTTAAAAATGAAAAACCAAATATCTTAGTGATGATGGGTGGCACTGATCCGAACAATTTAACCTTAACGATAGTAAGACAACTGCTAACGTTAGTAAATGAAATAGATATAACTGTAGTCATCCCTCCTAATCACCCAGACTACTGCGTTATTAAAAATTCAGCTGAAAATGTATCGATAAAATCCAATATTACTAATATGGCAGATTTTTTAACACACATTGATTTCGGCATTATCGCTTTTGGGGTAACAGCCTATGAGTTATTAACCATGCAAATCCCAGCATTACATATCTGTTTAAATAATAACCATTGGCAATCAAGTGAGTTTTTCAAAAAAAATAAATTTGCACAACGAATCATGAAAAGTGATATCAATAACATGAATGCATTTCTACACATAAAACCGATAACAAATAATATTGTTAGTAAAAATATGATAATAGACATTATTCAAAAAAAGGTTGGATATGGATCTTAAAGCCCAATACGCATCAAACCATGCGCAGGAAAACAAACAGTCAGAGCATCTCAATAAGCGTCTTTTTAGTACCTATAACAGAGTGGCAACTCGAGCTCTCAACAAACCGCTTCAAGGTGTTAATGTTGATTTAGGAAGCGGAGATCAAGGATTTAGCCGATATTGCCACAGTATCAATATCAATTCATTTCCATATGATTACCCTAATTTCGATATTGAGAAAGATTCACTTTCACACGACAATGATAGTGTCGATTTTGTTACCCTAAATGCCGTTATTGAGCATATCCAAAAACCTGAAAATATATTTAAAGAAATAAAAAGAATTTTGAAAGTAGATGGACTAGTTTTTATAAGAACGCCGAATTGGAAAATGGATTACAAAAACTTTTACAATGACCCAACTCACGTTAAACCCTATTCACCTGAAACGCTAAAGAATTCATTATTATTATTTGGGCTTGAATGCGTGTTTATAGAGCCAGGATTAATAGAGAAAAGTTGGTTTTGGTGGAAGTTACCAAATAAGATAAAGTGGAAGCTGGCTTCGTTAATCAAAGGCGGTACTAAATCAATTTTATGCGTTGCAACAAAAATAAAGGAATAAAATAATGATTAATTTTGTAGTTCAAGCAAGCTCAAGATCATGGGCTGGTGACATCGAACATTGTATGAATGAAATTAATGGCTACCCTGCTGTGTATTGGACCATAAAAAGAATCTACAATAATTTTAAGGAGGCCAATGTCATTCTTGTGGCTCCGGAATATGATGCACAAGGGGAGTTAAATAAACTCAAATCCCACTTTGAAGATTTAATAATTGTATATGCACATGATAGTAGCCCGCTCTTACGTATCATCAAAGCAACAAAATCACTCAATAATGAGCATTTTATACGGCTTAACGCATTAAATTTTCAGTTTGACATATCGCTTTTCCAACAAATTTATCAATTAGCAAAAGTAAATAACTATGATTGTGTAAAATTCCCAGATGATTATCCCGTCCACTTTACCTGCGAAGTATATAAGCCAAGTGCATTAATTTTATTAAACAATATATTAAACTCGGGTGAGATTGAAAATCCTAATATACATGAGATCCACCCTAAATTTTTATTAATGAGACGCCCCGAATTTAACTGCAAATATTTCACTCCACAAGATGAACTTGATATCGAAGATATTGAAGAATATCGAGAAAATATGAAGCAAGTTATGTTCAGCGAAAGGCAAGAAGTATCTGGTGACAAACAGATACTATCGGGAGACCAATTAACTTATCACTATGATTTGTCCGAGGAGTTCATGAATAGCAAAGGAATAACCTCAGGGAAAATTCTCATATAGCCTGTGGAACAGGCTATGGTTCAAAAAAATTAAGTGGAAAAAATTACCAAATAGTAGCAGCGGACTATGATAAACAACAAATAGAAAAAAATATAGTTGCACTAGCGCATTGCCAAGATATTGCCTTTAAACAGGAAGACATAACTAACATATCATTTCCCGATAATACTTTTGATGTAGCATTAAGTATGGAAACAATTGAGCATGTTGAGCCTCACAAAACGTTACGCGAATTAAAAAGAGTAATCAAAGATGGGGGATATTTAATTATTAGCACCCCTCAAAACTCATGCCCAAGTAAATGCGTTAACCCACAACATATCTATGAATACTCCTTAAAAGAACTGACTGATTTGGTTTCTCAATACTTTGCTATTGAACGTATAACAGGGTTAAAAGCAGGAAAAATTCATTTTAATGATGATCCTATTGGTGCAAACACTATTATTTTTGCTCGCAATCAATAATATACAGATAAAACGAGAATATTTTGAAAAATAACAATAAAGTAGTTTTAGTAACTGGCTCTAGTCGAGGTATCGGGAGAAGCATTGCTATTGGTTTCGCTAAGCAAGGCTATAAGGTTATCATCAATTACAATCACTCTCCTAAACAAGCAGAAAATACCGTTGATGAAATAAATCAATTTGGTGGAATTGCAGTTTCTTTTAAAGCAGATGTTTCTATACGAAAAGAAGTTATTAAAATGAAAGAATTCATTTTAGAAACATTCGGAAAATTAGATATTCTAATTAATAATGCAGGTATTAATAGACAAAAAACATTCTGGGAAATCGATGATGATGAATGGGATCTATTAATGAACGTCAATTTAAAATCGGTATTTATATGTAGCCAAGAATTTATGCCTCTTATGATTGAAAACAAATGGGGGCGCATTGTTAACATATCTTCTGTTTCAGGTGATTATGGAGGACCGAAAACCTTGCATTACGCAACCTCTAAAGGTGCAATACAAACATTAACAAAAGGATTAGCAAGGTATGGCTCGCCTGATGTTTTAGTTAACGCAATTTCTCCTGGTATTATCAAAACTGAAATGACTGAAAAAGAACTAGAAGGTAAAGCAGGGCAAGAGTATTTAGATAAAGTTTTATTAAAAAGAGCTGGTGATATGGACGATATTGTTGAAGCGTGCCTATTTCTAACTTCAACAAAACAAAACTACACAACTGGCCACACCATTAAAATAAATGGTGGTCTATACCTATAGCTATATTATTTTTTTATCGCTACGAACCATAACATAGAAATAAAGGAATACCATTTGAAAAACATGCCAACAAGTCAATCAATAAGCAATTTAAACTTAAATGAACTTAATGAGCTAGCAGAAAAAATTCGCACATTCATAATTTCCAACGTATCAAAAACTGGTGGGCATATCGGTGCAAATTTGGGTGTTATTGAATTAACCATTGCCCTTCATTATGTTTTTGATTTACAAAAAGATAAATTACTTTTTGATGTGGGTCATCAAGGCTATACACATAAATTATTAACGGGTAGAGCCGAACTTTTTCCAAGTTTAAATTCCATCGGAGGAATGTCTCGTTTTATTTGCCCAAAGGAAAGTAAATACGATATTTTAGATGCATCTCATGGCGGCACCGCAGTTTCTATCGGTACAGGAATTGCCTATGCGAATAAAATAAGTAACAGTGACTGTATCACTGTTGCCATCGTCGGGGATGGTGCGTTTGTTGAAGGAATGACCTTTGAAGGTCTTAATTACGCAACACAAAGCCCACTTCCCCTACTTATTATCATTAACGATAATGGTATGTCTATCCCTAAAAATGTAGGCAGCGTGAACCATATTTTGGCTAATGAACAAAGTGCATCTGATTATTTTAAGGCGATGAATTTCGATTATTTCCACATCGGAGATGGCCATGATTTAGCCTCTAGCATCAAAGTATTACAACAAGCTAAACACGCATTACAAAATAAAACAACTATCGTGCATGTTAAAACAGTCAAAGGTAAAGGCTTAGATATTGCTAAAAACCACCCGTACAAACTGCATTTCTCAATGCCCTTTGACCCTCTTGATGGCGCCAGTACCTCTCCAACGCCAGCAGGCAAATCCTATACAGAAGTAATTGGCAATACACTAAGTCGATTAATAAGCAATGATCAAAGTATATTTGCATTAACGCCATCAACCCCCTATGCGTCTGGATTGGATAAGTTACTTATTGATTTTCCAGAAAATAGTATTGATGTTGGCATGGCCGAGCAGCAAGCGGCAGGTATGGCTGCAGGTTTAGCAATGAGCCATAAAAAAGTGTTTTTATGCTATCAATCTACCTTTATGCAACGGGCCATGGATTAAATATTCCACGATATATGCTTTATGAATTTACCTGTTACTATTATCTCGTCTCGTTCTGGCTTTGCTGGGTTTGATAGCCCAACACACCATGCCATCTACGATTTATCTTATCTACGTGGATTGCCAAATCTGGAAATATTCTATGCAGGAAGTAGTCGAGACCTGCAAGAAATGATTGAATTACGAGCTCATACCGCAACTAAGCCGATGATAATATTACACCCCTATGAAGCTATTAGAAGCGATGAACAGAAATATTTGCAGAAACAGCCCATTGAGCAGAATGAAATTATTTTTGAAGGCAATGATGGATACATTTTATCCGTAGGCAATCGTTTAACCACTGCGATAGAGTTGAGGGAAAAACTTACACAACTGGGTAAATCTGTAGGTATTGTTAACGTTCGATGGATTAAACCATTCCATAAAGAATCCATTAAGCAATTAATCAAAAACACTCCCTTTGTCGTAACATTAGAAGAAAATGTAAAAGAGGCTGGGTTTGGTTCAATTGTTAGTGAGTTAATTACAGATAACGCTCTTTCTACGCCACTTATACGCATAGCAATTGAAAATGACTACACTTCAACGGGCGATAAAGAATATCTGTCTAAATTAGAACAAATCGATTGTGCTTCAATTATCAAACAACTTAACAGCAGAAAGCTCTTATCATGAAACAAAAAGCAATACTAATATTAGGCGGTAGCAATGATCAGCTGTTTATGATTAACACGGCCCATTCAATGGGCTTATTAACCGTAGTAGTTGACGGAAATCCAGAAGCTCCCGGACTAAAAATAGCCGATTATGCACAAGCAATTAATTTCAGTAACACTCAAGATGTCATCGCTTATTGTCAAGAACTCATCGCCAACAAGGTAAATCTAGCTGGCATATTAACGATGGGAAGCGATGTCCCTCATCTTCTTGCCAGCATAGCGAAACCATTTTCATGGGTAGCACCGAGCTTTGAAACAGCAGAAATTACTACTAATAAATTTTTAATGAAAGAGAAATTTGCCCAACATAATATTGCCATTCCACAATATGCACTCATCACAAATAGTGAGGAGATAGATACATTTTGGCAAGCTTGGCAATGCCAAAGTATTATCATTAAACCCATTGATGCAGCGGGATCTAAAGGAGTGAGTATTTGTAGTGATAAAAACAGCATAAAAGACCTTTATATGCATGCACAGCAAAACTCAAAGAGTGGTAAGGTACTTATCGAAGAATACATTGAAGGTAATCAAATAAGCACAGAAACTATTATTTATAATGGAAAATGTTATCACCCTGGTTTTGCAGATAGAGTTTATAATGATACTCGACATTTTTATCCTTATATTATGGAAAATGGGGGGTGGCAACCAAGTGCTATCAAAGATGAAAAATACGACGAGATATGTGCGCTTATCGAAAAAGTTGTGGATACATTAAAGATTAACAATGGTGTATTGAAAGGTGATGTAGTTTATTCAACTAAATATAATAAAGCGATGATTATTGAAGTAGCCTCTCGTTTAAGTGGCGGAGATTTTTCAGCAAGCCTAGTACCATTAGCCCACGATATTAATTATATTAAAAGTGCAATTCAAATTGCTTTAAGCGAACCTGTCGATTTATCTGAACTTACCCCTAAAACAAATAATGTAGTTGCTAATAGATACTTCTTTTTACCCCCAGGAAAATTAACTTCTATATACGGAATTGAGCAAGCCAAACAAATTCCACAACTAAAAAAGCTTGAATTTAATTACCAAATAGGCGCAGAAATCCCCATTATACGTAACCATGGGCAACGAATCGGCGTATTTATTATTCAAGCGGATAGCTACCAGCATTTACAGCAACTTGTTGACCAAGTATATGACACTATCACTTTTGCTGTTGACGACATAGCATGCAATGGTCATCCTAAACATTACAAAGTATTACAATGACTAGCTTATATAAAATCTATCACGGCAATTTGGCATTTTCAGCCGTTGAAGAAGAAAGCATTCCTGAAGTGATTGATAAATGCTATTTTCCTCTTTTAACATTTATCGAAAAGAGTAAGACCCCAACGGGATTAGAGCTAAGCGCTTATAGCTTAGAAAAAATTGCCCTGTATCGCCCCCTGTGGATTGAAAAATTCAAAGCGCTTCACGCGCAAAATCTTATTGAGCTTATCGGCAGTGGTTATATGCAAATAATCGGCCCTCTGGTTCCCTATGAAGTCAATATTGCCAACCAGAAAATTGGCAGAGAGGTGTATCAACAGATTTTAGGTATAACACCTAGCCTTGCCTATGTTAACGAGCAAGTTTTTTCCAAATCAATGGTCGATATTTATTATGAAGCTGGCTATGTCGGTATTGTGATGGAATGGAATAATGCCTTTACCAAACATAAAGAGTGGCAAAAAAGTTATGCATTTACCCCGGTTATAGCATCCGGCCTGAAACAAAAACTGCCTCTGCTATGGACAGATAGTATTATTTTTCAAAAATTTCAACGAGTAATACATAGTGAAAATATTGCAGAGGATTATTTAGCACAAATAACTTATTACATAACAAAAGGCTACCAAGCACTACCTATTTATACTTCTGATTTAGAGGTGTTTAATTATCGACCGGGGCGATTTGAAACGGAAGCGTTAATTGCTCACAATGAATGGCAAATCATCTTAGAAACGATTGAAAAGCTTAAACTTATCGGTGACTTTGTTTTACCATCTCAAGTGCTTATAGACCATTTACGTGCTGACATCAATCTGACACTAACTTCAAATTGCACACCTGTTATCGTCAAGAAACAGCAAAAGTATTCACTGAGCCGCTGGGCTGCCTGTGGACGTGGCGCGACCTACATTAATCACTTATGTTATAACTATTTTCGCACTATAAAATCATCGACCAATACAAATGATTGGAAAAAACTTCTACAATATTGGGGCAGCGATTATCGCACGCATATAACCCTAAAAAAATGGGCTGATGCCTTAGATTTTTTACGGCCATTAAAAACAAATGAAGAGCTAAAAAAATCACTGTTGCACGTTGTTAATGATATTTCAGTAACGAATGAAAAACAGCAATTAACCATCAGTAAAGATGGGCTAAGTTTTACTTTTCTAACACTCAAAGGACTCTGTTTAAAATCAATTATCCATCATGGTGAACGGCAAGCTATCGGCACCGTCATGCATGGTGATTTAGACTTTATTCATCATGGTGCTGACTATTACACTGGAACGACGGTTATCGATTATGCAGAAGGTGGCCGTATAACCGATTTATGTAACGTGAGCGATTATAAGCTGCAAGAGACAGAAAACGGCATAACTCTAAGTGCAGTAATTCCTTTAAAGACATTAGGGAAAATAGAAAAAGCGTGGCATATTGACTTCACTACACAGCAGCTATGCTACGATGCAAATATCACCCTGAGTGCAAGTATTAAAGGCTCTATTCGTTTGGGTACTATTACCTTAATACCGCAAAAACATAAAGAGTTGTGGTATGAATGCAAAAATGGAGGCTGTGCATATGAACGTTACCAACTTGATGCAAATACTCACATTAACCATGCGCAGGCATCCTCATTACTACAAAGTAGTCAAAGTGGAATAGGGGCAACGGATGGCGTTATTGCCTTTGGAAAAAATAACAGTAGAATTTTAACGATTAACATAGACCAAACAGCCAGTTACCCTTTTGTCATGTTACAAAACAGCATTGATGATAATCTGTTTTTAACTCGACTATTTTTCAGCTTGCAAGAGCTTGACGATACACTGAAAGAAATTGACAACAACTCATTTAGATTAAAATACAGTATTAACTTACAACAGTAAAAGCAAGTGGTCACAATAGCATGACCACTTACTTCAAGAGTTTAATCGCATCACAAAATTGCTGAACCACTCCCCCCCAATCTTTATCATTATTTTGATAAAAAAGGCGGCAATTTTTAGTCCAATGAGAATCGAGGTAGCTATCAGGATGATTTAACTGATTTATGGTTGGCAAAAACATCCACGATTTAATGCCTAACCTTGACGCTAGCATTAACGCGGCGTTACTAGCTGAAATGACCAGATCTAAATTAGCAATTAACGCACCGTAACGCTCAAAGTCCCCAGCTGCTGAACAGTCTTCAAAATGGGTAATCGTGATACCATGTTTCGCTTTGATATTTTCTATCTCTTGGTGGTATTCACCAAATTGTAAATTAACCCATTCGATATCTTCGTGCTTAAGTAATGGCAATAACTCTTCAAGGTACATTGAAAATTTGTTACCGTCATTCATGCGGCCGTGAAACCATGATATACCAATACGTAATCTTTTTTGGAAAGGCGAATCGAAATTGACTCCCTTAAACTATTATCGATGCTTAAATGACGCTGTTTAGAAAATGATTGTTCCGATAATCGATAAAGGTAAGATAATGATCCCGCTAAAATTTGTAAATCTAATTCCCCATTAACCGCCTGCTCTCGATTGACATCGGCGTAGGAGAGAATATTTGCCGTTGGAAAATTGTGTTGATATAAGGCTTTTAAACGGTTATCACAAACTATATAGGTTTTATTAGCATCAGCAATCGCCTCTGCAAAACAGCCCGTATAGGCGAGATTATCACCAATTCCCTGCTCTGGATAAATCAGTATGTTTTTACCTACGAGCGACTCACCATTCCATGCAGGCGCAAACCAATGCACTTGTTCTTTAATTTCGGCACGTTGTAAGCGACTATGGAAGCAGACCCAAGCATCTTGATACTCTTTTAAATGTAAAAGAATCGGATATAAATTAAATTTTGCTTGGTCGTTATTGGGCTCTAATTCGATTAACTTTAAATAGACTGCCCGTGCATTTTCATACTGGCCCAGATTTGAATAAGCCAAGGCAATATCTAGCAATACTTTGCTATCGCCAGTTTGATTGAAAAGAGCCTCTAGAATAGTTAATGCTTTTTCGTGCTGCTCTTGGTGAATATAATTACAACCAAGTAAATGCAGCAAGGGCTGTTTTTCCGCTTCTACAGTAATTAATTTGAGCACTTTTTTAAGGGTTAACTCTACCTCATCAAGGCGATTTAATTTAATAAAATTGGTTGCCAGTAACTTATAGGCGGCAATGTTTTTCGGTTCTTTTTTAATAATATTTTTGCATAAAGAGATGGACTTTATATAGTTGTTTTTTTTAGCTTCCGCACTGGCCTGTTTTAATTTAAGCAACAATTTTTGACTCTGCATGACTCTGTTCCTTGATAAACGCAACTAGGCTCTTGCTGGTTGATTGTAGTGTGCTTTAAGATCAGCTAATAGCCAAATAAAATGGTCGCTCATCTCTTTAACACAAAATTGAATAAACCGATTACGTGCTTTTTCATCGTGATAATTATTAAGGTTGCTCATAATGCTGGTTTGCAAATAGTTTAAAGAGCCGCAAAAAAAACGGTGAAATAATTTTCTCTGCTTGCCCGCATCAACACTGTTCATGAATAGATACTGTGCCGAAAAAGCCTGCGTTAAATCCTCTTTATTGTTAACCCCATTGAACATGTCTAGTAATGTCTCGATATACCCATCAAAGTAAGCCATAACATCACTAAATTCTGCAAATAAATCATGCTTTATCGTGTAATCATTATCAAAACAACTAGCAAGATGCTGACTAATGAGTTGCACTTTATTCTCTATTACGGGAAATGCAGGTAAAGCATCAACGCGACAGGGTGTCGTCAACAATATTCGAGCGCCATCACTGCAATTAACACATTCAACATCTCTGTTCTGTTCAAGTAACATCTCTAACACGCCACGAGAGTTATCAAAGGTTCTGATGGTTAATACCTCGTCAACAAAATTCCCAGGAACTTTAAAATCATAGTGCATCTTAAAATGGTCAATATCTTTATAATAAATACTGTCCTTAGCGTGATGTTCATCTTGCGATTTAAATCCATAATCGAGACCAAACAGAAATAATTTTTTAAAGCCCATTGCAATCGCCCCTGCACTAGAGGCATTGGTGACGGTTGGGTTACAATAAAAGAGTTCTTCATATCTATCGGAAATATGATCATGAATAAAACTGGTGCCGGCATCTCCGGTTTTTAACATCACATAGGGCTGCTTAAAGAGCGAGAGAATACCGGGATAAACCGTATTTAAACAAATCAGCGGTATCTCCTTTAGCACCTCTTCATGCCCCACTTTTTTTACCCATTGGTAAATCGACATCGGTCTCTCTTGTTCAACGTGCATATCAGGCTTTATGCCGTAGTTAAGCAACGGCTTTAACGACGTCCCCGAGGAAATAATAATCGCGTTGTTTTGGTTCTCTTTAATAAAGGGTAAGCACTCATCGAGCGAGGGGCCGTTACCAATAATAAACACGGGCTGCTCTTTGACTTGAAATTTGGCATGTTGTAATAACGTCGCCGCTTTATTAGCAGAAATATTGGTTAATGTATGGGAGATACCAATGATTTCATCTTCACAAAACCCCCAACCTGATTGATAACGATAGGCAACTTCTTTAATTTTTTTAAAGGCATCGGTGGTTTTATCACTCAAATAATGACGGTACTGATACATTTGCGCTATATTGAAAAACCCTTGTCGCTTAAAACTTTTATAAATTTCATTAACAAATTCATTCTCATTGCCGCCAATTTTAAAACTAATTTCCCCCCCACGGCGCTGACAATCAGTTAATAATTTTTCAATATCAATCGTATGCAACATAGCATAAAAGCAATCTGGCTCAGGTTCGTACACATAAGCGGAACGAATCGCAAACTTTTCAAACAACCCTTCAATATGATAACCAAGCCCACTACCGATAATCGCGATAAAATTAACACTGTCGCCTGCTTTTAATTGAAATTGAGAATAAACGCCTAATTCATCGCGACGTTTTTGAAATAGTCTGTGAATAACACGTTCATGCTCATATTTACTCTGATGATCTTTGTTTTGGTAAACTTCATAATCAAACTGTACTGGATTACGAATAAAGAGGTCAATCTGTGCTTGGCTAGCTAGCTTCAGGATCTTCTTGATAAACATACTCACCATTGCTGATTAAATTTACATGACCATGACTATCTAATCCTAACTGCACCTTGGTCGGCGTATAATTCTGATAATATTGATAAATAGTCGGCATCTGAGTCTTTAATACCGCCATATTTTTTAAAAATGTAGCACGCAATAGTTGTGTTTGAATTTTTACCATTAATGAATATAACTGAGATGACATTGCCGTACCTAATTAAAATAACTGAATAAAAAGATTATATAGACTAGAAGAGTGAAAAATAAGAAAAACCCAATAAAATGTGCGTTGTATCGGTATATTTATTGCTGCACAAGCAAAAAAGAGTAATCGATGAATCTCGAGGAGCAATAAAAAGCGGATGTAAAAATCGTGATTTTTGACATCCGCTTAAAGAGTCTAACATAAAAATATGCGTCTATTTTTCGCGGGTGTATCCTGGTAAGGCATCGAGCGTTGCTTTTAAATAGCTCATGGTATTATTAAGGCTAGAAACTGCCATATCCATAGCATTAAAATCCTTATAGAGGCGCGCTTCTAACTTATCCATGCGGTAATTAACGGCGGTTTGTTGCTCGTCAATCGTATTTATTTTCTTATATAAAGAGTCAATCTTACCATCAATGATAGTATTACTTTTTTCTATATCTCCCGTCGATGAGCTAATATTCGCATCGATAATACCGGCTAGCACATCATTCATCAGCTTGGTGACCCCCTCTGCGTAGGTAACCGTGCCACGACTGCCTAATGCACCACCTTCAATGAGTAATTTAATACCATTTGATTTACCATCCTGTGACAATAGATATTGACCATCACCAAATGCAGCAACACCATCAATTAATCCTTCGGCATCTACACCATTAATACCACCTTGCACATCTAACCCGACGGAAGTCAAAAAATTAGTATCCACCTGAGTAAAGGCAACCGTGGAGGATGATCCATATTTATTTGATGTAATAGCTAATTTTCCAGCATCATTGGCAATATTGACACTAATGCCATTACTTACAAAGTTGCTATCGGAATTAATTTGCGACTGCATTTCAATCGCCAGCTCTTCTATCGTTGCATAACTTTTCTGGCTGAGGTTTATATTGCCAGACAAGTAACCATCGACACGCATGGTAAAACTATCGTTATCCGCATCGATAGTTAGCGGAAAATTGAGGCCAATATCCGTACCGGTAAGTATCCCCTGTGTCGCCAACTGCGTCACTTCGACCGAATAAGTACCCGGTTTAGTTAAACTGCTATTGCTTTCGAATGAGACCATGGGATCAGATGCCGAGCCCGACGCAGTAAAAAACTCAGCAACACTATCCATATCATTTTTTAATATATTAGAAAACTTTAATGAATCGAGGGAAAGCGTGCCATCTCTATTGGTCAATATGCCCAAATCTGCAAAGCTTTTTACACTACCTTGAATGTGGTCAACGGAGGTATTAAGCACTGAGCGCATTTGGCTTTGAATATTACGAATCGTTGAATCACCATTCAAAATACCATCGGAATCCCCTACCCCACCTGCCTTGGTTAACTCATTCATTTTTAGAATAGTACTGTTATAGTTATCAACGAAGGCTTGAATTTGTTCTTCCACTTTACTGGTGTCTTTATTAATTTTTAAAGTCACCGTTTTACCAATCTCGGTTTCACCATTTAAGTTTAATGTGACACCTTCAATGACATTACTGATTTCGTTACTAGCACGTGAAATGGTAATACCATTCATGATGATTTTGGCATCTTGCGCGGCGGCGGTTTGTTCCGCATTCTTGGTGGTTTCTGAATAGGTAAAGCGCGATAGACCTGTGCCATCTTGATTATTACCATCATCATCTTGCACGGTTAACTCGATACCGTTAGCTTCGCCTGTCTCCTTATTTGTTAATACAAGGCGGTAATTTGTACCATCATTAACTATCGAAGCACTTACACTATAATCACCTTCATTAATGGCATCTCGCATCGACGTTAAAGAGTTATTACTGCTATCGATGGTTAAGGTCTCAATCGGTTTGTTCGGATCGACGGAAAAACTACCATCAACGTCACTATAGGTACCAAAACGAAAGGAGATTACCCCCGTGCCGACGAAATGATCACAGAGTCAAAGGCATCTGCAGCCGAGGAAATTAAGGTGTGCGCCTGTGCGCGCTGTTTTACTTCAAACTCCCATTGCCCGGTTTCCGCACCTAAGCCCAAGGTTGCATCAAGTATCCCCTTATCACTACTCGTTGCCGCAGCAGCTGAAAAGGTAGAGCCATAACCAAGTTGTTTATAGGATGATTTAAAACCAGATAACTCGCTATTAAGCATGCCATAGGCGGATATTTTTGCCGTTGCTTCGGCGGATGATTTCATCATTTTAGCAATAAGAGGATCTTTTTCAGCCCCCACAATTGCCGTCACAATGCTGTTAATATCCAGTCCTGAGCCAAGCCCAGTGGAAGTGATGGAAGACATAATTATTCCCTACTCGCTTATAAAAATCGGTTACCAAAGGAATTAAAAGCAAAAATCAGACCAATTAAAACCACATCAGTCCGCTATCTAATAACCAGCCATTATGGCATAGATAACAACTAACTACACTTTAGTATCAAATAGAATCCCTGCAACATCGTCCATTTTTTTACGTAGTACCACTAGCTCTTCAGATGGAATTTGACGAATTAATTCATCGGTTTCCATATCTTTAACCGAAATAATCGACTCGCCAAGATCTTCGTCGACCTGAAAAGAGAGATTTCGCTGCATACTTTGTACAAAGGCATTAATCTCTGCAATCGCGCTTTCTGCTTCTTTACTTGACAAATTTTCGGTTACTTTTTCACTTTCTTGCAGTGGACTAACGAGGCCCTCTTGCTCTTCATTAATGCCAACTTCAATCGCATTATTACGTGCTTTTGCCGTTATATTGTCTCCCTCTAAGGGAACCAATCTACTTGCTGATGCGGTCACTGTTAACTCAGACATATATCCTCCTCAATTCTCAACTAGCTAATGGTAAAAAAGCCCCCTACAAAATAGGGAGCTATTTATAACCAACTTATTAATCTAAGCTACCCAAGGTGATTACCCAAGCATTGATAGTACACTTTGAGCCGATGCATTTGCCTGTGAAAGCATTGATGTACCCGCTTGTTGTAATATCTGTGCTTTACTCATTTTAGAGGTTTCTGCAGCAAAGTCAGCATCTTGAATACGCGAGTTAGAAGCCGCTAAGTTTTGCGATACATTTTCTAAGTTAGAAACTGTAGAGCCTAGACGGTTTTGAATCGCACCCAAACTTGCACGAGAATCACTGATTTTACCTAGCGCTTCATCGATCTTGTCGATAGTGCTCACAGCGCCCGCCATGGTTGATACATTGGTACCTAAACTATCGATAACCTTACCGCCCATTTCACCAGTCATCCCCAATTTAGCAAGAGCAGCTGCTTGATTAGTCTGACCATCCGCTTTTGAGGTGATTTCAACCGCACTGCCATCTGCAGAGGCAAAATTTAACTTACCACCAGTAAAGTTTGCAGTCACACCTGTTTGCTCAGTGAGTTTATTAATCTCGGTAGCGATTGCAGCACCAGTAGCTGCTGTTGATGCAACTAAATCTACACCATTAATTTGAATACCATCTGTTGCCGTAATGAGACCATTGTAAGTACCTGCAGAGCTAGTTGAGATTGCACCAGCACCATTTGATACGTTAAATCCAGCTAATATAGTTTTAGCACCTTTAGTCGGAGCATTGTGGTCACTCACACTAATTGCAGAACCATCTTCACTAGTTAAAGCAATATAACCTTGATTTGTTGTTGCAGTTAAGCCCGTGTTAGTTGCTGTACCAGCAATAGTAATATCGGCACCAGTATCATTGGTTAGTAGTAATCCGCCCTTATCATCCAATGATGCAGTAACACCAGCTACATCACGGTTAATTGTATCAACTAAGTTAGACATTGATGACGTTGCACCGAGTGTAACTGTTTTGGCATCACCCACTGTGATTTGTAGTGTACCATCGGTAATACCCGTTAATGCTTTACCACCTTCAGTTGAAGCACCTTGCACGACGTTATAGGCATTTGCTCTGACACCTGTTTCTGCTGTTTTATCGTTAATTGCATTCGCATTTGCTAATGCAGTATTGCTAGTGATAGGCGTTGCCGCTCCAATTGACACACCATTGATATCAATAGCAGATGCAGTTAGATCACCTGTTACACGACCACCGTTTAGATCACCTTTATTAAGGTCACCGTTTAGACCTAAGTCATTAGTGGTTACTGATGCGATAGAGAAGCTTAATGTTTGTCCTGAGTTTGCACCAATTTGCAGTGTTGTCTCACCTGCTGTGCCGTTAAGTAGTTTCGTACCGTTGAATTCTGTTGTTTCAGCAATACGGTCTAATTCAGAGTGTAGTTGATCAACTTCTTCTTGAATCGCTTTTCTGTTTGATGCTGAGTTAGTATCATTGGCAGATTGCACAGAAAGTTCACGCATACGTTGTAGGATGTTAGTCATCTCATCCATTGAACCCTCAGCGGTTTGTGCCATTGACACACCATCGTTAGCGTTACGTACCGCTTGGTTGATACCTTTAATTTGTGATTGCATACCAGTCGAAATCGCAAGACCCGCTGCATCATCTTTGGCGCTGTTAATACGTAAGCCAGAAGATAAACGTTCCATGGCTTGGTTACTGGTTGCCTGTGATTTGTTTAACTGACGTTGTGCGTTCAGTGACATTACATTTGTGTTTACTACTGCGACCATGATGTGCTCCTTGGTTTATATATTTCTGACTTAAGATTTAGAGGGCTTAAATATCAGTTCAATTGGTTATGTTTAATTTATCGACCGCTTAAAAAATAACTTTAATGTTTTTTGCAAATTTTTCGTTATTTATTTTGTAACGGTTCATTTTCAAAACAGTCGATGTTCAGACTTAATTACTTTATCGACAGGGAGAAAAATAACTTTAGAAGAAAAGAGATGTTTTTTTGTGCATGTTGATTAAACACGACAGAGGATAGAGTTTGGGCTGTAGTTATCAGGCGCTAAGTCAGATGCCAGAGCAAGGAAATCACCCCACCAGCATGTTAGCAACTATCTATGTAGGGTTAGCCAAGCATTGATAGTACACTTTGAGCCGATGCATTCGCTTGGGAAAGCATTGATGTCCCCGCTTGTTGTAATATTTGTGCTTTACTCATTTTCGAGGTTTCTGCCGCAAAGTCAGCATCTTGAATTCGCGAGTTCGCAGCGGCTAAATTTTGAGATACATTTTCTAAGTTAGCAACTGTAGAGCCTAAGCGATTTTGAATCGCCCCCAAACTTGCCCGAGAATCACTAATTTTACCTAAAGCTTTATCGATCAAGTCAATGCTTTTACTGGCGTGAGCAGCTGTTTTTATGTTAACACCTAAAGCATCAATTGATTTTCCCCCCATCTCTGTGGGCATTCCCAACTTTCTTAGCGCTAATCCGCGATCTGTTTGAGTCGTCGCATTCGAGGTGATCTCAACTCCAATACCATACTCAGCCGCATAGACCATCTTCGGAAATCCAACTGCAGATAAGGTTACGCCAGTTAGCTCACTGTAAGAGTTAATATATGCTTCCAATTGAGTTGGAGATGCGATAGCTGCAGGCGCAATATCTACACCGTTAATTTGTAATTTATCGTTCGCCATAATATCGAATGATGCCGTCGTCATCCATTTTCCGACAATGGAGTCAATACCATTGGATTCTAAAAAACCCGCATTCAGAGTTTGCGCCCCACTCACGGCAATACTGTTATCGTCTAGACTGTGTAGGGCTAGATAACCTGAATATGTTCTATCAATCAATCCCGTTGCCACACTTTGACCGCCACCAATAGTAATATCAGCCCCCGTATCGTTGGTTAGCAAGAGCTCGCCCTTATCACCTAATGCAGCACTTATCCCAGCCACATCACGATTGATAGTTTCTACTAAGTTCTCCATAGAGGAAGTAGCCCCTAATGTCACAACCGCAGCAGTACCAACACGAATTTGAAGAGCGGTAGTAATCCCCGTTACAGGTAGATTTGCATCATCCCCTTGTATAACATTATAGGCACTAGCTAGCACCGCTGTGTCTGCGACTTTGCTGTTAATTGCCTTAGCGATGTCAATGGCTGAAGCTGAATCAGATTTAGGAATATTAGTACCATTAATTTTCAAGTCGCCGTCAACGCCAGTAGTCGCAAGCTGAACTCGACCACCATTTAAATCACCCTTATTTAAATTACCATTTAAACCTAAACTATTTGTACTGACCGAGGCGATAGAGAAGCTTAATGTTTGCCCTATATTTGCACCAATTTGCAGTGTAGTTTCACCCGCGCTACCGTTCAGTAGTTTCGTACCATTGAATTCCGTTGTTTCAGCAATACGATCTAATTCAGAGTGCAGTTGGTCAACCTCTTCTTGAATCGCTTTTCTGTTTGAGGCTGAGTTAGTATCATTGGCAGATTGTACAGAAAGTTCACGCATACGTTGTAGGATGTTGGTCATTTCATCCATTGCCCCTTCAGCAGTTTGTGCCATCGACACTCCATCGTTAGCGTTACGCACCGCTTGGTTAATACCTTTAACTTGTGATTGTATACCAGTCGAAATAGCAAGACCTGCAGCATCATCTTTGGCACTGTTAATACGTAAACCAGAAGATAAACGTTCCATGGCTTGGTTACTGGTTGCTTGTGATTTGCTTAGCTGGCGTTGTGCATTCAGTGACATTACATTTGTATTTACTGTAGCCACTACCATTTATCCCTAATTTATATTATTGATTTAACATTCACAAAATTTAAACATAAATTCAATGACTTATATTTTATTTATCGACCATTAAGAAAATAACTTTAGAGTAAATGGAGATTTTTTAGTACTTTATAGGGGGGATGAAAAAGAGATACAGCGTGCGGGCAATGACCCGCATTTAATGAATACTAAAAATAAACCCGCACCACAGAAACCGCAACACAGCCTGGGCGGCGAGTATTTTTGATTTCTACGGAGATCTCTTTTTCAATTTCTAAGCCGCTTTTAATCGGGGTGACTTTAATTAATCGACTATGGGCTCGAACAACACTTCCTGCTTTAACTGGGTAAGGAAAACGCACTTGATTAAGGCCATAATTAACCGTCATTTTGGCATTAGCATAGAGCGGTTTGTCTGGGTTAACACTATCGGTTAAACGTGGCAATAACGATAATGTCAAAAATCCATGAGCAATAGTCGTTTTAAAAGGAGACTCATTTTGCGCACGTTCAATGTCATTATGCAGCCACTGGTGATCTTCAGTGACATCAGAGAATTGATCAATGCGCTGCTGTGAAATTGTTAGCCAATCTCCCACATGTACCTCTTCTCCAAGCTTGCTTTTTAGTAATAAAAAAAGCTCCCTTGCTTCGGGAGAAAGTTCACCGGCTTTTGTTCGACACTAACGGAACGGCCATCTTTTAAAATTGAGTACTCTTTCACCCAAGAAAGTAGCTGGGTACGATTATTGTGCGCTTTTTTGATAAATAATGAATAATAGTCACGAATGGCTGGAGACATCCACTCTTTGAAATCAAAGGCAAATTTCTCCATAAATTCCATTTTATATCTATTCATATCAAACTTTTTCATTACTTATCCTGATGCAAGGTTGCATTTATCTCAGCTAATACTTGCACTGGATCAGTCGATTGTGTAATTGGACGGCCGATAACCAAGTAATCAGATCCTGCATTTATCGCCTCTTTAGGCGTCATAATACGACGCTGATCGCCTGCATCAGTTCCCTCTGGACGAATGCCCGGTGTGATCAATTTAAACTCCGCACCTAATAACTCTTTTAGCTCATGCGCTTCGTGAGAAGAACAAACCACCCCATCAAGGCCAGATTGTTTGGTTAACATAGCAAGACGCTTCACTTGCTCGGCTGGTGTTAAGGTAATACCTAATTCAGTTAAGTCTGATTGATCCATACTCGTTAAAACAGTCACTGCGATTAATAATGGCGCTTTGTCACCGTAAGGTTCAAGGATCGCTTTTGCCGCTTCCATCATACGTCGTCCACCACTGGCATGAACGTTAACCATCCAAACTCCAAGATCTGCCGAGGCTTTCACTGCTTTAGCAACGGTATTAGGAATATCATGAAATTTTAGATCCAGAAAAACGTCGAAGTTTTTTTGTACAATTTCTTTCACAAAATCAGGGCCAAAATGGGTAAACATCTCCTTACCTATTTTAAGACGACAACTTTTTGGATCAAGTTGGTTAATGAAATTTAATGCGGCTTGCCTATCATCATAATCTAATGCGATAACAACTTTTGGATCGGTAATGTGACTCATTATTGTTCCTATTCTTAATGCCCTAAAGGCCAACCTATCTTATCTATTACGATAATCTTTGCAGTAAAATCTTAAAACGAAAGCGCGCAGTTTAGCCCCTTAAATTCGCACTTTCAACTCGGAATTTTCGCTAAAAGCCCCCTACTCACCATCTAACCCTCGAATAGGCTTGATACGCCCCCAACTTCTACAAGAGGGGCAAAGCCAAAATAATTTTTTGCTTGAATAGCCACATTTCTGGCAGCGATATTTTGGGCGTAATTTAATTTGTTCAGAAACTAATTGTTGTAATGAATTCAAGCTCTCTTTTTCACTAGACGATTGAGCCTGTTGTAAGTGATAGGTGATGAAGTGGTTAAAGCCTTTCATCGTAGGATTACGCCGTAATTCCTGCAACATAAACGCCTGTGCTTTGACGATACCTTGATGTTTTTCTATTAGTTTAGCTAAGATAATAACGGCGCTAGCGCCACCACCAAGGCTCACAATACGATATAAATAAGCAATTAATCTTTGTTCACTACCAAGTTGCTCATGCAATGCTAATAATTTATCTAAAATGACTTCCGTAAAATCGATATCAAGTTCAGGTATCAACTCCAAAATAGCAAGTGCCTTTTCTGGCATTCCCTTTTGCGTATAATAATCACTTAAAGCAATATTGGCACGTACACAACTAGGCCATACAGCTAATGCTTTTTGGTAAATTTTGATCTTCTGCTTTTCATCAACAGGTTGATTAAGTTGTTCCGCTAGGCTGCAATAGAGATAAGATAACGTTCTACGTTTAGTTTTCCCTTTGGACTGCTTGTGCAGGCTCTCAGTAACAGCAACGGCTTCCTTCCAATCTTTTAGCTGCTGGTAAATCTGTAGTAAGTTTTCTAGGGCTATTTGGTGATAATCAGGGGATTCTTTAAGTTTACTAAATATATCTTCACTACGGTCTAATAGCCCTGATTGGTAAAAATCTTTACCCAATTGTAGTAATGCTAAATCTCTTTGTTCACGCGTTAAACTGGGGCGTGCTATTAAATTTTGATGAATACGAATAGCGCGATCAACCTCACCGCGTTGCCGAAATAAGTTACCTAAGGCAAGATGTGTTTCAATAGTTTCACTGTCAACTTCAAGCAGTGCAATAAAATGGTCAACCGCTTTATCGGGTTGCTCATTCAAAAGAAAGTTGAGACCTTGGACATAATCTCGGCTAAGTTTATTACCTTTCTTCTGATTTTTTTGGTGCACACTGCGCACCCCCATATACCAGCCATAAAAGGCAGCAACAGGAAGTAAAAGAAAGAAAATTTCTTGCACTGAAATTTAATCCTTATTGGTGACTGGCTGAGAAAGTAATTTATCTAACTCTTTACGTTGCTTATTATTAGCGCGACGTAAAAGCCTATTTTTCACTTTCAGTTGCAAATAAAGCCAGCCCATGGAAATGGCTGCAATAGCAAAACCAACTGTAAAGGTAATGGCTAATAGCGTGGATAAATGCATGTCACTTTGTGCCACAATGTAATTCACATTAACCATATCTTGGTTTTTTAAGCCAAGCACAACCGCGATAATAAAAAACAGTACTGCGACAAGCAAAGTCAAAAATCGTTTCATAATTATACCTATAAAAATGAGATTGCTATCAGTGTATTATAAATGCCATTGGGAATATACCCGTTACCATTGAAAATACAAAAATCAATCGGGTGTGTCATGATTATAAGTGATGGGGGGGCGGTAATAAAATCCTATAATTATCGACTCATTAATGGTTGTTAAAATGAGAGGTAACTCCATTAATAATTTCAAGGCAAAAAAAATGGTGCTATAAAGCACCATTGTCGTTACTTGCAAAAGCATCAAACATTAACGCGCTCTCGAAGCGCTTTGCCTGGCTTGAAGTCAGGAACGAACTTACCACCTAATTCAACTTTATCACCCGTTTTCGGATTTCGGCCAATACGTGGAGCTCTAAAGTGTAATGAAAAGCTACCAAAACCTCTGACTTCAATTCGCTCAGCACTCGCCAATGAATTGGTCATTAATGATAATATCTCTTTTACACTCTCTTCAACTTCTTTAACAGACAACTGAAAATGTTTGCTGGTTAGTCTTTCTATTAAATCTGACTTAGTCATAACTCACCTCAATTTCATAAATGAAAACAGTAAAGCGACACCAGTTAATACAAATAATGACGCCAGAAAACTGACGTCAAATTAATACTAAATCCAATAACTATTCATTAAAGGAATGAGTAAAATTATTTGCCTTTAGCAGCATTAAACGCGTCAAGCATTGCATTACCCATGCTTGCTTCGTCTTGTTGCTTCAATGTATCAATTGCTTCTTTCTCATCAGCTTCATCTTTCGCTTTGATAGAAAGGCTAATTACGCGGTTTTTACGATCAACACCAACGAATTTAGCTTCAACTGATTCACCAGCTTTTAGCTCTGTAGATGCATCTTCGATACGATCACGTGAAATATCAGCAACACGGATATAACCTTCAACACCATCAGCAAGAGCAACAGTAGCTCCTTTAGCATCAACTTCAGAAATAGTACCTGTAACAATAGACCCTTTCTTGAATTCTGCTAAATAATTATTGAACGGGTCAATAGCTATTTGTTTGATTCCTAAAGAGATACGCTCACGCTCAGGATCAACTTGTAGAACTACAGCTTCGATTTCGTCGCCTTTTTTGTAGTCTAATACAGCTTTTTCGCCTTCAACTTCCCAGCTGATGTCTGAAAGGTGTACTAAACCATCGATGTTGCCATCTAGACCAATGAAGATACCGAAATCTGTAATAGATTTGATTTTACCTGATACTTTTTGGCCTTTATCATGAGTTGAAGAGAACTCTTCCCATGGATTTGGTTTACACTGTTTAAGACCTAAAGAGATACGACGACGATCTTCATCAATATCCAATACCATAACTTCAGCTGTATCACCAAGATTTACAACTTTAGATGGGTGGATATTTTTGTTAGTCCAATCCATTTCAGATACGTGAACAAGACCTTCAACGCCTTCTTCGATCTCAACGAAACAACCGTAATCAGTTAAGTTAGTCACTTTACCAGTTAAACGAGTTGATTCAGGGTAACGCTTAGCAATTGCTACCCATGGATCTTCACCAAGTTGTTTAAGACCAAGTGATACACGAGTACGATCACAATCATATTTAAGTACTTTAACGTTGATTTCATCACCAACATTAACAATTTCACTTGGGTGTTTAACACGTTTCCAAGCCATATCTGTGATATGAAGTAGACCGTCAACACCACCTAAATCTACGAACGCGCCGTAGTCAGTTAGGTTTTTAACGATACCTTTAACATCTTGACCTTCTTGAAGGTTCTCAAGTAACTCATCACGTTCAGCACTGTTTTCTGTTTCAATAACAGCACGACGAGATACAACAACGTTGTTACGTTTTTGGTCAAGTTTAATCACTTTGAATTCAATATCTTTGTTTTCAAGGTGAGCAGTGTCACGTACTGGACGTACGTCAACTAATGAACCAGGTAGGAAAGCACGGATACCGTTTAATTCAACAGTAAAACCACCTTTAACTTTACCGTTGATAACACCGATAACAGTTTCTTGGTCTTCGTAAGCTTTCTCTAGTTGGATCCAAGCTTCATGACGTTTCGCTTTTTCACGAGAAAGTTTAGTTTCACCGAAACCATCTTCAACCGCGTCTAACGCTACATCTACAACATCGCCAATAGCAACTTCTAGTTCGCCAGCAGCATTCTTGAACTCTTCAGCTGGAATTGCAGCTTCAGATTTAAGACCCGCATCAACGAATACTAGGTTATTACGAATACCAACAATTGTACCTTTAACAATCGTACCAGGGCGAGTTTCTACTTGTTGAAGAGATTCTTCAAACAGTTCAGCAAAAGATTCCATCATCTATTTATTCACACTTATTTATTATACAACCACTTACAATCCATTAGTAAGGGAGGCTGAGGAAGATAACCACTTTATCCATAAGGTGGTGTTTTAAAAGCAGAAAATTATTTTCTACAAATTTAATTTATGCGCGACAAGATTAAGAATTTGCTCGACCACTTCATCGATAGTCAAACAAGTTGAATCGATAACAAATGCATCTTCTGCGGGCCGTAAAGGCGCTACAGTGCGATTTCGATCACGAAAATCTCGCTCTTTTATCTCGCTTAAAATTTGCGCAATGCTAACACTAAAGCCTTTCTCTTGCAACTGATTAAAACGACGTTGTGCTCGCTCTTCTGCACTTGCATCTAAGAATACTTTCACTGTGGCATCAGGAAAAACGACCGTCCCCATATCGCGTCCATCGGCTATTAAGCCGGGCTTTTGATAAAATGCTTTTTGGCGAGCCAATAATGCATCTCTAACGACTTCAATTGATGCAATTTGCGATGCAGCATCGGCAACAATTTCAGTACGTAATTGATCACCGATATTGTTACCAGATAGCAGTGTATCCACACCAACACCATTCGATTGGAAAGAAACTTGTAAATCTAGCGCTAATTTAACCAGCGTCTGGTGATCCTTTAAATCTATTTTTTGCTGCAATGCCGCAAAAGCTAAAACCCGATATAATGCGCCACTATCAAGTAGGTTCCACTGTAGTTTTTTAGCAAGAATATGACAAACCGTGCCTTTTCCTGAACCGCTTGGCCCATCAATGGTAATGATATTTGTTGTTGCCACCAGTTAATTCCTCATAATTATGTTTAATCAATTTCATCCATATAGCTATCTAAATTGGGATCAGGTTGTCCTGTTCTCTCTGGCGAGTCTGTTTTCATAATAAATTCGATTTTGGCATTAGCATCACCAGAATAAAACTTAAATGCTTCATATTGAATATAAGCTTCTTTAACAAAAAGGTAAGGATCTAACGATTGCTCTAATAGCGTCTCTTGCCCTAACAATTGCTCACGCTTATCTAGACCATCGAGGGCTAACAAAGCGACCCGATCCCAAAAACTGATATAACTCATCGGAAAATACAACCCATCGACAAAGTTACCCACTAATTTCCTCGGGCTGCTAGGTCCCAATACGGGCAACATTAAATAGGGTCCATTGGGAACAGACCAACGTCCCAATACATTGGAAAAACTTTCACGACGTCGAGGCACGCCAAACTCATCGGCGACATCAAAAAAACCCAAGACACCCAGTGTCGTATTAACAACAAAACGGAATAATGCTTTACCACCGTGCTCAAACTCTAACTGCAATAAATTATTAATGACTGTCGAAGGTTCTGAAAAGTTGGCAACAAAGTTGTTGATTGATTTTCTGCCCGTTGTAGGGACCCAATCAACGTAGGTTTCGGTGGTTGGTTTGTAGATATAAGGATCGAGTATTTTATAGTTAAAATCCCAAAAAACACGGTTAATCGGTTCAATGGGATCGCTCATTTTATACTCAGGATCCGTTGCTGGGTTTATCGTTTGCGCTGCAACTGGTTGGATAAAACAGACACACAAGATAAAAAATAGTCTCATAAATTCATTCAGTTATTATAAAGATAGATAAACCGATTATAGATATAAAACGGTCATACACCAAATAATTATAATAAATCAGCCATATTATAAAGCTTCATCAATAACAATTTTAACCTCGTTTTGACTATCCCGTTCCACCACTTCACTTTGTCCCTGCCACTTGCCAGAAGTCGCATTTTCATCCGTGGTTATACGCGCCTTAATAATAAACTCCGGGTAATCACTTAATTTCATGCCAGCAGTCATTGCATTCGCATCGGATAATTCAACCTTAATTGGAAACAGGTTAAGTGGCAATTTTACTGCTGCAATAGGCATTTTTGGACCAGCAGGTAATTGCGCAAAAACAAATAAAGAGCCACCTTCAGGAAGATTAACCGATTCACTAATATTAATAGTTACCTGATACGCTTGACCAATCGCAACCACCTTGTTAGTGGTTAACGCATGTTCCGATGGTGCTATGATTTGCATTTGCTCACTGCGTGCCTGTTGAACCTGCAACTGAGTATTGGCATAGGCAATGCTGTCATGTAATATTTTTTCCTGTTCAGAACCAGCATCCACCAAGGTCAACATTTTTTCCCAACGCACTTTAGCTTCATTGAAGTCCTGTTTTTCAAGGGCAATAAAAGCATACATTGACCAAGCTTCAATCAGGTCGGGATAAGTCGCTAATATATTTTTTAACATCAACTCAGCTTGCTGCTGTGAATATTCATCACCTTGCATTTTAAGCTCTATAAAAGTTAGTTTTGCATCTAACGATTGGGGATTTAACAGATACGCTTTTTGCGCTGCATCCAAAGCAGAGTCTGCATCTTTAAAAAACATCGCTAAGCGTGTATATAATAACCAACCATCGGCATCATTGGCTTGTACGCTAAGGTGTGTACGTAAACCGAGCATGATATCTTTTAAATCTTGTTCACTCGGGCGGCTGTTTTTATCATTAAAAAGTTTATTCTTTAATGCGGGATAACGCTGTAGTACATTATCCCAATGGCTTAACTGCTGGTATCCACCAACCGAAGAATAGAGACTAATACTACCTGCTAATAATATGAATAGACCAGGTAACCAGATAAATTTACTTTTTTTAGCACTCTTTTTCTGATCTGCATCGATAACATCATCGAGTAAATTGTATTGCAATTCTTCAATTATTTTATCTTTATCAACTATAATTCCCTGTGATTCATCGTTTTCTAACTCCGCTAACCTTGTCTCATATAGGTCACGATTAAGTTGGTTACGCGCGGCTGTATTACTATTTTTAGATTGATTCGCGCTTTTCCTAATGAAAGGAAGCATAAACAGCGTACAGGCGATAATTAGCAATAAGATAATGCCTAGAAAAAATTGTATGATCATCATTGATTTCCCTGTTTTACGTTTTTTTCTGACTGTTTATTTTTACCAAGTAGGGTTTGTAACCGTTTAGCATCGTTATTATTTAAAGGGTCGTCAGTTTTATTCTGGCTGTTAATTTGTCGATATAGAATATAAAAGCCCAGCACAATAAAAATAAGCGGCCCTAACCATAAAAAGATAGTTGCCGGGGTCATTGGCGGATCATAACGAACAAAGTTACCAAAACGAGCCACCATATAATCAATAACCTGTTCTTCACTCTTACCCTGTTTCACTAGCTCATAGGTTTTATTACGTAAATCCTTCGCAAGCTCCGCGTTAGAGTCTGAAATATTCTGATTCTGACATTTTGGGCAACGTAATTGTTTACTTAAATCCAAAAAAAGCTGTTCTTGTTGTGGATTATCAAACTCAAAACTATCGATTGCATTTGCACTACTAACGGCCGTTATACAGCACAGTAACATGAGTAGTTGGCGCACAGGGGAGAAAAGTAATTGATTCATAGATTATTCCATTTTGGCAAAAATAGCGGAGAGTTCATTTTCCCAGATTTGAGCATTCAAATCACCAACATGACGGTATTGAATAATGCCTTTGCTATCAATAAAAAAGGTCTCTGGCGCACCATAAACACCAAGATCTAAACCAAGCATGCCATTTTCATCAAACAGACTAACTTTATAAGGGTCATGTAAATCTGTGAGCCACTTAATCGCTTTGGGGCGTTGATCTTTATAATTCATACCAACAATATAAACCCCCTGCCCAGCCAATTGGTTTAAAAATTGATGTTCGGCATAACAAGTAGGACACCAAGTTGCCCATACATTAAGTAACAATTTTTGCTCTGTAAAAATTGATCAATCGTACTGTTTTTCCGGGCTATAAATATCCTGCAGGGTAAACTCAGGGACGGGTTGCCCAATTAATGCTGAATCTAATTTACGCGGGTCAGAATATAAGCCCTTAAAAAGAAAATAACAGACAATAACAAAAATAATTAAAGGGATCGACAAAGCCAATAGGGTACGATTTTTAGCCATATTATGCAGCTTCCTGTAGAGCATTTATTGTTTTTTTAACGCGGTAACGACGGTCAATGATCATCAATACACCCGCCAATGCCATTAGTAGTGGCCCAAACCAAATCCAACGAATAAACGGTTTGTAATAAATACGCACCGCCCATGCACCATCGGGTAAGGCTTCACCCATTGCAATATACAAATCACGAGTAATACCGGCATCAATCGCAGCTTCCGTCATTGGCATTCTTTGTACAGTATAAAAGCGTTTTTCAGCGCGCAGTGTGGCAATCACATTGGCCTCTTTATATACGGTAAACACACCAACTGTGCCCTTATAATTACTACCTTGTAACGCTTCGAGCGCATCAAAATGAAAATGATAGTGTTCAAAAGCAATATTCTCACCAACGGCTAATTTAACATCTCGTTCAATGGAGTAATTTTGCGTCATCGTGATACCGATAATTAACACCGCAAAACCTGCATGGCCTAAGCTCATCGCCCAATGGCTATTACCTAATTTCATAAACCCTTTTACAAGAGAAAAACGATGCGTTGAGCGCAAATAAAGCTCACTGAACGTGGTCGATAATATCCAAAAACCAAGAAAAACACCTAACACGGCCAACCAAGTAAAATGCGAGGCGAATTGGAATAAAAATATTAAGGTGAAAACGACACTAGCAACTAATGAGATAGCTAATGGTGCGAATAGTTCAGCCATATTTTGACGTTTCCAACGCATCAACGGGCCAACTCCCAAAAACAAGGAAAATGGCACCACAAGTACGGTAAAGATACGATTAAAAAAGGGTTCGCCAATGGAGATGCTACCCAAACCTATCTCCTTATGAACAAGAGGTAATAGCGTTCCCAAAAGTACGACTATCAAGGCGGCAATTAAAAAAATATTATTAATAAGTAACCAACTCTCACGCGAGCAGAGTGAGAATTTACCTCGACTTTTTACCTTAGATGCTTGAATGATATAGAGTAATAGTGAGCCACCAATAACGAGAATAAGGAATGCCAAAATAAACAACCCTCTCGCGGGATCACTGGCAAAAGCGTGTACTGAAACTAAAACACCAGAGCGCACTAAAAAGGTACCCAACAAACTTAATGAGAAAGCACTGATAGCGAGTAAAACAGTCCAGGACTTAAAGACACCACGTTTTTCACTGACGGCTAAGGAATGAATTAATGCAGTGCCTGCAATCCAAGGCATAAATGAAGCATTTTCAACGGGATCCCAAAACCACCATCCTCCCCAACCAAGCTCTGCATAGGCCCACCAACTTCCAAGCGCAATGCCTACGGTAAGAAATACCCACGCAGTCATTGTCCAGGGGCGCGACCACTTTGCCCAAGCACTATCAAGACGCCCCTCTAATAGAGCCGCAATGGCAAAGGCAAAGGCCACGGAAAAGCCAACGTAGCCCATATACAGCATAGGGGGATGAATAATCAAACCAACATCTTGTAAGAGAGGATTAAGGTCTCGACCATCTACTGGAAAATAAGGCAAGGTACGTAAAAACGGGTTGGAAGTTAAGATAACGAAAAGATAGAATCCTAATGAAATCAATCCTAATATAGCTAAGACGCGCGCAATTGACTCGACGGGAAGTGCTTTGCTCAATACCGCAACGGCCATACTCCACAGTGCAAGTAAAAAGACCCAAAGCAATAGTGACCCTTCATGGGCTCCCCAAACTGCTGACAAGCGAAAATACCAAGGCAGTGATGAGTTGGAATTATTCGCGATATAGGCAACACTAAAGTCATTATCAAGGAATAAATAACTTAAAATGATGAAGGCCAAAAAAACAAATATAAACTGTAAAATCGTCAATATTTTAGCAGATGCAATAGCACTTGGCTGGTTAGCATACAACCCATAAAGGGGATAAACAGTTTGCAATAACGCTAACATACAGGCTATAGCTAATGAAAATTGACCAATTTCAGCAAGCATTGAACAGTCCTTTAATTATTATTTACTTTTAAATGTTCCATGCCCTTAAGCGCATCGGCAACATCAGGCGGCATATATTCTTCATCATGTTTTGCAAGCACTTCAAAGGCATAAATTTCTGTCGCAGCGGTTAACTCACCTTGCGCCACAATCCCCTGCCCCTCGCGAAAAAGATCCGGTAAAATACCATCAAAGAAAATGGTGACCGTCCCGCCCCCATTATCAAGTAGATCAAAACTCACTTTTAAACTATCAGGATCTCGCCTTACACTGCCCGGTACAACCATTCCCCCAACACGTAATGTCTGCCCAACAACAGGTTTAACACCGGTTTCCTTTTTACCTTGTATCACCTCTGTCGGTGTATAAAAAAGATCGATATTTTGCTGCAAAGCAAATAACACTAATCCTAATGCTATCGATAATCCCAATATTAATGAGGTAGTAATTAAGAGTCGTTTTTTGCGCCTAGGATTCATAATGAGCCTTCTACATTTTGTGCATCTTTAATACGTTGTTGCCGTAACAAACGCTGTTTAACGGTTACTAATATTTTCTTTTTTTTCGCTCTGGTATTAATGATCAAAACAAGCAACGCCAAAAAGGAGATGCCATAGGCCAACCATACATAAAAAGCGTATCCGCCCATCGCAAAAAAATCACTGATTGAAGAAAATGCCATTGTTAACACCCCTCTTTTGAAACATTCACAGACGGTTTGGTTAATAATGCAATCACCCAAGGCCGGTGACTCTCTCGCGATAATATCTCATTACGAAAACGCATTAAACTCAGTGAACCTAGAAAGGCAGCAAAAGCAATAATCATGATAAGCAAAGGCCAAAGCATTTCAGGGGCCATTGATGGCTTCTCAAATTTACTAATTGTTGCCCCTTGATGCAACGTATTCCACCACACAACTGAGTAATGGATGATGGGCAAGTTAATCACGCCGACAAGCGTTAAAATGGCAGCCGCACGCCCCGCTAAGGCTTTATCTGAGAATGCATTGTAAAGCGCGATAATACCAAGATAGACAAATAACAAAATTAGCTCAGAGGTTAACCTTGCATCCCATACCCACCAAGTTCCCCACATCGGTTTCCCCCATGCAGCTCCGGTGAATAAAGCAATGAAAGTAAAAACAGCACCAACGGGAGCAGTTGCAGCAACACTCATTTCCGCTAAACGAATTTGCCAAACAAGTGCGACAAATGCAGCAATAGCCATTGTTGAGTATGCCGCCATCGCCATCATAGCAGCAGGGACATGAATATAGATAATACGAAAACTATCCCCTTGTTGATAATCTGGCGGTGCGAATAATAACCCCCATACCATACCAATAATAAATGTAACAACAGTTACGACAACAAACCAAGGTAATAACGTACCTGCTAATTGATAGCTTTTTTCAGGTTTTGCGTAGGGGTGTAACCATTTCCACATAATCTATCTCTACTATAAAAAATTAACTAAGACTAACGCGCAATGAGGCCGCAATAGCAAAAGGAGCCAATGTAATTGAAGCCACTAACATAGCAGCTAAAAGTGCTAAGAATCCTAAATAAGATTGTCCATAAGCTGCCGCATCAACCGCCATCGTTGAAAAAATTAAAATTGGGATACTTAAGGGTAACATGATGAGACTTAATAATACCCCCCCTTTACGTAACCCTACCGTTAATGCAACACCAATCGCGCCGAGTAAACTCAAGATAGGGGTCGCAATTAAAAGGGTTAAAAATAACGCGTAATAAGTGCGCATATCCAGCGCTAAAAAAATCGCTAACAAGGGTGAAACCAACAGAATTGGGACACCTGTTAACAACCAGTGCGCAAATACCTTGGCACTAACCAACCAAGGTAAAGGGTAACCAGTCAGCATTAACTGCTCTAGACTCCCATCAATGAAGTCATCTTTAAAAAGCCGCTCAAAGGAGAGTAATGCTGACAATAACGCAGCAACCCAAATAATGCCGGGAGCAATACGTTTAAGTAAAGTGGGCTCACTACCAATCGCTAATGGAAAGAGGGTCACCACAATAACAAAAAACCAAATCGGATTTAAAATATCACTTTGACGACGAAATGCGCCCTTCAATTCTTTACTAACAATTTGCACAAAAGCACTAAACATAAATGTCACTCAGTGATTTTTCTAAGGTCACTTTTCTCAGTAATTTTTTATCAATCGATAAATCTTGATGGGTAGTCAATAACAACATTCCCCCTTTTTTGGCATGCTCAATAAAAAGTTCCTCCAATACAGCAATGCCAGATTTATCAATTGCAGTAAAAGGTTCATCAAGAATCCATAACGGACAATCATTAATCCATAAACGCGCTAAAGCAACTCGACGCTGTTGCCCGGCTGAAAGCTGTGATGTTGGTATATCTTCATAGCCCGCTAGGCCAACCTTAGCTAATACGCTGCAAAGATTAAAACTTCCCTTAGCCGGATGCATGTTTTGAAAAAACTGTAAATTTTCCAATGCTGTCAGTTCGGGTTTTACGCCCGATTTATGGCCAAGGAACAATAATTGTCGATGAAAAACATCACGATCTGAGGCGATACTCTCATTTTGCCAAGAAATATCACCACAATAGGGCTGAGCCAATCCAACTAACAAACGAAATAGAGAGGTCTTTCCAACCCCATTAGGGCCTTCTATTTGGACAATATCACCCGGTTTGACTATCAAATTAAAATTTTGAAACAAAACTCTATTTTCACGCACGCAGGTTAAATTGTTACAATGAAGCATACCAGCTACCTAATATTAAAAATGTGCAATATGAAAACGTAATGATGCAGGTTGCAAAAATAAGAATGTTAACACAGCGATTTTATCTGAGGAATAGAGTGGAATATACAAGCGCATACTTTTCTCAATTCACATTGCCTGTGGCATGCGCTCGTTAATAATAAAATAAATCCCTACTTCTTATGCAAGTTAAGTAACAATTCAGCTTCAGCTCTGGGTAATTCACATTCAACCATCAATTCATCAATTGATGCACCAAGCTCAACCATTTTCATGGCTCGAGTATAAAGCCTATTTTCAGGCGCTTGTGCAACTAAATTGGAATGATTTTCTTGAATTTGTTTTACCATTTTTTCAAATTTTTGTATTTTCTTCCCCATCCCTAAACTGACCGCATGCGCTTCCGTAAACTGTCTTTTAAAAGACGCGTTATTGCTCGTAAGAGATTCAACAAGTGACTGTAATTCATTAATTTTAAGTTGTTGTTTTTTTATGAATAGATAATTTACAACAAATAAAATAATAGATAGCAACAAAGCAATCCAAGGGATATAGGATAAGAGCATTATTTACTCAACTTATAATAAATTTAATTCATCCCACTCATCTTCAGAGAGCAGCTTATTCAAATCGACCAGAATAAGTAAACCATCTCCTCGATTACTTACCCCCTGAATAAATTGTGCACTCTCAGCGGTGCCGACATGCGGCGCATCTTCTATCTCAGATTTCTTAAGGTAAACAACTTCGGCAACGCTATCGACCAAAATACCAATTACCTGTTTTTCAGCTTCGATAATAACAATACGGGTATTATCTGTAATTTCAGCAGGCATTAAACCAAAGCGGGAACGAGTATCAATTACCGTGACAACATTACCACGTAAATTAATAATACCGAGTACATAACTAGGCGCACCGGGCACCGCAGCAATTTCACTATAACGCAAAATTTCTTGTACCTGCATTACATTGACGCCATAGGTTTCATTTTCAAGTTGAAAAGTTACTCTTTGAAAGACTTCATCATCTACAGATTTCACGATTTTTTTATCATTGTTTTGCATAAGGTTCCCTACTTATATATTAATTAAAGTAATCTTAGTGTTTTTTTAAGTCCATTGAACACTATTTATTACTGTGAATATTCATACCACTATTTAATAGTTTAACGAGCTCTTCGGCATGTAACAACGCACACATTTTATCCTTCACCATCCCTGCTAGCCAAGGTCTTCTGCCTGCAAACTACGCCACTTAATTTGCTCTTTCGTTAACGTTTCCGTTCCTAACAATTTTTCACAGGAGAGTCCCCACTCCGTTGAACCTAATAAAACATAATGGCTATAATTGAGTGTTTCCGAAGAAAGTGTTGGATTCACCCATTTAGCTGTATCGACAATATTAAACAATGATTCGTTGTGTGTCATCACACCAGCAAACCAATCGGGCTTCCCAAGTAAAGAATTCAGAGATCGGTCTAATTTATGGATACCACCGAGGTCAGTTAACGGGATTGCAAAGGTCAATCCGGCTAATTCAAAAAATAACACTTGAAATTCATTGGCAATAGAAAGTTGCTGCCACTCATCAGCAAATTCAGCTCCACTAATATCAATCGTTTCAGTTAATTCAGGCGTAGCAACAATATCGATACTTTCTAATAACTTCGATGATTCCGAAACTTCCGATGAGTCTGGCAATGGGGAAAAAACCAATGTCTCGGGCAATGAATGAACAGGCTCTTGAAAAGGTTCTAATCAATCACATCAACGGATTTTTCTGTTGCCGTTGGCTTAGTGTTTTTTTCAGATAACATTGACGAAAAATAGTTCGCCATCGCTTGATCATTATGATTTTTCATTTATTTCTCTGTTGTCATTAAATCATTGAGTAGAGCTTCATAGGCGATGGTACCGCGACAATCACGTGAATAGATAGAGATGGGGAGGTGATCTAAACTTGCATCTCTAAATTTTGTATCAACGGGAATAACACCACTCCATACCTTATCGGCATAACTTGCTAATAATACCTCAAGTGCATTGATAGATGCACGCGTACGTTTATCGTACAGGGTTGGAATAATACAAAAATCAAAATTTTCAGCGTGGGATTTTTGTATAATATCTAACGTTTTGATCATCTGCTCTAACCCCTTCAATGCAAGAAAATCAGTCTGCACTGGCACTAATAGTTTTTCACAGGCTGCAAGTGCATTAACCATCATTATCCCTAATACAGGAGGGCAGTCAATTAAAACAAAATCATACTCATCTTCGACTAAGGTTAGCTGTTTTTTAATAAATAGCCCCATACCATCTTGACCTCCAACCATACGGTCAAGGGTTGATAACGCCATCGATGCAGGAATTAAGGAGATGTTTTGTAAATCCGTTGGTAGAATAACCTGTGCCAGCTCTTCCTTCGTTTCAGCAGGCTCAACAAAGAGGTCAAATAAACTAACAGGCAGTTGTTCAGGGTCAAATTGCAAATAACAAGTTAAAGATGCCTGTGGATCGGTATCTATTAATAAAACTCGATAACCTCGTTGAGCAAGTAATCCCGCTAATGATATGGCAGTGGTCGTTTTACCGACTCCACCTTTTTGATTTGCTACAGTCCAAATAAACAACGTTATTCCTGCCTTGTTGTGAAAATTAATCTGCCATCAGGTAAATGCAATTCTTGCATCGTCTCTAAGTCTGGCTTTTGCGTTGCCACCGACTCAGAGACCGTTTTAACGATAGGCTTGGCCAACTCTATGCTGGGTTGTTTAACCATTGAGTAACGTGAAATTGCCAGAACAACTCTTCGGCTCGCTAAATTATTAACGCTACCATCAGAATGATAAATTGGACTGTATGAACCATAAGCTTCGACGGCCATTCTTTGTGGATCGATGCCTAAATTAGCTAATTCATGTAATACACTAAATGCCCGAAAAGCAGAGAGTTCCCAATTTGAAAAGTAGATCTCATTGGAGACCTTTGTTTGATCGGCATAACCACGGACTCGGATTAAATTATCAATCGGTTGTATACTTTTCGCCAATGCTTTTAGCAATTCATTTGCTGATATAAGTAGTGTATGACTTCCGCCTGCAAATAACATTTGCCCGGCAAACTCTAAAGTTAACCAATCACCATCATCCTTAATAACTAGCAATTCATTATCTAATTCCGCTGAAAATAAATTCTCCAGCTCAGTCTTTAACTGTTTCAGCTCTACCCCTTCTTTAAGATCATCTACCGCTGACAATTCATTTTCAGCTTGTTGATATCGATGCTCTGAAAGCAGAGCAGGTCCACTATCTTCTAATATATTATTACTCTGCTTATCGAGAATCCCTGCATCATTACTGCTTAAAATTGCATTATTGAGTAATTTACTCGCCTCCTGAATACTTTGCATCACCTCTTTGTATTTATCTTCTTCAGTTGAAGATACTGAATACAAAACGACAAAAACAGCAAACATTAATGTCATGAAATCAGCAAAGGAGACGGTCCAACGATTTAGGTCATTGCCGCCATGTGCATGCAATCTTCTGCGAGGCCGAAATCCCATTAATAGGCGGCTCTATTGAGATAACTGTCTAAGCGACGTTCAAGTAATAGGCTATTTTCACCATGGGAAATCGCAATTAATCCCACTAAAGTCATCTCTTTGTAAAGTGCAATATGTCGATAATGTAAACGGATTTTATTGGCAATAGGTAAGTAGATAAAATTAGCAAACCCAACACCATAAATAGTTGCAACAAATGCAATGGCAATGCCATTCCCTAATTTTTCAGGTTCATCTAAAAAACTCATCGCTTGAATCAAACCGAGTACCGCACCGATGATCCCGATAGTCGGGCTATATCCTCCCATTGACTCAAAGATTTGTGCACTACGTTCCTGATGTTCGCACTCAAGATCAATGTCATGCTGTAAAACATCTTGCAATGCAATCGGATCGCTACCATCGACTATCATTGCTATGCCCTTATCGGTAAAGGGATCTAAGCTATTATCATTGGCTTGCTCTAAACTTAATAAACCATGCAATCTCGATTTATGTGACCACTCTTTGATCTTTAGTGATTGTTCAATAAGAGAGGAGGAAGGCGCTAAAAATATTTTTGGCAATAATTTCAATGCATCTAAAAACTGCTTAGAGGAAGTTTGTATTAAAATAGCTCCTAAGGTGCCACCAAAGACAATGAGAAAAGCAGGTAAGTCCAGAATTCCTTGTATCGATGCACCGTGATAGCTTTGTGCAATCAGTAAGCTAGAAATAATAATAAAAAAACCAAATAGAGCGAGCTTATTCATGTCGTAATTCAATATTAATCGATTTAGCTATCTGATCTAGCGGTAATGAATACGATGTATATCCGGCTTTAAAAACCGCTTGAGGCATGCCATACACCACGCAACTGGCTTCATCTTGTGCCCAAATAACGGCTCCTTTTTCCTTAAGCATACGCGCCCCCTCACGGCCATCTGCTCCCATTCCAGTAAGCACAACCGCAAGCACCTTTCCACCATAACTTTTTGATAATGATGCGAATGTAATATCGACACTAGGTTTATAGTTTAGTTTATCGCTGCCTTCATGAATACGGATGGAAGCATTACCAGGACGCCCATCTATTAACATCTGCTTTCCACCAGGTGCTAAATATGCACAACCAGGAAGCAGCTTATCCCCATCACTTGCCTCTTTTACATTAATTTTACAAACACCATTTAAACGATCAGCAAAGGCTTTAGTGAAGGTACCAGGCATATGCTGAATTAAAACAATGGGTAATTTAAAATCCGCGGGTAACTCCGTTAAAATAGTTTGTAACGCCACAGGACCACCAGTTGAAGTACCAATAGCCAATATATCGTAGGATTTACCCGACGCTTTAAAAACCGCATGTCGGGAAGGGGCACTGGTCACATTCCTGTTCGTTAGTGTTGAGAGAGGTTTAGCGGCTGAAGTCGCTGTACTTTCTGCTCGTCTATTGTTCAATTTTTGTAGCGCAGTCAAGGTCGCACTAGGCGCTCGACTGGTCGTTTTCGTTATTGTAGGTTGTGTGGTTGGTGTTATAACTCGATGAACTCGTTTACTCGCGATTGCTTTAATACGCTGTTGAAGCAGTGTTATTGCTTCCTCTTTATCACGCGCGATATCTTCAAATTTTTTCGGTAAAAAATCTGCTGCACCGGCTTCTAGTGCATCCAACGTAGCACTAGCACCTTGATGGGTCAGCGATGAAAACATTAAAATTGGCACCGGATTTGATGCCATTATTTTTTTTACGGCGGTAATACCATCCATCACCGGCATTTCTATATCCATGGTGACAACATCAGGTTTTAATTTCGCGACCATCTCTACCGCTTCTAAACCATTATTTGCAGTTCCAATCACCTCTAATGCAGGTGAATTGTTAATGATCTCACTTACTCTTCGACGAAAAAAACTTGAATCATCAACAACTAATACTTTGATCACCATATTGGATCCTATTTTTATACGTAATGTTTCAGTAGGCTTGGTATATCAAGAATAAGTGCAATACCACCATCGCTAGTAATCGTCGCTCCAGCCATACCCGGTGTCCCCGTTAACAAACGATCCAGTGCTTTAATAACGACTTCTTCCTGCCCGAGTAACGCATCAACAACAAATGCAACTTGCTGAACACCTAACTGAACAATCACCACATGCCCCTCTTTCTTTGTTTCTAATGCAGATGCTGATTTTGGAGCTAACCATTTACTCAGATAAAACAGAGGTATAGCGCGGTCACGAATGACAATTGTAGGTTGACCATTAACAATATTTTGTTTACTTAAATCTAAATGGAAGATTTCATTAACATTCGTTAATGGTAGTGCAAAGGTTTGTCCGCCAACGACTATCATCAATGTCGGTAATATAGCGAGAGTTAAAGGTACTTTGATCTCTAAACGCGTACCTTTACCAATGGCTGAATCAATGGAAATAGTGCCGTTTAACTTGGTAATACTGGTTTTCACTACATCCATGCCGACACCACGGCCTGAAATATCCGAAATTTCAACTTTAGTCGAAAAGCCGGGAGCAAAAATAAGTGTATATGCCTCTTTATCAGGCATACGCTCAGCGGTATCTTGATCTAAAATGCCTTTATTTATCGCAATTTGCTTTAATTTTTCAGCATCCATTCCTGCACCATCATCTTCGATAACAAGCAGGATATGATCCCCCTCTTGCGAAGCGGAAAGTAAAATACGTCCTTCTTTTTCTTTGCCTGATTGCATGCGTATATTGGGCATTTCAATACCGTGATCCACCGAGTTTCGTACTAAATGCACGAGCGGATCTGCCAGAGCTTCAACCAAATTTTTATCTAAATCAGTATCTTCACCAACCAATTCAAGTTTAATATTTTTGCCTAAGGTGCGAGCTAAATCTCGCACTACACGCGGAAACTTACCAAATACTTTCTTGATTGGCTGCATACGCGTCTTCATTACCGACCCCTGAAGATCGCCCGTCACAATGGCAAGATTAGCAATTGCACGTGAAATCTCTTCATCTTCGGTCGTTGTTTCAAGACTGACCAAACGATTTCTCACCAATACTAATTCACCGACCATATTCATAATTTCATCAAGAATGGCGGTATCTACACGGACGGTCGGTTCGACGATCGTCGCTTTAGCAGCGTTAGCCGGCATGGCTTTAGCTGCTGGGGCAGCAGGAGCCGGAGTGGCAGCTGGCGCTTTAACCTCTTTGCTGGAGTTTGTGGCACTTTGAGCAGGAGCTTTAGCAGGCTCAATTGCTGCAGGCTTGGATTCAGCTTCTGGCTCTGTTTTAGACGTTGTCTGAGCCGCCTTGCCTACCCCATGTAACTCATCGAGTAAAGATTCAAATTCATCGTCACTTATTTCATCGCCATTTACTTCAGCCGCAGCGGGTTTTTCTTGTGAGACTTTGGGCGTTCCACCATGAGTCCCTTTACCATGAAGCTCATCGAGTAAAGATTCAAATTCATCATCGGCTATCGCATCGGAGCTATGCGGCTCTTTATTATTTTGTACAGCAGGCGCCGTCAATGAGTGCTTACCGACACCATGTAATTCATCTAATAACGACTCAAATTCATCTTCACTAATCTCAGCATTTTCAGGAGAAGCAGGGGGAGCAACGACTGAGGAGCCTGAAACTGCATGCAGTTCATCTAGCAGGGCATCAAATTCATCTTCGCTAATATCGTCTATATTGTGATTGTCATCAGCGACTTCAACGGGGGCGACAACTGGCTCAGACTCAGAAACGGGGACTTCATATTTAGTTGCCACTTCATCTAGTGACTCGGGTTTACTTAATTGGTGTAACTTTGCCAAAATATCCTCAGGAGCCGCATTGATCGGATCTCCGGATTTGACAGCGTCAAATTGCTCATTAATAACATCAAGCGCAGCTAATATGGTATCCATCAATACGGCAGTTACTGAGCGATTATTTTGTCGCAAACAATCGAAAACATTTTCAGCACCATGGCATGTTTCAACAAGCTCAGTTAAGGATAAAAAACCAGCACCACCTTTTACCGTATGAAAGCCGCGAAATATTGCATTCAATAATTCCGTGTCACTTGGATTATTCTCCAGTTCAACTAACTGTTCCGATAATAATTCTAAAATTTCACCAGCTTCAACCAAAAAGTCTTGCAGGATTTCTTCATCTACTTCAAAGGTCATTATCTTTATCCTTAAAATCCTAAACTAGAAAGCAAATCATCTACGTCATCTTGTCCATTTACAACGTCGTCGCGTTCTTCGGCCCGCATAATCGGCCCTTCAGCGGTAATATCTTTCTCAGTGTTTTTTTCTATTACTCGTTTGTTACTAAGCGCGATCTCTGTACTAGATATTTTTAAAATATCTACCAGTTTAGCTTCAATCTCTTGCACTAAAGTAATCACCCGACGAATCATCTGTCCGGTTAGGTCTTGAAAGTCTTGTGCCATTAATATGTCAGTTAGTGAAGATCGCAAATCTAAAGCACTAATTGTTGACTCTTTAAGCATGGCATCAACATCATGACAAAGTGTTTTAAAATCGCCTAACGCTAAATTTCGCGTCATTAAACCTTGCCAATTTGGACTGATTTTTTCAAGTGAAGCAATCATTTTATCGGCAATGGGTAGACAAGAATCAACTGCATCCATCGTTTTATTGGCTGCGTTATCGGTCATTTCAATAACGTAATTTAAACGATCTTTAGCATCAGGAAGCTCATGGTCAGCTAAATCAATTAACCTAGTGTCCTCTTGAAAACTAACTAATGTATCATGCAGTTCTCTTGTTAATTCACCTACTTTATCAAACACAAAATCTTTGTTTATGGTACTAAGAGTTACATTTTCAACAATTTTATTTGCAGCATCTATATCGTCAGCTTCTAGATGAGCAACAACAGCTCTAGCTTGTTCAATAGAGAGTAGCGGCATCAATGGGTTTGCCATAGCGATTTCCTTTTTAACCTAATCGCTCAAATACTTTATCTAACTTCTCTTTTAGCGTACCCGCAGTAAAAGGTTTCACGATATAACCATTTACGCCCGCTTGAGCCGCTTCAATAATTTGTTCACGTTTCGCTTCAGCCGTCACCATTAAAACAGGTAAGTGTTTCAAGTTGGGGTCTTTGCGAATCTCTTTTAACAAGTCGATTCCTTGCATAATTGGCATATTCCAATCAGTTACAACGAATTCAAAGCCGCCTTCTTTAAGCATAGGTAAAGCCGTGCTTCCATCATCAGCTTCAAATGTGTTTGTAAAACCAAGGTCTCGTAGTAAATTCTTGATAATTCTTCTCATTGTTGAAAAATCGTCAACAATTAGCACTTTCATATTTCTGTCCAAAACATTCCCCTAAGTAAAAAATATTTTTATTTATCTACTACAAATAAATAAAAGCAAATATAAAAAAAAATGAGCGTAATAGCCTGTCATTTCTTTATTTGTTAATGCAACTGTGATGTATCTCTTAGTAATCGAAGAGCATGTCTAGCAACTCACTAAGCAATTAGCGCTTTTGCTTTCAAGCGGTGTAGTGCTTGGCTATGAATTTGGCTTACTCTAGACTCACTCACATCGAGTACTAAACCAATTTCTTTTAAGTTTAACTCTTCATCATAATATAAGGATAATACTAATGCTTCTCGTTCAGGAAGCTGTTTTATCAACTCCACGAGCTTGCTTGAAAATTGATTTTCACTGACAGCATCAAAAACAGTATCACTACTTTCTTCCCCATGCACTTCATCACAATCAGAAATATCTTCATAGGCAACTAATCTAGCACAATTTACATCCTGCAACATTTGTTGATAATCAATAAGTGATATACCTAACTCTTTTGCAACTTCACTGTCCTTTGCATCTTGACCAGTACGTTTTTCAACCGCGTTGATTGCAGCCGCTATTTCACGACTGTTTTTATGCACTGAACGCGGTACCCAATCGCCTTTACGTATTTCATCTAACATTGCACCACGTATCCGGATACCTGCAAAAGTTTCAAAACTTGCGCCCTTAGAGGCATCAAAATTTCTCGCAGCTTCCAATAAACCAATCATACCAGATTGCAGCAAATCATCGATCAGCACGGTAGCAGGCAACCTAGCATTAAGATGATAAGCTATTTTTTTTACTAGTTCAGAATGGCGGTCAATGAGATCTGAAGTATTATTGTAATAGCCCTGTGCTTTTATCACTTATGGCAACTCGCTTATTTTAGCATTATCATTGAGTAACAATTTTTCAATAAAGAACTCCAAGTGTCCGCCGGGTTGATTCGGGATAGGCCAATCACAAACTCGATTTGCTAATGCCTTTAATGCTAATGATGCAGGTGTTTTAGGGTATGCTTCAACAACCACTTTTTGCTTACGCACCGCTTGGCGAACATTGCCATCAAATGGGATACAAGCAACAAGCTCTAAGGAAGCATCGAGGAAACGATCCGTTACGCGCGTCAATTTAGTGAATAGGTCTTGCCCTTCTCGTAAGCTACGAACCATATTGGCAACAATTTTAAAACGATAAACGCCATTTTGTTTACTTAAAATTTTAATCAGTGCATAGGCATCTGTAATTGATGTAGGTTCATCACAAACCACCATGATCACATCCTGCGCCGCTTGAGCAAAACTGACAACCATATTGGAAATACCGGCGGCGGTGTCGATCAGAAGAATATCGATCGGAGTTTGTAAAGAGCTGAAGGCTTGAATCAGCCCAGCATGCTCAACATCAGACAATTCAACCATTGACTGTGTTCCAGATGTCGCAGGAACAATCATGACCCCATCCGGACCTTCCACAATCACTTCATCAAGGGTGCATTCACCAGATAAGACATGCGATAAATTTTTGGTGACGCGAATACCAAGTAGCACATCGACATTTGCCAGACCTAAATCGGCATCTAGAATTAAAACTCGTTTGCCTCGTTGCGCAAGTGATACAGCAAGATTCAAAGTAACATTCGTTTTACCCACGCCGCCTTTACCACCGGTAACGGCAATTACTTTTACTTGATTATTTGTCATTCTTCTTAAGCCACTTGCTTGATCTGAAATCATCATATTACTCATTATTTATTAACTTATTTTATACGATAAAGGTTTGCTATTACCTTTATTGCTAATTATAACAAAAAATTTAATCGCTAAAGTTATCAAACCACTGCTGTTGCTGCTGTGTGAATAACTCGTTCATCATCTCTAATGTTTGCGTGATTAAACTTTCCGTTTTTGCTATTTCAATATCTTCAGGCACTCGCTGCCCCGTTGTCACATAACTAATAGGTAGCGCATGCTCCATGGTAACACTCAGCACTTCACCTAAACCGACACTTTCATCGACTTTTGTTAAGATACAACCAGAAAGTTTAATTCGTTTAAAATGTAATAAAGCTTCTTCAATAACACGCCGTTGAGATGTAGATGATATAACTAAATAGCTATGGATATTGACCCGACTATTACGCATTAACGTATCAAGTTGTTCCGATAATCGTACATCTCGTTGCCCCATCCCAGCTGTGTCAATAAGTACTAAACGCTTTTCTCTGAATTGATACAATATCTCTGAAAGCTCATCGGCATCTTTTGCAACCCGTATCGCACAGCCCATTATTTTAGCATAGGTTGCTAATTGCTCATGAGCCCCTATACGATAAGTATCAGTAGTAATTAATGCAACCTGTTCAGCACCATATTTCATGGCAAATTGCGCTGCAAGTTTGGCAATGGTGGTTGTTTTTCCAACCCCAGTTGGCCCCAAAAGCGCAATGGCTCCTCCCTGCGCTAAAATTTCATTATTACCTACTTTTAATTTTTCTTGCAATAATGCTTGTATATAATCCTGAACTTGTGACGAAGACGCATCCTCTGGAATATATTCGGCTAATTTATCTGCAACATCATGAGAAAATCCGGCGCCAGTTAGCCATTTGATAACCATCGCACGAACAGGCTCTTTACGTTCTAATTCTTGCCATAGTAATCCAGATACTTGATGTTCTAATAATTTGCGTAATGAAGCAACATCTTCGCTAATTTTTGCTATCTCTTTATTCTCTCCACTACGACTAACAGGGGCGCTTCGTCGAATAGAGGGCGAAGCCGGTTTCGCTTCTTTAGGATGACTCCAATTCTGTTGCTCTGCTAATGTTTTAGGCTGCGCCACATCAGCTGAATATTTATTTTTAGCTAATGAATATTCCCCGTTATGGTTAGCCGTTGGAGCGACCTTATTTGCACTGTTTTTTGCCTGCTGTGCATTCACTTTACCGAAGAATGAATTTAATGATTTAGCAAAATCATCACCACTCTCTTTATCCTCTTTACGGGGGGATGCTTTTAACCTAATCGGCGCTTTACTAGCCTGAGAAGAAAGTTGCACATTATCCTCAGCTAACAAGCCGTAGGGGTCATCATTTTTTTTATTTTTTTGTAATTCCGTTTTTTCCGATTGATAATCGACGGCAGCAACAATCTCAATGCCGCCAACTACTTTTTTATTAGACATGATCACAGCATCAGGTCCAAGAACTTCTTTAACCTCAGTCATTGCTGTACGCATATCTTTTGCAAAAAAACGTTTAATTTTCATCTATAACAACCAATTATTGCCCTATCGAACTAATTATTTTTATCTGCTTGTCATCGGGTATCTCTTGATATGACAGAACATGTAAACTCGGAATTGTATATTTTACAAATTTAGCTAACGTACCGCGTAATATACCGGAGGTTAACAATACCGCAGGCTGCCCCATCAATTCTTGCTGTTGTGCCGCCTCTAGTAATGAAGATTGTACTCTTTCAGCCAATCCCGGCTCAATACCTGCACCATCAGCACCACCAGCTTGCATAGATTTATGCAAAATTTGCTCCAAATCTGAAGATAGTGTTATAACAGGTAATTCGAGTTCATTGCCAATGATTTCTTGCACGATCATGCGTTTTAGTGAAATTCGACACGCGGCAGTCAATACCTCCGTGTCTTGGCTTTTAGGTCCATAGTCAACTAAGGTTTGAACAATTGTACGGATATCCCTCAGTGCTACATTTTCATTGAGCAAATTTTGTAATACTTTCACAACACTACTCAAGGATAATGTCTCTGGTACTAATCCCTCGACTAATTTAGGGTGTTTTTTAGCCAACAAATCTAACAGATTTTGCGCCTCTTCATGGCCTAACAATTGCGCGGCATTGTTACTTAAAATCTGGCTTAAATGAGTAGCAACCACGGTGGCGGTATCCACCACGGTATAACCTAACGCTTGGGCTTAAGTTTCGTTGAACTTCATCTATCCAAACTGCTTCCAAGCCAAAGGCAGGATCAATCCCAGCGACACCATCGATAGGGCCAAAAACTTGTCCTGGATTAATAGCCATCTCTTTATCGTGATAAATATCAGCAAAACCACAGCTAACACCCATCAAGGAGATATTATAATTATTAGGTGGTAAATCTAAATTATCACGTATATGAACTGGTGGGATTAAAAACCCCATTTCTTGCGACAATTTTTTACGCACGCCCTTAATACGATCAAGTAACTGACCTCCTTGACTTCGATCAACAAGGGGGATCAAACGGTAGCCGACCTCAAGCCCGATGGTGTCAACACTTCGCACATCATCCCAGCCTAACTCTTTATTAACGGCTGTTTGTTTGGCGTTCTCATTTACGCTACTCTCTTGCACTTGTAGTGCGGCTTCTTCTTTAGCTTTACTACGACTAAATTGCCAATACGCGCCACCAGCAGCCATACCACCTAATAATAAAAAGGCAAAATGAGGCATCCCCGGTACAATGCCCATTACTAATAAAATAGCCGCCGTGATCATTAATGCTTTGGGGTTGTCAAACATTTGACCCAGCATCCGCCCACCCATGTCGGCATCAGTATTTTCACGGGTAACGGTAATGGCAGCAGCAATGGATAAAAGTAGAGAGGGTATTTGTGCGACTAAGCCATCACCAATGGTCAATATAGTATAAATTTCAGCGGCTTGTGAAAATGGCAGGTCATATTCCAACATACCAATGATGAAACCACCGATAATATTAATAAATAGGATCATAATACCGGCAATGGCATCACCCTTCACGAATTTACTCGCACCGTCCATGGAACCGTAAAAGTCAGCTTCCATAGTTACTTCTTCGCGTCGTTTTCGTGCCTGATCTTGATCAATTAATCCCGCATTGAGATCGGCATCTATTGCCATCTGTTTTCCGGGCATGGCATCCAAAGTAAAGCGGGCGCTTACTTCTGAAATACGACCAGCACCTTTAGTCACAACAACAAAGTTAATGATCATTAAAATAAGGAAAACAATTAAACCAACAGCTAAATTGCCACCAATAACAACCGACCCAAATGCTTCAATAACATGTCCTGCAGCAGCGCCACCTTGATGACCTTCAAGTAACACAACGCGTGTTGAGGCGACATTTAACGCAAGCCGTAATAATGTAGCAATCAACAATACACTTGGGAATGCAGCAAAATCCAACGGACGTCGGGTATAAATGGAAACGAATAAAACCACTAAAGAAAGTGCGATATTAAAGGTAAAGAGCATATCAAGTAGAAACGCGGGCATTGGTAACATAACCATACCTAGCGCAGCCAACACCATGATAGGTGTACCTAAACCGCCACCTAATTTTGCTCTATTTGCCCATAGGGAAGTAAATAGTGTATTAATGTTGTTAACCTATAATCAAGTGATGATGTCTGTGATAGGAATCATGCCATAAATTGTATGATCATGCTGAATTCAAACGGCTACTATAATAAATCATTTACAATAATTTGAACAACTTCTAATTAAATAGATGATAAAAGTAGGTCGCAAAAAATTAACTATCATATTTAAAGTCATCTGGTATCACCAAATCACTAGGAAGTGCTTTAGGACGGCCAGACTTGCCTTGACGAAATCGGTCCAATTGATAAATGTAAGCAAGCACTTGTGCCACTGCGGCAAATAGAGCTTCAGGCACCTCGTCATTGATCTCTGTACTATGATATAAGGCACGACAGAGCGCTGGTGATTGTAAAATTGGCACCTCATTTTCCCGTCCAACTTCCCTTATTTTCATCGCCATAAAGTCAACCCCCTTAGCGACAACATAGGGAGCTCTGTCACCACTTTGCTCATACTTAATAGCGACCGAATAGTGTGTTGGATTGGTCACTATCACATCCGCATCGGGCACATCTCCCATCATTTTGCGTTGTGATGCCTCATATTGGAGCTGTCTGATCCGCTGTTTTACCTCGGGCTTCCCCTCTGAATTACGGTACTCATCTTTCACCTCTTGTTTAGTCATTTTTAATTCTTCACTGTGTTTATGTATTTGATAAGGTACATCAACAGCCACTATGATTAACAATGACAAACATAACACCATAAACATCCAAGCAATCATATCTAATGCTTTAAAAACACTACCAGGCAAAGGCGATACGGATAACTGTAATATTTCGTTAAAGGTAACGCCTAAAATCCACCACGCTATTCCCATCACGACAAGCACCTTTAGAATTGATTTTATTAACTCAACCCATGCCTGTTTTCCAACCATACGCTTCAAACCCGCAGCAGGGCTTAGACGACTCCATTTAGGCATCATCGCTTGCGTACTAAATATCATCCCACCCAATAGTGAGCTACCTAAGATGGAAACAATGAAAAGCATAAATAAAATAATAAACATCGGTAAACCCAAGCCAGAAAAGCCTGCCGATATATGTAACCACATCTGCTCAGGGGCAAAAATATCATCACGAACAAGGGTGAAACTTCGTTTCATCATTAGAAATAGCTGATAAGCGAGACGCTCGCCAAAAATAATAATGGCAATAGAGGCTGAAATTAATACGGAAGCTGTCGCTAACTCTTTAGAGCGAGCAACTTGCCCCTTTTCTTTGGATTTTCGCAGCTTATCGGGGGTGGCATCTTCGGAACGTTCCGTGCCGTTTTCATTTTCAGCCATCGCTACAACTCTCCTAGATGATCAAAGTGAAGCCCCATATAAGGCAGATAATAGTTACGGCCTTTCACAGCTATTATTAATTAATTCACACATTAAATTAATCGCACGCAACCATTGATTATCAAAGTGTATAGGGACATTGATCATGGTTACCCACAAAATAAATAGACCAAACACCATGCTAATTGAAAAGCCTAAACTGAATATATTTAATTGTGGTGCCGCTTTGGTCATTATGCCAAAGGAGAGGTTGACTAAAAGCATGGCTACCATGGATGCGATTGAAAAGGCTAATGCGGCACTAAACATCAAAGAAAACCAACTGGCCAGTTTTTCATAATCGGTTGCTAATAAGCCTTGCATAGATATTGGAAGCGTATCAAAACTGCGCACAATCATTTCGATCATCAACAGATGTCCATCTACCGCTAAAAAGAGAAGTGTCACTAATAGCACATAAAATTGCCCAACAACGGGGGAGGATTGCCCATTAGTCGGATCGGCCATCGAAGCAAAACCTAAACTGGTTTGCATTGCAATAATTTGTCCCGCAACGACAAAGGTCTGCACCACGAAAATTGAGATTGTACCGATTGCAATACCAATCAATAGTTGTTGCAAAATAACAATGACACTGGCAAATGAAAAGAGCTCGATAGTGACATGCAAAGGAGGTAGGACGGGTAACACAGCAAATGTAATTGCCAGTGCATAAAAAAGGCGAATACGTGTTGGTGTGGTACGAGAGCCAACCACAACCATCACCATCAACATGGCCGCAATACGACAAAATGCCCATAAATAAGAGGCAAGCCAATCGAGCAAAAATTCAGCAGAAAATACCATCAACCTACAACTTGCGGTATCTGTTCAATCATTGAGATAAAAAACACCATCAGCTTTTCCATTCCCCAATGCGCACCAAATGCAAGCGCGATTAAGGTCATCATTAAACGCGGTAAAAAACTTAATGTTTGCTCATTGATAGAAGTCGCCGCTTGGAAAATGGCAACCACTAAACCAATTAACAAGCTCGGTACAATAACGGCCGAAACTAACATCAGTACAAGCCATAATGCTTGTCTAAAAATAGAGACAAATACTTCAGGTTCCATCTGCTCTCCTACAGGCCAAAGCTATTAGCTAAACTACCCATAATCAAATTCCAACCATCCACTAAAACAAATAACATCAACTTAAATGGTAATGAAATAATCATCGGTGACAACATCATCATCCCCATTGCCATTAAAATACTTGCCACGACCAAATCTATAATTAAAAAAGGAATGAAGATCATAAAACCAATTTGAAATGCGGTTTTTAATTCACTGGTAACAAAAGCAGGAATAAGCACTGTGATAGGCACATCTTCTGGTGTCTCGGCCTGAACATTCGCGATTTCCATGAAGGTTTCCAAATCTTTCAGACGCGTCTGCGCTAACATAAAATCCATCATCGGCTTTTTGCCTTTTTCAAGCGCCTGAACAATGGTCAATTCTTCACTTAAGTAAGGCTGCAGCGCAGCCTCATTAATACGGTCGAAGACCGGAGCCATAATAAAAAAAGTTAAAAATAATGCGATCCCGTTAATCACTTGATTTGAAGGGGTTTGTTGCAAACCAAGTGCCTGTCGTAAAATTGACATCACGACAACAATACGCGTAAAGGAGGTCATTAAAATAAGCATCGCAGGCAAGAAACTTAACGCAGTCATGAACGCTAATACTTGTAGCGTAACGCTATACTCTTGATTTCCTGCGCTATTAGTGGTAACGGTTACAGCGGATAACGCCCCTGTTTGTGCCAATAGCTGAGGTGAGAAGAGTAATAAGATAAGGGCAAGTAGCGGATATATTTTACGCATCTGATTTACGACTTATTTTAGCTAATAATGTAGCAAAAGAGGTATTTACTTCTTTTGTAGTAGGCTCGTCAGTAGTTAACGGTTTACTATATTTATCAAGTAGTGAGATATTTTGCTCCGTCACTCCTAATAGATAGTGTTGACCATTAAGTTCAACTATCTGCACGCGACCTTTATTAGTTAGTGGCAATGTCGCAACCACTTTCATTGCAGTTTTTCCCTGTCCATTTTTTAAAAGATTGGTTTTTTTCATTAAAAAAGCAAATAAAAAAATACAGGCAATGACTAATAGCAAGGAGGCAAGTACGCTACCCAAAGCAAAATCAGGGTTGTTCATACTCTCCTCCATAGCAGATACATTGCTAGAAAAAACGGCTGCAATAGTAAGGAAAAAAATCCTCATTTTAGCTTTTTAATTCGTTCAGTTTGGCTGATGACATCCGTTAATCGGATACCAAACTTATCATTAACCACAACCACTTCACCATGCGCTATCAAGGTCCCATTTACCAAAACATCCAAAGGCTCTCCAGCAACGCGATCCAGTTCAACCACCGAACCTTGGTTTAACTGTAATAAATTACGAATATTAATTTTGCTACGGCCAACTTCCATGGAAATAGTCACGGGAATATCAAGTATACTCTCTAAGCGTGATGATTCTTCACTATCTAATCCCGTTGACGTGTCCTTAAGTTCATCAAGTTCAACACTATTAATCTGATTGGCTTTGCCAGCGTCACCAGATTCTTCGAGTGCCGCAGCCCACTCATCAGCCATATCTTGTTCATTACTCATATTTTTCCCTATTTACCATTTTTATGACTATCGTTAGTTATCCTAAGAACTAATTATGCTAGTGTTCTTCAGAGCCTAATTTTAAATTTGAAATCTGTAATTTACTATTATGTATCTTCGGACGTCTCAAGCGCTCTGTTATTTTCATGGCTAACTGCTCATTAGACTGCCCTAACGTTGCCTTGAATGTCGGCAATCCCTCTACAGATACCAACATTGACTCTGGCATATCCACAGGAATAATATCACCCACTTTAAAATTCATCATTTCGCGCAAGGTTAACTCTTTTTCCAATAATTTAGCGGTAATATCGACCGATACATCCATAATTTCATCTTCAAGCGCCTGGCTCCAGCGCTGATCGGTATCTTCTTTATCACTCTGCACACCCGCATCAAGTAATTCTCTTATTGGCTCTAACATAGCGTAAGGCATTGCAATATGAAAATCACCGCCACCGCCATCAAGTTCAATATGAAAAGAATTAACGACGATAACTTCGGTCGGGCTAACAATATTCGCCATGGCAGGGTTAACTTCTGAATCAAGGTACTCAAATTCAGCGTCCATCACGGGGGCCCATGCATCGTGGTAATCTTCAAATATTATTTTTAACAGCATTTGAATAATACGGCGCTCCGTTGGCGTAAATTCGCGTCCTTCTATCTTTGCATGATAGCGACCATCACCGCCAAAGAAATTCTCCACAAGAATAAATACCAAACGTGCTTCCATGGTGACGAGAGCGGTTCCTTTCAATGGGCGAAAACGTACCATATTCAAACTGGTTGGTACAAAAAGGGTGTGTAAATATTCACCAAATTTAAGCATTTGCACGCCATTAATGGAGACTTCTGCCGTGTGACGTAACATATTAAATAAACTAATTCTTAAATGACGCGCAAATCGTTCATTAACCAACTCCAAGGTTGGCATACGTCCTCGAACGATACGATCTTGTGAGGAAAAATCAAAATGAACAAGAGATTCTTCAGAGCCACCATCAATTTCAGCAATATCCTCTTCAACATCATCTACGCCATGAAGTAGCGCATCAATCTCATCTTGGGATAACAAATCTGCCATGAAAAATCCTACTGATATAAAGAATTAAAAAAGTAATGATTCAGGCAAACATCATGTTTGCCGTTCGACCATTAATAAAATTAAACCGCTTAAACTTTGCTCTTCGTAATAACGACTCTATTATGATGAAAGTAAAATGGGCTAAATAGTCACTAAAATTTACTGTAAAACAAAGCCTGTAAATAGTACCGCATTAATTAATGCTTTTTGCTCAACTTTTGATGTAGCTTCATTTAGTGCTTTTAAAAGATCGCTCTTAAGAGCTTCTTTACCTTCTGGACTACGCAATTGTGCAACCGTTGCAGAACTTAATACCTTAACAATTGTGCCTTCTAATAGTGGCCTATGCTTGCGAGTAAGTAACGCATATTCGTTGTTTCGAACCATTAATTGCACTTTAATTTGTACCAAACGCGTACGTTTACCATCTTCAACATTAAAAACAAAAGGCAGAGGCATAGGCACATAAACATTTTCAACAAACCCATTATCCACTTCTTCTTCAACCACTTGCTCTACGACGGGTTGTTCTTTTTCAGCGCTGTCATTGAAAAATAAAAAGTAAGCGCCGGCTGCAATTATTAATAATAATATACTGGCGGCTGCAATAATGATGATTAACTTTTTTTTACCGCCTTCTTTGACAGCTTCACCTTCAGCTGTTTCTTTATTGTTATCCGTGTCAGCCATTAACCTATATCCTTAAACTGTTAAAATAATTGTGCGGATTTTAATGCATTTCGATGACAAATTCAGTAATAATCAAAAACGTTATGCATAATAGTCTATTCCTTGAGCAGCCAAGGTGATATTTCCTTTAACCCATCCATCTAACTCCGACGTTGCAGACAATGTATTTTCACTTCGTGAACTATCACTATGTGCTAAATTCGTTTGCTGTTGGTTCTGCTGCTTTTGTTGTTGGCTTTGCTGCTCGATATTAGCTTCACCCAAATTAACCCCCTGTTGAGCAAGTTGTTCACGGAGTTTGGGTAAATGTTGCTCAATAAAATCGCGCGTTTGGCTCATTTGCGTGTGAATGGTTAGCTGCACTTGGTCCTGCTGTACTTGTACTTTTATATTCATTGAGCCAAGTTCAGCGGGATCAAGGCGAATTTGTATTTCCTGCTTATCCTGTGAAATCATCATCATCACTCGCTCTCCCAATAAAGCCGCATTCTGTTTAGCATGCAGAGATAATGGATCATGTAATGACGTTGCGTGCATGGTTAACATTGGTTGCGGCTGCCCATTCAATTTATCGCTTTGAGTCCCCGTGATGTGATTCGAACGAAGTAGCGAATTGCTATCCATCGATGCCGTTAATGCTGTTTTATCAGTTTGATTTGACGTTAAAATGTGTTCTTGTTTATCAGGGATAACCACGGCTGCTTGATTTTTTAAAAATGCTTCAGTTGATGCTTTATCGTTACTCATAGCGTTATCTTTTAACGCGATTTTTTCAGGCTCAAATAAACTTTTAGAAATCAGTTTACCCTTTTTTTCATCCTGAACTTCTACACTCTCATTTTCTGATTCTGTTTTATCCGATCCGCTCACAGCTTGACTGTTTAATCCACTAATACGTATATTGGTTTTTTGTGCTTCTTCTATCTGCGCTAAAATATTGGCAGGTTGCAACTCTGCTTGTGAGGGCTTAATCTCACCACTAGAATTGATAGAAGTACGCTTATCATCTTGCTGCGATAGCTTTGCGTCACCAGCAATATTAGCCGGGTTCCTTGTTTCGTTATTAGATGAAAAATAATGCGCTTCAAGCTGATTTTGAGCAACATTTTGTAAGCGACCTTCTGTATCGGATAAGACTCCTTGGGCTTGGATCCCTTCTTGGTCATTAATACGTGACGATAGCGATTGATGTTCCTTTTGCTTTTCGGCAAATGAAACACTATTTTGCTCCCCTTTTTTGACTTTATCATTTTCTATTTCGTTATCAATACCAGAAACATTGACCTTATTTGATTTATCGATGTTGCCTGTCGATAAAACAGCGTTATTCTTATCTGATTCGTTAATTTCTTGATCAACAGAGAGTTCCCTGTTTTTCTCTGAGTGCAACTTTTCATTTTCACTCCTATTGAGCAGGCGCTCGCCCTCAGCAACTACCGCGTGAGTATCAACCTCAACGGTCTGATTATCCCACTCAAAGCTGACCTCTGTCTGGCTATAATCTTGAACGCTCAGCTCCTCTTCAACTGCATCAACTAATTCGCTCTCATTGATTGAACTAGGCTCAGCACTATCTTTATTTATTTCTTCTTCAGATAAAGTTGATTGAAGTTGCTCTGATAATGTTTTTGCACTGGCATCGATTGCTTGTTTTGGTGTTATCGCAGCATCAAGCAGAGTAGAAAAAATGCTATTTTTCTTTTTCACTTGCGTCTCTGCGGATGATCCATCAATCTCATCGCCCTTGGATTCATTTGAGCTAACCGACTCTTTTGACTGCAAGGAGGACGGTGAGGTCGGTAATAAAATAGATTGCATCATGTAATAACTCTCTTAAACAACATTTATTGCCGCTTTTTCTAATTCAACACCAAAAGCAAACAATAAATAACATTAAAAATCAGATAATTAACCAAAAAACAGAGCAATTAACCAACATGTAAAGTAGACATTTAAAAATAAAGCAATATATAGGCCATAAATTATCTTCGTGGGGCGCTTTTTTGAAAAAACTGAAAGGTGGAAAACTCATCAAGTAATTGTTGCTCTTTACGGTCGGCTATTTTCGCATTTTGTTGCGCTTTCTTCTCTAATAACATTAGCAATGCTTTGCAGCTCACCTGACTATCTAACCAATGCTTCTTACTGGCCTGCACATCGTATTCAAATTTAACCATCGATTGCTGCTGATTGGTGATCCCTTCATCAATCTGCATGATGAAACGCTGGTATTTAGCCAATTCAGAGATGGATAGCCCCTCCCCCCTTTGCAGTTAATTGGGAAATATATTGTTGTCGGTATTGGCTTAGATTTTGTAATTGTTTGCGCTGCTCAAACAACATCTTTTGTGATTTTTGATAGGCGTATAATGCTTGCTCTACCTGTTTTTCACGCTGTTCATAAACAAGTTGTAGTGCATCTCTGGCCATCTAAATCCCTTTTTCATAAAGTTAACTATTAACAAACTGTTGCGTTAAGGACGCTAGTTGTGTCAAACAATCGTTATAACTAATGCTATCTTTCATACCCTGCTGCAAAAAATGGTCCAACTTTGGCTTAATTACGATCGCTTTATCAATTCTTGGATCACTGCCCCTCGCATAGGCGCCAATAGTTATCAACTCTTTGTTCTCTTGATATAAAGAATAAGCTTGTTTTAAAGCGCGAGCTAAAATTTGATGTTCATCTGAAGTGACCATGGGCATCACACGACTAATCGATTTACCCACATCAATCGCGGGGAAGTGGCCAGAATCGGCCAATTCTCGAGATAATACGATATGACCATCAAGAATAGCTCTTGATGCATCGGCAATGGGATCCTGCAAATCATCACCTTCCGTTAATACTGTGAAGAAGGCGCTAATAGACCCTTGATTTTCATTACCATTTCCAGCTCGTTCAACTAAAGCGGGTAATTTAGCAAACACGGAGGGAGGATACCCCTTGGTTGCAGGAGGCTCTCCGATGGCTAAGGCGATTTCACGTTGAGCTTGTGCAAAACGCGTTAAAGAGTCCATTAAAAGTAAGACATTTAAGCCTTGATCACGAAAATATTCTGCAATAGTTAAAGAGGTTTCACATCCTTTTAAGCGCATTAATGGCGAAGCATCCGCCGGAGCTGCAATTACAACGGCACGCTTACGTCCCTCTACACCTAATATTTCCTCAATAAACTCTTTAACCTCTCGGCCACGTTCCCCAATAAGACCAACCACCACGACATCAGCCGTTGTACCACGAGTCATCATACCTAAAAGCACACTTTTACCGACACCAGACCCCGCAAATAACCCCATACGTTGACCTTTGCCAACAGTTAATAATGAATTAATCGCTTTAATACCAACATCCAGAGGCTCTTTAATTGCTTTACGACTTAGTGGATTAATACGCGGGTTATTATATTGGCTAGATTGTGCCGTAATGATATCTCCCTTGCCATCAATCGGTTTACCAATGCCGTCTAAGACCCTTCCCAATAATTCCATGCCAACGGGAATTCCCTGTGCAACGGTTTGTGGGATAACTTTCGCACCTGGGACAACTCCTGTTAGCCTTTCACTGGGCATTAAAAAAAGACGTTCATCAGAAAAACCAACGACTTCGGCATCAATAAAGCCATCCTTGGTTTCCACTTTGCATAAACTTCCCACCGCAGCGGTACAACCGATAGCCTCCAAGGTTAGCCCAACGACACGAATAAGTTTCCCTGATACCGTTGGGTGAGTCACTAACTGATCTGTTTGGTATTGCGTAAGTCGCTGTGCAAGGCTATTCATTTTTAGCATCAACATCCGAATTAGGATTAAGCTCATCGCTATCACTGACATCATCGGGCGGCGCTATTTCTGGCTGGTCAATATTATCGATAGGCGCATTATTTGATAAGTCAGAATCATCATTTTTATCTGGCATGAAATCATGGTTTTCTTTAAAGAACTGCTTTAACACCTGATCTATTCGATGTGAAAATAGATAATCCACACTGGAAATTTTTGTCTGTATTTGACAGTCGCCACGCGCTAATGCCGGCTCAGCTTGCAAATCCCAACCTCGTTTTTCACAGAGCGAAGGAGGATAGGCGGCTTGTACAAAGAGTAGATCATCTGGATGTAATAAAATATGTATTGTTTGCTCTGAGACAGGGAGTGCTTCAACGGCTTGTTTTAAAGCATGCAAAATTATCTGCGGATTAGTTTGTACTTCACAACGGGTAATTTGTTCAGCAAGCGCTGTTGCTAAACGCACCAATTGATACTCAACACTATCATCAAGCTTTTCGAGTGGATTATGCAGCCGCTCAATCAAACGTTGCCAATGATTGACTTGCTCATCAATTTGCGTTTGCCCTTCACTACGACCTTCACTCAAGCCTAATTCCGTACCTTCTTGTTTGCCCTCAATAAAACCTGCCGCCTTCCCTTCTTCATGTCCAGCACTGTCACCGGCTTCTTTTCCTTCTTTAAAGCCATCCTCATAGGCCGATAAACGAATTGCCTCAATGTCCTCTAACGTTAATGGGGTTGGTTCATCTTCAAGGGCTTCTTCTTCTTCGCTTATTTTTTCATGACTATACCAAGCAGCAGGTTTACCAAATAAACTCACCTCATCAGCATCGTCCTCTGTTTCTCCCATTTCGGGCAAATGCCAATTAACAAATTCTGGTTTGTCATCTTTCATGAGAGTACTCTCCGGCTACCTGAATTATAAGTATTCATCACCACCACCACCACCAAGCATGATTTCACCAGCATCAGACAGGCGACGAGCAATGGTAAGTATCTCTTTTTGAGCCGCTTCCACTTCACTAATACGCACAGGTCCCATCGCTTCTAGATCGTCACGTAGCATTTCAGCTGCACGAGAAGACATATTTTTGAATATTTTTTCTTTAAGCTGTTCATCGGCACCTTTAATCGCTAATTTCAGCTGCTCACCAGGTACTTCACGTAATAATGTTTGTGTACCACGGTCATCAAGGTCAATAAGGTTATCAAAGACAAACATAAGATCTTGAATTTGTTGACTCATATCTTCATCAGACTCGCGCAGAGCATCCATTAACGGACCTTCTATAGCCGTATCTAAATAGTTCATTATATTAGCAGCAGCTTTGGTTCCCCCATTTTCGCTGCTTGAGCACCCGCCTGTCCGGCAAACTGTTTCTCCATGATTTCATTCAGCTCTTGTAATGCGGCAGGTTGTACCTCTTCTAATCCGGCAATACGCATCATCAGATCCAGTCGAATTTTTTCGGGGAATTGAGTTAATATTTCAGCAGATTGTTCCGGCTCCAAGTAAGACAACACAATGGTTTGGATTTGAGGATGCTCATTTTGAATAATCGCAGCCACTTGCCGCGCATCCATCCATTTCAATGAATCAAGTCCTTTCGAGCCACTGCCTAATATAATTTGATCAACCAAATTCCCGGCTTTATCTTCACCTAATGCTTCAATAAGCGATGCTCTAACAAAGTTTTCACTATCTAAACCGATGTTGCTATATTTTTGGATATCTTCTATAAATAAACGGTGCACACTACTCACACTCGCCTGTGAAGAATCCTTTAAAGCAGCCATCTGCATCCCTAACTTTTGCACTTGTTTCGGCTCTAAGTTACGAAATATTTGTGCAGCATCGGCAGGCGTTAAACTGAGCATAAGTAAGGCTGATTTTTCTACACCTGTAAGCGTAGTGACATCAAAATCGGTACCCGCGACCTTATTATTTTTACTATCTACTTCTGCTTTTTTATCCGTCATCTTTAATTAACCACTCTTTAATTACCTGTGCAGACAAACCGGGCTCATTGGCAACTAATGCCCGCACCGCTTTAAGTAAGTCTTCATCTTTGTGTAAATCTGGCAATACAACTTGACCATTCGTGATACCAAATTCAATACCATTATCATCGTCATTCAATAACTGCAAATCATTACCAGACATAGAGCCAATTGCACCACCTAACTCATACTCATCCACTTTTTCAAGCATTTCAGGATAAAGTAGTTTTTTCATAATAGGGCGTACAATTAACAGTAAAGTTAATAAAATAATCAACATACTGCCACCGAAGCGGACATAGCTTTGGAATATCTCAGTTTTCCAGAACTCTTCTTCTGCATCACTTGCTAACTCGGGGCGGTTAAAACTCACCGATGCTATTTCTAACACATCACCACGAGCAACATTAATACCTAATCCACCCAATAGTAAACGACGTATATTGGCGATTTCTTCAGCAGGACGAGGCGTATAAACGACATCACCAGCTTCATTGGTGGTCGTGACATAATCTAGTGCAACGGAAACAGCTAAGCGATCCACTTTACCAATTTTATGCTTAATATAGGTAACCGTACTATCCACTTCGAAATTTCGCGTTGTTTCATTATGTGAATTACCATCAACGGTTTTAGCCGATTCGTTTCCAGCAACTTCTTCTGGTATAGAGGACGTTGCTGGAGGCTGATTACTTAATGCTCCGGGTACTGAGCCAGCCAAGGCACTGGTTGATTTTGTTTCAACAAGCATTTCACTTCTAACTGCTTGCTGAGTTGGGTTAAAGGTTTTCTTGGTCTCTTCAACAACGGTAAAATCCATCATCAAATCGACTTCAGAAGTGTAGTTAGCCAATCCTAGCACCGGAATTAATATGGCATCAATTTTCGCTTTATATTCGTCTTCGCGTTCACGTTGGAGAGCAAATTCTTTACTCGATTGAGCAGACATGCCACTACTGCTACCAGAATGAAGTAAACGTCCCCGCTGATCGCTCACGGTGACATTATTCGGAGATAACCCTTGCACAGCGGATGCCACAATATCGACAATGGAGTCAACTTCTTGACTCGAAAGCGTATAAGAGCGAGCAGTCGTGACCACTACGGTAGCACTTGCTTCACGTTCTTTTCGTGCAAACACACTCTCCTTTGGTATCGCCAGTAATACCTTCGCGTTAGTCACACTTTTCATCTCTTGAATGGCCAAGGCTAATTGGCGCTCACGACTTAGCTTCAAACGCTCTTTTTCTACACGTTGGCTAACCCCAAAGCCCATATCTTGGAGAAGAATATCATCACCATCTTCACTATTATCATTAACTAACCCAGCACGTGTCATCTGTAGTTTTATTTTCTGATATTGTTCAGAGATAACAAGTATCGAATTTCCTTCGAGTTTGTATTGAATTTGCTGTTTATCAAGGAAATCAAGTGTCGTAATTAACTCCTCTGTTTGGTAGGTACCAAGAGGACGGTAGTCAGCTTCTTTACCCCATGACCAAATAATAACAACGATGGCCAAAACAATCAGCAAACCGATAATCATGCTAATTTGTCTGAGTACGTCAACATTTGAAAAGAAAGCCGCGATAGCCCCCTTTTGAGGCGCAACCGTTTCATCATTGTTGTAGTTACTATCTTCTAATAACATGTTAGGGGTATTATCTGAACTAGCCACAGTTTATCCTTTTTCTGAGTCAATACACCTAAACAGGCATGCTCATCACTTCTTTATATGCTTCTACCATTTTATTACGTATTTGCACGGTTGCATCAAATGCCAAGCTTGATTTATTGGCAGCAATCATCACTTCGCCTAAACTAATCTCTTTATCACCCATTTCAAAGCGATTACGTAATTCTGTTGTATTTTGTTGTAGCCCATTCACATTATCTATCGCTTGTTTGAGCATTTTAGAAAAATCAGCGGATGAGGAGTTGGTTGGTTGGCTGGCAAATTCGCCTTCGATTCGCTTATTCTGAATGTTTGCGCTGCCTAACTCATTAAATAATGCAGAAGTATTAAGATTCATAATATTAACCCATTTATTGACACATACATCCAGAAAAGCAATATTCATGCCATTAAATGGGCTGATTAACTCTGCGTTTTAGCCAGCAACACTATTGTTGCTGTAATTTTTCTAATTCAGCATCAAGCTGTTGTTCAGCTCTTTGCGCTTTAAACTCCGTATACAACAGATCTTTTTGTTGTGCAGACATAGGGCGTTTTGCTGCATTTACTAAATTATCAAATATCTCTTTAGTAGATTCTTGACCAATAGCAACCAAGACACAGAGATTATCTTTACCAGCAATTTCAACAATATCTGTTTTAACAAGGCTAGTACCCACTAACGTTTGTTGTGTTACCTGCTTAGAAACACTAGAAAATGTAGTCCCAGATTCTACGCCACTGCTCACTTCTATTTTATCCCGATATATTTTGTCTAGCGCACTGACTCGCGATTCAATACGTTGAGCAAGAGAAGCACGCCCATTAGCTAATGCTTGTTGCCTATCAATGGACATATTTCCAGAAAATAAAACACACTCAGAAACAGCAATACCATCTTCAATTTGCGGATCTAAAATCCATTTAGGAATACTGCCAATGGATGTCTCTTTCTCCGTTGATGAAGAGCAACCAACAACTAAAACAAGCAAAGATAAACTCAAAACCTTCATTATAGATAACATCGCTTTATTCCTTATCGTTATTATAATCAAAAAAACACCTTTCTATGACTATAACTGCTCCCAATTAAAATGCAAAAATAGCCGTTGGTTATAGTATCAACTAAGAGACACTTAAACTTCGCTTTCTGTTCCACGAAAACGTTTAGTTATACCATTTAAAAAATTTCTAAGTAATTGATCTCCACAGACTTTATAATTACGGTAATCTTTTTTCCTAAATAAAGCTGAAAGCTCCGCTTTAGAAACAGGGAATTCCACCGAGTCTAACGCAGCAAGCATATCTTCTTCTTTAAAGTTAAGTGCGATGCGTAATTTACGTAAAATATCATTATTAGAAATCACCGCTTTAGCAGGCAAAAGAATTGGACTACTACCTTCTTTTTTACCACGTTTAGCATCGATAAGCCCATCAAGAAATAAAGAAAGTAAGCTATCACGACAAAACACAAAATTATCTTCGCCCTCTTTTGCGATGATGCTATGCAGATAATTTTCATCGATAGGATTATCTACCGATGCAAATATTTCTAACATCTTTTTATCATTAAGTTGTAGCGCATAACGTACACGTCGTAGAACATCATTTGTGATCATAATTTCTCAGTAAGTAATAAGTAAGTAATAGGGTTAATTAAGTCAATGCAATGGGTATAATCAAATTGATATTATGCATTACCTTGCACTTTCAACTGTTGCTCCGCAGCAAAGTCAAGCATACGATTTAATGAAACTAATGCACCTTGAGCAACTTTTTCATCTACATAAATCTCATGGCCCGTTGCATCCGTTAATGCATTATAGATCGCTTTCAACCCATTCATTGCCATCCAAGGACAATGCGCACAACTTCGACAGGTTGCACCGTTGCCAGCGGTTGGTGCAGCTAGAATCTCTTTATCCGGGCAAGCCTGTTGCATCTTATAAAAAATGCCCTTATCCGTTGCTACAATGAGCTTTTTATTAGGTAACGCCTTCGCTGCTTTAATTAATTGACTTGTTGAACCAACTGCATCGGCTAATTTAACGACGCTTTCGGGTGACTCAGGATGGACTAAAATTGCAGCATCTGGGTACACAGCTTTCATATCTCGTAACGCACTGGCTTTAAATTCATCGTGAACGATACAGTCGCCTTGCCACATTAGCATATCTGCATCTGTTTTAGCTTGTATATAACCACCAAGGTGTCGGTCAGGCCCCCAAATTATTTTTTTATTTTCACTGTCTAAATGTTCAACGATCTCCAATGCAATACTTGATGTTACAACCCAGTCTGCTCTTGCCTTTACTGCTGCCGATGTATTGGCATAAACAACCACGGTACGATCTGGATGTTGATCGCAGAACTCGCTAAATGCATCAACTGGGCAACCTACATCTAACGAACAGGTTGCTTCAAGTTCTGGCATTAAGACATGCTTATGGGGCGTTAAAATTTTAGCGGTCTCCCCCATAAAACGAACACCAGCAATAATCAAGGTTTTAGCAGCGTGATCTCGGCCGAAACGAGCCATTTCTAAAGAATCGGCAACATAGCCTCCAGTCTCTTCAGCTAACGCTTGGATTTCAGGATCGGTATAATAGTGAGCAACTAAAACAGCATCTTTTTCAATTAATAACTGTTTAATCTTTGCTTTGTAATCGCACTTTTCAGACTCGGTAAGTACCGACGGCTTTGCTGGGAACGGGTAATCAGAACCAGCAAGAGGAGATATTTTGCTCATATTTGTCTCGATGTTTAGTAAATATAGATAAATTATACCGTGGTTAAAAATAAAAACGACAATTAAAACATGAGGGAGTGATTAATAAATTTCATTTAAAATGAGTGGTGGGCCGTGAAGGATTTGAACCTTCGACAAATGGATTAAAAGTCCACTGCTCTACCAACTGAGCTAACGGCCCATATAATGGGTATGAATAAATTTACTTTTATAAAATAAAAGTGGTGGGCCGTGAAGGATTTGAACCTTCGACAAATGGATTAAAAGTCCACTGCTCTACCAACTGAGCTAACGGCCCGATATACGGTGAAACTGACGAATAAAAGGTTGAACCTTCGACTCTTATCAACACAATAGGATTAAAAATCGACTTCTAAACCAACTGAGCTAACGGCCCATAAATGGGTCTTACTAACTGTACTTTTACAAAATAAAAGTGGTGGGCCGTGAAGGATTTGAACCTTCGACAAATGGATTAAAAGTCCACTGCTCTACCAACTGAGCTAACGGCCCACAAATGGGTCTTACTATTTTTACTTTTACAATGCATAAAAGTGGTGGGCCGTGAAGGATTTGAACCTTCGACAAATGGATTAAAAGTCCACTGCTCTACCAACTGAGCTAACGGCCCATAAATGGGGTATTACTATTATACTTTTACAATAAAAGTGGTGGGCCGTGAAGGATTTGAACCTTCGACAAATGGATTAAAAGTCCACTGCTCTACCAACTGAGCTAACGGCCCATAAATGGGTCTTACTAATTTAGATTAGTTTGTACTTATCAATCATTTTAACCAATAAGTTAACACAAAAGAACCTTAAATTGAAAACAACCACCGTGATATAACTCACAGGTCACGCTTCAACTGCGGCGTATAATATAGAATTTTTTTAATAGCGCAACAAAAAAAAAAGCTTTTCGTTCTGCTTGCTGAGAAAACAAACAAAATCACCTAGTTCAGCAAAGTGCTCACCAATGTGATCATAAAACTTTCAACCTCTCCTTCGACAATTCAGCGGCTGACGAGTTGGGATATTCAGCCACGGCTTTTTGATAAAAAACTTTCGCCGATGTTAGGTTCCCCAAATATTCATCGATAAGGCCAATTTTAAAAAGAGAATCAGCTCGCTTATTAGATTTAGGGTAATCATCTATAACAATTAAAAAGGCTGATCGCGCTTCATCACGCTTTTTCTGTTTATATAGCAATTGCCCTAACCAGTACTGTGCATTTGCAACATATTCTGATTTCGGGTAGTCAACTACAAAGGCCTCGAAGGCGGCAATCGCTTGTTGGTATTCTTTATTTACCAAGACAAGATCAACGGCACTTTGATAGGCAACTTGCTCATTTTTGCTTTCAGGTTTTACACTGTCAACATTTGCAACGGGTTGCAGCTTGGCTTTTTTCTGTTCTTCAATTAATTGATATAAATTACGTTGGCGATTTTCAATTTCTTCAATTTTATGATTAAAGACCTCGATATTACCTTGTAACATACTCATTTCTTGTGATAAAAGATCAAGCTGACTCTGCATCTTGACTTGCATTTTATTACGCGTCTCCAATAAGCGAGACAACTCATTTAGCTGCTTTTCTAACTCGCCATTAGTCGTATTTCCCGTACTTGACCTAAGGTCAGCCACAGGAGCCGCTGCAGATACAGGTAACGAGGATAAAGAGGCCAATAAGATGGCCATTGTATAGATTTTATATCTCATAGGTAAAAACTTAATAGGTTAATTCAGCACGACGATTTTCAGCCCAACCAGACTCATTATGTTCAAAATTAACAGGCTTTTCTTCACCATAACTTACAACTGAAATTTGCTTACTCATTACCCCCATATTTTCTAAATAGGTAGCAACCGATGCTGCACGACGCTCTCCTAAAGCGATGTTATATTCAGGTGTCCCTTTGGCATCGGTATGCCCTTCGATAACCACTACTTTTGCAGGGTGATCAATCAAAAATTTGGCATGAGCATCTAAAATTGTAGCAAATTGAGGTTTGATTGTTGCTGCATCAAAATCAAATAAAATAGTTGATTCTAAAATCGCTGAGGTATATTCCTTCACCATTATCTCTTCATCAGTTAATTCAATAACGTCACCAACTTCAATAGACTCAGTTTGCACTCCATTGTTATTTTCACTAGTGTTTGTAGCAGCTTGTTGCGATGCAGATTTTGTTGCTTCTGACTCAGTGGTAGAGCTACATGCCCCTAATGCCAACATAGGTAATGCAATTAATAAGCTTTTTGAAATCATAGTTAGGTTCATACTACTTCCTTATCGTTTGGTTGAATTAATTTAAAAATGGAGACCAAGCTGGCGATTTAACTTCACCATTGAGCGCTGGTATATTAGCTTTAAAACGTCCATCCATAGATACCAGTGCTAATCCCTGCTTACCTTTATAAACCGTACTATAGATTATCATACTACCATTAGGAGCAATACTTGGTGATTCATCTAGTTGGGTTTTAGTTAATGTTCTTAACTCACTTGAATTTAGGTCTTGTACTGATATTTTATAATCACCTTGATGGCGAGTTACCACAACTAGACTATCACCATTGGGGGTAATTGTGCCACCTAAATTAACATCCCCCTGCCAAGTAACTCGTTTTATTTTCCCCGTTGCGAGTGTCACTTGATAGACCTGCGCTTTTCCGCCTCGTTCGGAGGTAAATACAAGACTTTGCCCATCGGGAGCCCAACTTGGTTCGGTATCAATGACTCGACTTTTAGTGATACGGCGTAGCGCTTTAGTGGTCAGATTAATGGTATAAATATCTGGTTGCCCATCCTTTGAAAGAACGATTGCTAACTCTTTACCATCGGGAGAAAAACTCGGTGCACCATTAATTTTAGGGTATTGAGTAATTAATTCGCGTTGCTGAGTAAACAGATCTTGCACCCAAATTTCTGAGCGACGTTTCTCAAAACTGACATAGGCCAATTTACGCCCATCTGGCGACCAAGAAGGAGACATTATAGGTTGTTTAGAACGTAAAATGGTTTTTTCATTATAGCCATCGTAATCGGAAATACGCAGTTGAAATGGATGCTCATCGTTTCTATCAACGGCGACATAGGCAATCTTAGTCGAAAAAGCGCCCTTAACACCGGTCAATTTCTCATAAACAATATCACTGATTTTATGGGCTAACGGACGCAGTTGTTCTGTTTTTACAATACTTCGTCCTTGATCTAATAGAGGGTTATAACCTTCGATATCAACATTACCTTTTACAACATCAAACAATTGATAACTTACAATATATTGTCCCGCATCTTGCGCAGCTTGGATCGTGCCAATAACAATCACTTCAACCCCCGCTTTATGCCATAACGCATAATTAATATCTTCACTTTTAGAAGGTGTCTGCGGCATTTTAGCAATAGCGATAGCGTTAAATTGTCCACTGCGTTGCAAATCTGCGGCAATAATATCAGAGAGATTATCCGGTTTATCTCCTGCACCTACCCATTGAAAGGGGACCACGGCAACGGGTCTTGCACTATTAACCCCCTCCGTAATTAAAATTTCTAGACGCGCACTGACATTCGCTGAAAAAACAATAAAAAGAAAAGACAATATAAAACGATAAAACATGGACAACTCTCCTATAAATCGGGATCTAAGGTTATATCAAAATCGCGAAACTGTAATGATATTTCAGGATCCTTTGGAATCGGTAATGTGCGCGCTTTTAGGGCTGCACGTTTGGCAGATGCACATAACTTATCATCGCCTTTACTTTTATTTGCAGATAAGACTAAACCATCTGGAGCAAGACGAATAGCAAGCGTACATGTTTTACCTTTCATATCGGCATCAACTTGCCAATTTCGGCTGATTTTGTCTCGAATTAATGCTTCATAACGCTTAATTTCAGATAACTGCTTAGCACTTTGCGCACTAGAAAAAGCTTCTGCAAATTCATCTTCCATTAGCCTTTCCAATTCTGCTTTACGAAGACGCTCTTTTTCAGCAGCCTCTTTTTGTGCTTTCTCTTTCGCAGCCTTCTCCTGCGCCTCTTTTACTGCTTTCTCTTTGGCCGCTTTTTCCTGTGCTTCTTTAATCGCTTTCTCTTTGGCGGCCTTCTCCTGCGCCTCTTTTATTGCTTTCTCTTTCGCCGCTTTTTCCTGTGCTTCTTTAATTGCCTTCTCTTTCGCCGCTTTTTCCTGTGCTTCTTTTACTGCTTTCTCTTTCGCAGCCTTCTCCTGCGCCTCTTTAATCGCCTTCTCCTTTGCCGCCTTTTCCGTCGCTATCTTTTCAGCCTGTATACGCTCTGCTTCCTCTCTTTTACGTTCAGCTTGCGCTTTTTCTTCTTTTATTCTCTGTACTTCCCTTTGCTTGCGCAATGCTTCTTCCTTTTGCAAGCGCTCTTTTTCTTGACGAATTGCTTGTTGTTTTTTCTGTTCAGCTAATATTTTATCTTTTTTTCGCTGCGCCAAATCATCAAACAATTTTTGTTCAACCAATGATGCATTAATAATATTTTCTTTCGGTTTATCCTTTGGCAAAGTAAATTCAATATTCATTAATAAAATACCGCCAACAATAAGATGTAACGCGACAGCTGTAATAAAAGCAATTATCGTTGTGCTATTTTTCATTCGTCCTCAGGCTCTGTCATTAATCCTAGCGAAGGGACTCCCGCTTCTTGCAATAGCACCATTAAATCAATGACTGATTTATAGGGCACATCACCATCCCCTTTGACGACAAATTGTGCATTTTTATCAAGCGCCAATTGAGCACTCACTAACGCCTTCATTTCCGAGGCCTGAAGAGGCGTTTTAACACTCTCACCAACATTAAGATAATAACGCCCTTGTTTATCAATAGAGGCAATCAGTGGCGGTTTACTATCTTCAGATAAAGGCTCTGCGGCAGCTTGTGGCAAATCGACTTTAACGCCTTGCGTGATTAACGGGGCTGTAACCATAAAAATAATTAACAAAACCAACATTACATCGATATAAGGAACAACATTAATTTCAGCAATAACGCGGCGTCTTTTCGGGTTTCGATAAGAATATTGCATGCTCATCACTCATTCTCATTCATGGATTGGCGGTGCAGAATCGAGGTAAAATCTTCCATTAAATTAATATAAGCAGTTTCTAATGAAGCAACTTGTGTGGAAAAACGGTTGTAGGCCATAACGGCAGGGATCGCAGCAAAGAGGCCCATAGCTGTAGCAATAAGCGCTTCGGCAATTCCTGGTGCAACCATTGCTAATGTTGCTTGTTGAACTTGTCCAAGTGCAATAAAGGAGTTCATTATCCCCCATACTGTGCCAAACAATCCTATGTAGGGGCTGATTGAACCGATAGTAGCAAGCACTGGCAAACCTTTCTCCAACTCATCGATTTCACGTGATAAGGTGACTCGCATAGCACGATGTGCCCCTTCGGTAACACTGTCAACATTGCGTCCAGGAATACGATGTAAACGAGAAAACTCTTTAAAACCACTATAAAATATTTTTTCACTCCCTACGATTCGTTCGCTACGAGCAGCCGTTTCTTTATACAGGCGACTCAAATCATGCCCTGACCAAAACCGTTCTTCAAAATGCTGCAACGATATTTTCGCGGCATTAATGACCCTTGTACGCGAAAAAATGAGTGTCCACGAATAGATAGACATAGCTAATAATAACAACATAACAAACTTCACAAGCCAACTGGCTTGCAAAAATAGACCTATAAAAGACATATCAGCGTGCACTGGACATTACCTCTAGTATTTCAGCCGGAATAGCTGTGGGTTTCATTTTCTGTAAATTAACACAGGCGATTAAAGTTGTCGCTTGACAAAGCAGTTCGCCATTTTCATTGACAATAGTTTGCTTAAAAATGATGCTTGCTTTTCGATAAGAAAGCACCTCGGTATTAACATGGATCAGCTGATTGAATCGTGCTGATTTTACGCAATCCATGTCAACTTTTTTTACCACAAAAGCAATATCTTGTGCCAATAAAGTATCTTGTTCTATCGAGGCTTCACGCAAACACTCTGTTCGGCCTCGCTCAAAAAATTTTAAATAATTAGCATAATAAACGACACCACCGGCATCAGTATCTTCGTAATAAATTCGTACGGGTAATGTTGAGCTTAACACGTCTTTCCCTCTTTGCTAAAAATAGCTTTCAAAGCTACTACAAAAGACTTTTTTTGTCGAATTATCTCTTTGTCGTCACCTTATTTTGTCACAAAAAAAAGAGCCTGTCCGGCTCTTTTTTATTTTTAAATCAGCAATGATGAATTAACTGTTATCGCTATCATTTTGCTTTTCAGCAAGCTCATTAGTTTCCACTTGCTCTAGCCATAAGCCATTGATAATACCAAATGAACAGGCTAATAGTACACCTAAAATCCACGCAAAATACCACATATATTTCCCCTAAATTTCTTAATAAGCTGAATGTTTATATTTAGCCATATATTGCTTACCTAAACGCCCAAACATTTTTATATAACCCCATGAGGTATAAGAGAGAACGATAGGCAAAAAGATAACAGCAGCAATAGTCATAATATTCAGCGTCATCTCACTTGATACCGCATCCCACACAGTAAAGCTCATACTCGGATTAATGCTTGATGGCATCACAAATGGGAAAATACTCAATGCAAAGGTCATCAATACTGCCGCTTGTGTCAAGCTAGTAAATAAAAATGCAAAGCCTGCTCGGTTAAATTTAGTCGCAATAACGGCTAACAGCGGCAGTAATAATCCCAACGCAGGCGCTAACATCATTATTGGGTATTTCTCATAGTTCAAGAACCATGCTCCCGCCTGTAGTTCAGCTGTTTTTAATAATGGATTAGAGGGGCCATTAAGATCGCCAATCGCGGTGATCACATAACCATCAATACCGTAATATAACCAAACACCTGCAATAGCAAATAACAGAACAGCTAATGGCGCGACAACAAAAATAACACGTCGAGCACGTGCATGTAACTCATCTTCGGTTTTCATCTGTAACCAAGCAGCACCTTGCATCACAAATAACATTAAGCTGAATACCCCCACCAATAACGCAAAGGGATTAAGCAGGGCAAAAAAGCTTCCTAAATACTGTGCACGTAAAAAATCATCAAGTACAAAAGGGATCCCCTGCAATAAATTAGCAAAAGCGACACCAAAAACAATTGGTGGCACCGTACTACCTGCAAAGATCCCCCAGTCCCAGCTTTTACGCCAGCGAGAGCTTTCTAGTTTACTACGGTAATCAAAACCAACGGGCCTGAAGAATAATGAGAATAAAGTCAGCATCATAGCAATATAGAAACCAGAAAAAGCAGTCGCATAAACAGCAGGCCAAGCTGCAAAAACAGCCCCCGCAGCTAACACTAGCCAGACCTGATTACCTTCCCAATGTGGCGCAATACTATTTATCATAATACGTCGTTCATCATCGGTTTTTCCGATAACAGGCAGCAATGTACCGACTCCCATATCGAAACCATCAGTGATAACAAAACCAATCAACAATACGCCAATCAGTAACCACCAAAGTAATTTTAACGTTTCATAATCAAACATAATAATTCCTATCCCTTTTGTTCTGTTCTATTTTCTGGTTGTTCAAAATGGTAACGACCGGTTTTCAAACTACTTGGACCTAGACGTGCAAAACGGAACATTAAAAACATCTCAGCGACCAACAGTATGGTGTAGAAAGCGGCAATAGAGATAATACTAAACCAGATCTGCTCAATCGAAACGCCTGAAACACCTATAGATGTTGGTAATATTTCAGCAATAGCCCATGGTTGACGCCCATACTCAGCAACAAACCAACCAGCTTCGGCTGCAATCCAAGGTAGTGGTAAACTGTACAAACATATTTTTAAAAATAGCTTATTTTCACCAATACGATGACGGGCAGATTGATAGAAAGCGAATAAGAAAATGAACAGCATAACAATACCGCAGCCAACCATAATACGGAATGACCAAAACATTGGAGCTACTTCAGGAATACTGTCATTAACAGCCATTTGAATTTGCTCTTCCGTGGCATCAACGACATTTGGCGCATATATTTTCAACAGCAAACCGTAACCTAAATCACTTTTTGCAGCTTCGAAAGCAGCTCTTGTTTCATCTGAAGTATCACCCGCACGCAAAGCTTCAAGATATTGATAAGCAATCATACCATTACGAATACGCACTTCATGCTCAGCCATTAAATCTTTTAAGCCTGTCACTTCTTCATCCAAAGAGCGCGTTGCAATAATCCCTAATGCATAAGGAATTTTAATCGCGTAATCGGTGCGCTGCTCTTCTTGATTAGGTAAACCTATCATCGTAAAAGCAGCTGGTGCAGGATGAGTCTCCCATTCAGACTCTATCGCTGCTAACTTCACTTTTTGCACATCACCTACTTCATAGCCACTTTCATCACCAAGCACAATGGTCGATAAAATCCCAGCCAAACCAAATGCTGCTGCTATTGCAAAAGATCGCTTAGCAAAACCAATATCACGCCCTTTCAGTAAATAATAAGCACTAATCGCTAAGACGAACACGGCGCCCGTTGTATAACCAGAAGCCACCGTATGAACAAATTTAACCTGTGCGACTGGATTAAATACTAATTCAGCAAAGCTGGTCATTTCCATACGCATGGTTTCATAGTTAAATTCAGCACCAACCGGATTTTGCATCCAGCCATTAGCCACCAGAATCCACAGTGCGGACATACTCGAGCCTAATGCAACTAACCAAGTTGCAGTTAAATGCTGTACTTTGCTTAATCTATCCCAACCAAAGAAAAACAGGCCAACAAAGGTTGATTCTAAGAAAAATGCCATCATACCTTCAATGGCAAGAGGCGCACCAAATACATCCCCAACGTAATGGGAATAATAAGCCCAGTTAGTCCCGAACTGGAACTCCATAGTAAGACCCGTTGCCACACCAAGCGCAAAATTAATACCGAACAATTTGCCCCAAAACTTGGTCATGTCCTTATATATTTCTTTATTTGTCATCACATAAAGTGATTCCATTATCGCTAAGATCCAAGCCAGACCTAATGTTAATGGTACAAATAAGAAATGATACATAGCGGTCATCGCAAACTGAAATCGCGATAAATCTACAATGTCATCCATCTATTTTTCTCCTAAAGTTAATTTTTAATAAATTATGAAATATTTAAATTATTTATCTATATAGGGCATCCCTAATAAGATATTCGACATAAAAGAAACAAGCTCAAAAACGACTGATATTAAATTTTAATATAATAATTATTTGATAATTTTAATACCATTGTAGTTTTTTAAGTAAAAGAAAAATTCCTTTTCGTCACAATCACACTATCGTTCAAGTCTTCGCTAGATTAAATAAAAAGCTATATTGTTAACGATATGTTAAAATATGATGTAAATAACCACTTTCATTAACAATCAATAAACATCAAAGGGTTGCACTGATAATAATTACATTTATACAAGTGAATTTGATTTAGATCAAGTTAGATATTGAGTAAGAAATTATCACCGCGCAACTGTGATCGCAGATCTATTCATTGAAGTATCAGAGGTATGATTCAAAACGAAATATACTCAAATTAATGACATGTTGATACCGTAACATTAGCTAATAGGGGTCAAATAGCAACACGTCTCCCCTTCCTAATTAACGAGATGTTTCTGGCTTATCAAATCCAAAATGCAAATAGGTTCGGTTAGTGGCAATGCGACCACGAGGTGTGCGTTGTAAAAAACCTTGCTGAATTAAATAGGGCTCAAGCACATCTTCAATCGTCTCTTTCTCTTCCCCTATTGCCGCAGCTAAATTATCCAAACCAACGGGGCCTCCTTGAAAGGTATCTAAAATAGCGAGCAGGAGTTTTCTATCCATATAATCAAACCCCTGATTATCAACCTCAAGCATATCCAACGCTTGTTTAGCAATCTCATCGTTAATCACCGTCACATTTTTGACTTGCGCAAAATCTCGCACTCGACGTAGCAGACGATTGGCAATACGTGGTGTACCACGAGACCGTTTTGCAACTTCAATTGCCCCCGATTCATCCATCTTCAGTAGCAGATGATTCGCGCTTCGTAAGACGATCCGAGTTAATGATTTTAAATCGTAATATTCAAGGCGTTGTACAATACCAAAACGATCCCGTAATGGTGAAGTCAAGGAACCAGCACGGGTCGTGGCACCAATTAATGTAAAGGGGGGAAGATCAAGTTTAATAGAGCGCGCAGCGGGCCCTTCACCGATCATAATATCGAGTTGATAGTCCTCCATTGCAGGATATAAAATCTCTTCGACCATGGGGCTTAAACGATGTATTTCATCAATAAACAAGACATCGTTCTCTTCAAGGTTCGTTAATAGTGCCGCTAAATCACCCGCTTTTTCTAAAATAGGCCCCGAAGTGGTTTTAATATTCACTTGTAGTTCGTTCGCGACAATGTGCGATAGTGTTGTTTTACCCAGACCAGGAGGACCAAATATCAATAGGTGATCTAGCGCCTCGCTGCGCTGACGTGCCGCTTCAATAAAAATTTCCATCTGACAATTTACTTGTGGTTGACCTTCATAGTCTGCTAATAATTTCGGTCGAATGGCACGATCCACAAAAGTATCATCAATTTTTTCTTGGCCGGAAATCAGGCGATCTTGTTCAATCATTATTTACTCTTAATTATATTCGCAGTGATAGCACTTATAGCATATTTTTAAGGGCAGAACGGATCAGAGCTTCACAGTCCATGCCAGCTTGATATATCTGATTAATGGTTTTCTCTGCCAACATCGGTTTATAGCCCAATGCTACTAATGCACTGATCGCCTCTTCTTTACTATTATTTATCTGCTGCGGGTGCTCACTGTCACTTTCTAATGCCATTCTATCTGCTTCAGGAGTTAATAAATCGGCCCCCGTCCAATTTTTTAGGCGATCTTTCATTTCCACCAACAAACGTTCAGCGGTTTTTTTACCCACCCCAGGTAATTTTACTAAACTATTAACGGCATCATTATGGATACATTGCACGAATTGATTGGCAGTCATTCCCGACAGAATAGCAAGTGCCAACTTAGGCCCAACGCCATTCACTTTAATCAATTCACGAAACATTGCACGTTCATGTTTATCGGTAAATCCATATAGCAATTGAGCATCTTCACGAACCACGAAATGGATGTAGATAATAGCCTCTTGGCCAATGTCGGGTAGAAGATAGAATGAACTCATCGGTAATTGTATTTCATAGCCCACCCCGGATACATCTAACAATACCTCTGGTGGTTGTTTTTCTAATAATATGCCACGTAAACGACCAATCATTTGCTCTTTTCTCTTTAATGTTGATTATACTACTAGCATAAAAAACAACTGATTAAATATCCAGCTTTATTTAAGCCATGTTTGTATTTTATTTTCACAAGCAAAAAGGCAGACTCCTAGCCAAATAAATACAAAAGTAACCATTTTAACCAAACTTAATGGCTCTGCGTAAATAAATACGGCAAATAAAAACATTAATGTCGGCGCCAAATATTGAAAGAAGCCTAATGTGGATAATTTTAATCGTAATGCTGCTTGCCCGAAAAAAATTAACGGCATCGCCGTTACAACGCCCGCAAACATCAGCCAAATATTCAAAGACCAACTGTTCTCGAACATATTAGCACTCGGGCCATTGGCAATATAGACAAGATAGTATAGTGCTATGGGCGTAACTAATAGGGTTTCAACAAATAATCCCGTCAATGCTGCAATTTTTATTTTTTTACGAACCAATCCATAAATAGCGAAGCTGTTAGCCAAAAATAAGGCAATCCAGGGTATTTCACCTAATTGTACAACCTGAATAGAAACACCAATGACAGCAAGCATGACTGCGAGCCATTTTATGCGGCTTAAGGACTCCTGTAAGAAAAATAAACCAAATAAAACATTAATAATAGGATTGATAAAATAACCTAAACTAGCATCGAGCATATAGCCATTATTAATCGCCCAGATAAACATCATCCAATTACCACTAATGAGTAGTGAGGTTAACGCCAATAACGCTATCTTTTTAGGGGATTGCAATAATTGCAATACATTACCCCACCCATTGCTATAGCTGATAATAAGAGCTGTCACCAATAGTGACCAAACAACTCGATGCGCTAATATTTCATAAACAGGAATAAACTGTAAGTATTTAAAATAGACAGGGGCAAAGCCCCACATTAAATAAGCACCAAGCGCATAAAAAACACCTAGATGTGTATCGGATAAATTTTTCATTCATGTCTCAAGGAAGGGCAAAATAAATTACTGATTATAATATTCTAGTAACGTAAACGTCCGCGCACAGTTTTCTTTACCTGTCCAGACATTGCGACTAACGATTGTGCGGTATGGGCATGGCAGATGGCCACCGCTAATCCATCGGCAGCATCTGCTTGAGGCGTTCCCGATAAAGAAAGAATTTTCATCACCATCTGCTGTACTTGTTCTTTGCTCGCCCCACCACTTCCTGTGACCGCTTGTTTTATTTGTCGTGCAGAATATTCACAAACATAGAGATCCGCTTGCGTTGCGGCAACAATTGCCGCACCTCGAGCTTGCCCCAATTTTAATGCCGAATCGGGATTCTTAGCCATAAAAACCTGCTCAATAGCAAATTCGGAGGGTTGATATTGGCTAATAATTTCACAGATCCCTTTAAAGATCATATCTAATTTAGGAGCTAACTGATCACCTTTAGTGCGAATACATCCACTAGCAATATAGATACATTTACTGCCTTTTTGTTGGATCACACCGTAACCCGTAATACGCGACCCAGGATCAATACCAAGAATAATACTCACACCAACATACCTTTAAAAAATCCCACGGGGTCAAAATAGTAGCCTACTGTACGCTTTGCGCATTGCTAGCGCAAAATAAATTTACAGCCCATCGATAAATTGCTCAACTAACTTAAATACCTCTAAACAAGCGTTCCCCCGTACAATAACATGGCGATTAAATGCAATTTCCTCTAACTTTTTCTGTGATGAGCAAACCGTATTAACTATCTCCCTTGCGCCACTAGGATCAACGAGAGGATCATTACTACCCTGTATAATTAATAAAGGAGCACGAACCTTAGCCAACTTATCCCCACAGAGGGCTTGTAATTCGGTAAATTGACGCAATCCACTGATATATATTTTATCGTAATTGCTGTCGCTATTTTCACTCTCATTTTCTAACCAAGGTAAAGTGCCCCGCTTAAGCGATAAATTATGTAGCGCTTTATTCCATCTATCTAACATTGGAGATAATTGGCTCGATTTTTGTCGTAAAGTCAAAGCGGGATTAATTGCGACAATACCCGCTAATTGTTTGCCTTCACTACTGCCCTTGAGTAAGGCGAGTAACGCTCCGGCAGAAAATCCAACAACGATGACTTTACGGTAATAATGGCTCAGCAGCGCATATCCTCGTTGCACAGAATCTCTCCACTTCTCGACAGTGGCATTTTCCAATTCAGAAGGATGTGTCCCATGCCCCTCTAAACGCACCAAATAAACGCCATATCCCAGTTTATTCAAATACTCACCCAGCGCTAACATTTCCAATGGGGAAGCCAAAAAACCATGGATAAGCACGATACCGGGCTTGCTTTTATCGCCCACTAAATGGCGCGGCTTACCCACGTCTCGTGATTTACTTTCGTCTTTGATATAGGAACGCATTCGCTCTTCCTCATAGATAGAGCAGTCTCGGTTCATAATGGCATCGGCTACCTGATAGGTTAATTTAGCCGCAGAGTTAGCCAGTAATTTTTTTATCGCCGCAACGCTCTCCTCCATCACCTCAAACTCATTGGCTAATACGGCCGTCGTATTATCAAGGCGCACGCGATGGAAGGCATGTTGCAGTTTTATTTTATTATGATCGACATATAGGAGACCATCTTCTCGCCGTAACACTTTTTCCGATTCAGCGAGGGCAATAATACTCTCATAGGGTTTATAGGGGTCTTCAGCAATGAGATTAATCACCCTATCATCAATACTTTGATGCACGCGTCGCTGCCCATGATTTTTTATCATGACAATAGCAAGGTAGATAACTTGTTTAAAGGTTTGCTCAGCAATTCCCTGAACGGGGACATAACGCAATGCCGTTGCGACCAAATGGTCCATATTGATAGATAAACGTTTATAGATTCGGTGCATAAATAGCCGCGTTAAGCGGTGACGCATCAGCAGCATCAACCAATTAATTTTCCTCTGAGTCGATAAAAAAGGTAAAAATAGATTAAATAAACGACGGTAGGGCTTACAGAAACTACGCACATCCAGTGGATGTCCAAAGGAGATAGACATATCACTCTCTTGTAGTAATAGCTTTCCCTCAACTAATAACTCTTCTTCTACTTTCGGGGGAAGATTTTTTAATAAAAGCTGTACGCCCGTTGCCAATAAATTCCTACCTGGGCGTAATGGGTAGTAGGTAATATTGACAGGCACAATACATAGGTCTAACGGGTCGAGATTGCCCGGACCACGCAAATGATAAGTATCTTGGTAAAAATTAATCAACTTTTCATTATTATCAGCAATCGCCTGTTTATAATCTTCTTTCAATAAAAAACTTTTCAATGCTAAGGTCGCTGCCCCCGTATAAGGTGAGCGCTTTATATGGGGTAAGTGTAATTGTAAGCGTCCATTTTCAACCACTTTCTTATTTTTCATCATTGACCCTTCAGGAAAAATCACCCAGTTATAACTACCACGCATCAATTCAGATATGATTTTTTCATCCCGGCCCTTAAGATTAACGGGAAAAGCCCCCACTGAGGTTAAAAATTGCCCAAACTTTCCAACGAACAATGCGCTGTCAGCTAAAGAATGGACCATTTGCCCATTGAATTGGTACAATACTTTGGGCAACAGGCAGGTCTCAATACGGGTAAAATGGTTGACAACAAATAAGGTCGGGTTAGCACGCGTATTTTCTAACCCCTCAACAGAAATAGAAGTACGCGTAAATTTTTCCAACGCACTGATCAACAGCCCTGATATTCGAAAGGATCGACTCGCTTTTTCTAGCCTGCTCTCATATAACATAGTGATTACTCCTTATCATTAACCGGATAGATCCCCCTCTCTAACCAAATTAAATGATCCTTGAGCAGACTGTCACTTATATTTTTTGCCGTTTTACGCTGTTTAAATGAGAGCGCATTATATTCAGCCTTAATACGTTGACGTGCTAATCGACAATAGTGCTGCGCTAAGTCGATTGCATTACGGTTTCCTTGTTGGTACTGATTTTGTGCGTATGAACAGGTAGCAGCAATGGCGAAAATTTCACTACCAATCGCCATTAAATGACCTAATATCTCCTGACGTAATTCCAGTTTTTCACGATGAATTAACAATTGTAAAAACAGCGTTCGCGCCAACTTATGGGCTGCACGTTCACAATAACTCAGCTGTTTTGCCAAATTGCCACCTGCGATGCTTGTGACAGTTGTAATCAAACTCATGTTAATGAACTGTTTTGGATACCAACTAAGATAAGCTTTACTCAATTTAATCATGGCCGCTTTTTTGCCCTTTGCATCAAGACCCGGTTGCAGTAAATCCTGCGCCAGTTTTAGGTGACTATCAAGCGCCTCTCGACTTAAAAAAAGCTCCATGATATCCGTTGTCCCCTCAATAATACGATTGATTCGACAATCTCGTAGCATACGTTCGATGGGAAAGGGTAATTCCCCCCGCGCTTTTAATGAGCTGGCTTTCTCATATCCACGCCCACCAAAAAACTGCACCGTTTCATCGACCACCTGCCACGCCATTTCACTACAAAACATTTTCGCCATCGCCGCTTCCATGCGAATATCAACATCGCCTCTGTCCGCTAAATGGCTAGTTAACCAAGTGACGGATTCCATTGCCAAGGTGGTCGAAGCAATAAAAGCAAGACGATTCGACCCTTTTTCATGCTCTCCAATTGGCAACCCCCATTGAACTCGTTGATTGCCCCAACGTCGTGTCATATTAACGCACTGTTTTGCCATACCCGTGGAGGCAGCCGGGATAGTAAGTCGCCCAGTATTAAGGGTTGCCAAGGCAATTTTAAGGCCACGCCCCTCTTCTAAAATACGATTTTCAACGGGCACCGCAACATCAGTAAAATGCAAAAGACCATTTTGAATACCACGTATCCCCATAAAATCACAGCGGTGCCGTATCTCAATACCCGGCGATTTCCCTTCCACAATAAATGCCGATATTTGCTTATTCTCTTTACCATTAATTATTTTAGGGGCGGTGCATGCCATCACCACCAAGTAGTCTGCAATCAAGCCATTGGTACACCAGAGCTTTTCGCCATTAATGAGGTAATGGGTGCCCGCTTCATTTAAGGTGGCGGTGGTTTTCATGTGTGCAGGATCGGAGCCAACACTTGGCTCCGTTAATGCGAAAGCAGAGATTGCCCCTTCTTTAAACCGCGGTAAAAAACGTTGTTTCTGCTCCTCTGTTCCAAATAATTTCAAGGGTTGAGGTACACCAATACTTTGATGTGCCGATATTAAAACCGCGGTCGAGCCACAATGGCTGGATATAGCTGCCATGACACGATTATAATTGACCAAAGAAAGCCCTAATCCACCATATTTTTTATCCACTTTCATGCTGAAAATACCGATTTTTTGTAATGCTTGAATCGCCTCCTCTGGAATAACTCGCGTTTCATCAACTAAATCAGCATCCAATTTTTCACGTAGGATAACCTCCACATCAGCAACCAGTTGATCGCCTATTTTCTTATCTTCCTCACTTTGTTTTGGAAAGGGGAAAATCATCGCTTTATTAAATTCGCCCATGAACAGGGATTTGCCAAAACTAGGATGATGCCATATCGACTCGCGAGCATTTTCGGTCAGATGTAATGATGACGCCTTCGCATCGCTCATTTTCGATGTATCTATGACCATTTTATTGTCATCTTCTGAGTTCATAATACCTCCTTAGCCTGCGCGTAAAATCCTTTCTGAGCAGCGACCAACTCCGTTAAATAGGGGCTAACTTGATAGCGTTAGGGATAATTTCATTAAGAGCGTTACATTTATTGACGATAGTCTCCAAACCAACACTGTCAGCCCAGCGGCACAATCCACCTCGCCAAGGCGGGAAGCCCGTGCCCATCACCATCGCCAAGTCCAACTGTCCTGCATTAGCAACGATATTTTCCTGCAAACAATGTGCGGCTTCGTTAACCATAATAATCATTAAGCGGTCAATAATATCCTCTTCACTGTGCGCTTTTTTCGCCGTTGTCCCCGTAAAATTGGCCACCAATGGATTGACTGTGACTTCCTTACCTTGATATTTATAAAATCCAGCACCCCCTTTCTTTCCTAACAGTTTTAAATCCTCATATACGGTTGTGAGCAGCGGACTCACCGCCATGCGCGAACCAAAACCTTCCTGTAGCGTTTTAGCAACCTTATAACCAACATCAATGCCCACCTCATCGGCTAACTGAAAAGGTCCCATCGGCATACCAAACTCAGTGATCACGCGATCAATCATCTCAATATCAGCCCCCTCTTGTAGTAAATAGGCAGCTTCATTCATGTAGGGTAATAAAATTCGATTAACTAAAAATCCCGGGCAGTTAGCCACAACAATTGCCGTTTTCCCCCAACTTTTAACCATAGCAACCGCACGCGCAATGGTCTCATCACTGCTTTTTTCGCCGCGAATAATCTCCACCAAAGGCATACGATTAACGGGATTAAAAAAGTGCATCCCACAGAAATTTTCTGGGCGATTTAGCACACTCGCCATCTCGGTAATAGACAATGCAGAAGTATTACTACAGAGCAATGTCGAATCACTGATGTGCGTTTCTGTCTCCGCTAATAGCTGTTTTTTGATAGTGATATTTTCCACAATCGCTTCGATCACCACTTCTACATGGGCAAAACCTTCATAATTTACCGATCCACCAATGCGATTCATGGCCCGATCAATGTCACCTTGTTGAAGGCGACGACGTTTTTTTAACTGGGCAAAATAATTACTCGCCTGTGCATAACCTAATGCGACGGCATCCCAACTAATATCCTTCATTCTGACGGAAAGTTTGTGCTGAGATAATAGCCACGCGATACCGCCCCCCATTACCCCGGCACCAAGCACTGCTGCGTGCTGAGGCGGCGTAATTTCGCCCTTATAATCTGCTCCCGTAGACTTTTTAACCGCTTCGGTTAAGAAAAACAGTTCGATCAAATTTTTCGATATATCGCTAACCGCTAATTTGGAAAAGGCCTCAAGTTCACGGCTGATGCCCTCATTAAAACTGCATTTAGTCGCGACAACATCGAGCACGGCAAGTGGAGCGGGATAAAAACCTTTACTGCTTTTCAGAACACTTTTGCGCGCTTGTTTAATCACCCATGCACGGCCCCAGGATGTCTCTAAGAGTTGATTCATGATGCGTTGTGTTTTAGCTCGAGGCTCCCTATTCGCCTTTAACTCATCTCTAAAGTTCGGATCGCGCAACTGTTGTAAAAAGCCTTCACATTGATCATTTAATAACGCAGAGGCGATCAACTTATCTATCAATTTTATTTTTTTCGCTTTACTGCCATTAACGGTTTTTCCTGCCAAAATAATATCCAATGCATTGGGTAAACCGATTAATCTTGGTAAGCGTTGTGTTCCCCCCCACCCGGGAATAATTCCTAAGCGAACTTCAGGTAACCCAATAGTTGTTTTAGGATTATCCGTGGCGATACGGTAATCGCAGGCTAGCGCCAACTCGCAGCCCCCACCAACACAGGCACCATCAATAATCGCGACGGTGGTTTGTGGTAATGCGGCGATACGGGTAAACAACATTTGCCCAACTTGCCCCTTTTCACGTGCAGTTGCTAAGTCATTAATATCGCGTAATTCCTCAATATCGGCCCCCGCAATAAAAATATCTTTTTTAGCACTTTCAAAACTGACCACTTCATACTGCGTCTCTTTACTAAGCTCTGTGACCACTTGAGCTAGCTCAGACATAACAGCTGTGGATAACTTATTTACTCTTTCATCGGGAAGGTCAAAAATAACACGTAATAACCAATCGTTTTTTTCCATGCGAATTGTTTTCATTACTCTACCTCCAGTGCCAGAGATGCACCTTGACCACCACCAATACAAAGTGTCGCTAATCCTCTTTGCCCCCCTCTTCTGCGCAATTCATGCAACAAGGTTAATATTAATCGCCCGCCCGTTGCGCCAACGGGATGACCGAGTGCAATCGCCCCACCATTGACATTTAACTTGGCGCGATTGATGACCCCTATGGCTTTATCTCTGTGTAGATATTGCTTTGCAAATTGGTCACTCGCAAAGGCACGCTCATTGGCGATCACCTGCACGGCAAAAGCTTCATTTAGTTCAATTAAATCGAAATCATCGAGTGTCAGCCCCGTTTTATCTAATAAACAGGCTGTAGAGTAAACGGGCCCAAGTCCCATTCGCGCACCATCAAGTCCGGCATAGCTGTAATCACGTAAATATCCAAGGGGTTTTAAACCGCGCTGTTTTGCCGTTGACTCCGCCATCACAGTGAAAGCTACCGCACCATCGGTTATCGGACAGGCATTACCAACGGTCACACTACCTGCATCGCGGTCAAAATAGGGACGTAATTTAGATAATGCCACACTGCTTTGATCACCGCGCGGGCCATTATCAAGGTGTTGAATATGTTTATAATCAGGTGCACAGGGAACAGGCACAATTTCATCGCTCAAACGTCCATCGGACTGTGCCTGTGCTGCACGTTGATGACTAAGCAATGCAAACTCATCTTGCTCTTGGCGGGTAATGGCAAATTCACGGCATAACACTTCCGCCGTTTGCCCCATATTTAACCCACAAACGGGGTCAGTTAATCCGAGCTCAATACCAATCACTGGTTTTAAAAAATGGGCGCGGAATGTCAATAGCGCCTTTAATTTATCCGGCAAGCTTTTAGCCATCATTAGCCGAGTAAAAAAATCACTCATTTGCGCACTCAATAATAGTGGAATATTAGACATCGATTCAGCCCCACCTACGACCGCGATCTCGATTTCACCAGCAAATATTTTATTCGCGGCGGTGGTCATCGCTTCCATACCCGACGCACAATTGCGATTAACCGTATAAGCGATGGTGGTTGAAGGAAAACCACCCTGTAAGGCGATCACACGAGCAATATTAGCGGCATGACCGGGCTGAGCCACATTGCCCATTATCACCTCGTCAATGTCATTATAATTGAGTACCGATCGTGCCATTAACTCACGAACAACAATGGCACCAAGTTGATCCGCCTGCATCCCCTTAAAAGCCGTACCCGCTTTACAAAAAGGGCTACGAATCCCTTCAATTATCGCTAATCGCTCTTTCATATCCTCTCCTATCAATGCTTAAAATGGATCACAGTTGATGGTCTTTAGTAATTATTTTATTCGCTATGATGGCTATACATAGACGTTATCAGCTCTGCATGTCGCTCACTCACTTTTCCTCGGCAAAGTTTCATGGTCGGCGTTAATAAACCTGACTCAATCGTCGGCTCCTCGGTAATTAACCTGAAGCTACGTATTTTTTCCCAGTCATTAATCGTTGCATTGATTTGATCGACGTGTTTTTGCAAGGACTGCATAATGCAATGATCCGCATCCTGAGACTCAGCACATTCAGGCGAGTTTTGATAGGTGGTAAATGCTCTTTGGAAAGCTTCGCCTTCCGCAAAAAGCAGTGCGCTAACAAATGAGCGACCATCTGCAATCACCATTGCAGCATCAACTAAAGGATGTTTAAGTAGAGCTTGCTCAAGCGGTACGGGCGAAACAAATTTACCCGTTGAGGTTTTACAAATATCACTCAAGCGTCCAGTAATAATCAAATTTCCATGTTTGTCGAATACTCCCGTATCGCCAGTACAAAACCAGCCGTCATCATCAAAACGACTAGCCGTATACTCGGGCATTTTATGATACCCCAGCATGATGTTTGGTCCCTTACAGCGAATCTCCCCCTCTTCTCCCCGAATTTCCACCAGCACATCGGGAAAAGCGGGGCCAACTGTTCCTGGATGATTATGACCAGGATAATTAGCAGTTAACACTGGCGATGTTTCCGTTAAACCATAACCTTGATAAATGGGAATACCTGCATTAATAAAAAAACGACATAAATGTTCATCGAGAGCGGCACCACCAGCAATGACTGTTTTTAATCGACCTCCTAAACCCGATCTGATTTTTTTAAATAGCAATTTATCTGCGGCAAATTTACTGAGCGCATTAGCATTATCTTGATGCCCGACTTGCACACTCCAATTGCCCAGTGCTTTTATTAAAGAAGAGGAGCTGTCTATTTTTTCATGTAATTTCGAATAGAGTTTTTCTAAAATACGCGGCACCATGGTCATTATCGTAGGCTCGACTATCGGTAAATACTCTTTAAGCTTTTGCACGTCATCAGCAAAATAGATGGGCACCCCCTGACAGAAATAGGTATAAACCACCGTACGTTCAAAACAATGCGCAAGAGGTAATGCACTGAGCGCCCTATCTTTACTATGATCCAGAGGATAACGCTGTATAGCAGCAACGATTTGGCTACATAGATTATTATGGCTAAGGACAACACCTTTAGGATCACCAGTGCTACCTGATGTATAAATAATGGTGGCAATATCATCGGGCTTTAGCTGTGCACAAAGTTGTCGATATAGCTCCGGTTTAGCCAGTGATAATTGGTCGCCTTTTTTTAGCAAATCGTTAAAATTGACATAGTTACTTTTTTGCTGATGGGCAACATCTCTTAAGATTACTTTTTTTAATGACTTGCATTCACTTTGTGCAAAAGTCCATAACTCAGGATCATCTACATAGGCAAAACGGCAAGCTGAATCTTTGAGTTGATAGGCAAGATTTTGTTTGCTGATTTTAGGGAATACTGCGGTACTGTAACCACCCGCTAACATTATGGCCAAATCCACCATTAACCACCAAGGGCTAGAATTAGCAATAATAGCTACCACATCGCCACGCTTTAAGCCTAACGCAGCAAATCCCAAAGCCATACGACGAATAGTTTCTAAAAAATGTTCAGATGAAAGGGGAGAAAAACCATCTCCTCGACGATAAAAAAACGCTCCACTACTACGGAAAGTGGTAAAAGATTGTTGCACAAGTTCTGGTAATGTCATTCCTTCTTTCGTCATAACATGAATCCCTCTGTTTCACCTGCGGGTATTGCATATTAAGTATAGGGCGGCTTTGCCATTGGGCAAACGTAACCGATCTGTTTGTTTTGTTTATCTGTGAGTTAGCTTGAAATAATAGGTAAATATAATGGGGTGTGGAGTTCAGTCCGCATGGCTATGCGAAGCATGGTGAATAATAGTTCTAAGCAAAAAAAATATAAAAATGCAGACTCAAACCTGCGCACCATTTACTCTCAGATAAAGCAACCAATAGAGTAATAACAAGCAAGGATATGGGATTTTCTATATTACAGAAATGAAAAAGGCTTCTCAATTGAGAAGCCTTTAAAATGTGGCGGAGGAGGAGAGATTTGAACTCTCGGAGAGCTATTAACCCTCGCTGGTTTTCAAGACCAGTGCATTAAGCCGCTCTGCCACCCCTCCGGAACAGGACGAATCATACAGATTGTCGCTTCAATTTGTAAAGTAGAATTACATAAAAAAAATTTGTTTGCCGAATTTATCAACAAAATGGGTAAATTAACGTCAAAAAATTACTAATAATGATAGCTACAGTGGATCCGTATTATCATCAACACGCATCGCATAGCTTAAGTTGCAATCTCCTCAATAGCCACTTAGATCATATTCAACTTTTTGACTACTATCGCTGCGTTGCCTCACTCTGCTGTTGAGGGGGAAATTCATCTTTACTGAGCAATAAATACAATTACCCAATAGCAAGGCAACTCACTTCGCAAAGAAAGTACAAAAAACAGCCCCTTTTTAGCTCGTTTTTACGCTACAGCCATCAATATGTTAACAATCCGAGTAAAAATCACGCTTATTTCTCATAAATATTGTTGCTCAGTCCTCGCTCCTGTATCCTATCACCCTATTTATTTTTTCATTTATTATTGCTAGGCAGATACGATATGCAAGAGTTATATAATCCCAAAGAGATTGAAAAGAAATTCCAAACAAAATGGGAAGAAGAACAATCATTTAAAGCGACAGAAGATCCATCAAAAGAAAAATATTACTGCCTATCTATGTTCCCTTACCCAAGTGGGAAATTACACATGGGTCACGTCCGCAATTATACCATTGGCGATGTAGTATCACGTTATCAACGCATGCAAGGCAAAAACGTCATGCAGCCTATGGGCTGGGATGCTTCGGATTACCAGCAGAAAATGCGGCGATTAAAAATAATACCGCACCAGCTGGTTGGACCTATGACAATATTGAATATATGAAAACGCAGCTAAAACAGCTCGGTTTTGGTTACGATTGGTCTCGAGAGTTGGCCACTTGCCGTCCTGAATATTACCGCTGGGAACAGTGGTTCTTTACTAAGCTCTATGAAAAAGGGTTAGTTTATAAAAAAATGTCTACGGTAAACTGGGATCCTGTCGATCAAACTGTACTCGCCAATGAACAGGTTATTGATGGTCGTGGTTGGCGCTCTGGTGCCCTCGTTGAGCAAAAAGAGATCCCACAGTGGTTTATTAAAATTTCCGCCTATGCGCAAGAACTTTTAGATGATTTAGATACGTTAGAAGAGTGGCCTGAGCAAGTACGTACCATGCAACGTAATTGGATTGGTCGTTCTGAAGGGATTGAGATGGACTTTAACGTTGCAGGAAGCGATGAACGCTTTTCTGTTTACACAACCCGTCCTGATACCGTGATGGGTGTCACCTATGTTGCCGTGGCAGCTCAACATCCATTGGCACTAGCGGCTGCCCAAAACAATCCTGAACTTGCTGCGTTTTGTGAAAAATGCAAAAACGTAAAATTGGCAGAAGCTGATATGGCAACCATGGAAAAAGAAGGCGTTGATACGGGCCTAAAAGCGATTCACCCTATTACTGGTTTAGAAGTGCCAATTTGGACTGCTAACTTTGTCTTAATGGGATATGGATCTGGCGCCGTAATGTCTGTACCGGACATGATCAACGTGATTATGAGTTTGCTAAAGCCTACGGACTCGATATTAAAGCGGTAATCAAACCTGCCGATAGTGATGTCGATGTCTCCCTTGAAGCATACACAGAAAAAGGCATCTGCTTTAATTCCGCTGAATTTGATGGTTTAGACTTCGAGGCAGCATTTAATGCCGTTGAAGCAAAATTAGTGGCAGAGAACAAAGGTAAACGTCAAGTTAACTTCCGTCTACGTGACTGGGGTGTCTCGCGTCAGCGCTACTGGGGTGCACCTATCCCGATGTTAAACTTGGAAGATGGCTCAGTGGTTCCAGTCCCAGAAGATCAACTCCCGGTTGTTTTACCTGAAGATGTTCAGATGAATGGTATCATCTCTCCGATTAAGGCTGATCCAGAGTGGGCAAAAACAACCTTTAACGGCGAAATAGCAACGCATGAAACAGATACCTTTGATACCTTTATGGAATCAAGCTGGTATTATGCGCGTTACTGTTCACCACAAAGTGACGATATGATGCTCGATCCAGAAAAAGCCAACTACTGGCTACCTGTAGATCAATATATCGGTGGTATCGAACATGCCATTTTACATCTTTTATATTCGCGCTTTTTCCATAAATTATTACGTGACTTTGGTTTGGTTAACTGCGATGAGCCATATAAAAAACTCCTCACTCAAGGCATGGTATTAGCAGATGCTTATTACTATGAAGATGAGAAAGGCGGTAAAGTTTGGGTTGCACCAACGGATGTTGAAACAGAACTTGATGGCAAAGGTAAAGTGATCGCCGCTAAAACAAAAGACGGCAGAGCTGTTATTTATGATGGCATGAGTAAAATGTCTAAATCTAAAAATAACGGCATAGATCCACAGTTGATGATCGATAAATACGGTGCCGATAGTGTGCGCTTATTTATGATGTTTGCTGCACCTTCCGATCAAACGCTAGAATGGTCTGACTCCGCCCTAGAAGGTTCGCTACGCTTTTTAAAACGTCTGTGGAAACTATCTTATGACCACGTGGCATTAGGTGAAACTGCGCCGTTAAACCTTGACGCACATAATGATGAACAAAAAGCGCTACGCCGTGATGTACATAAAACCATCGCCAAAGTGACCGATGATATTGGCCGTCGTCAAACTTTTAACACAGCTATTGCAGCCGTCATGGAGTTAATGAATAAGTTAACTAAAGCGGCAATGGATGACGAACAAAGCCGTGCTATTTTGCATGAAGCGTTAGTTGCCATCGTGAAACTCTTATCACCGATCACGCCACATATCGCCGCAGAGATATATGCAATGCTCGGTGCACAAGATGATATCATCAACGCAGAATGGCCAACGGTTGATGAAACTGCATTAGTGGAAGATTCAAAACTGATTGTGGTACAAGTTAATGGCAAGCTACGCGCAAAATTATCTGTACCAGCTACAGCGGAGCAAGAGAGTGTCGAGGCACTTGCATTTGCAACTGACAATGTCAGTAAATTTACCGATGGAAAAACGGTGCGAAAAATCATTTACGTTCCAGGTAAATTACTTAATATCGTCGCAAATTAGTGGTAACAAACTAGGTTTTCATTGCGCAGCAATAGATGAGAGTAAAAAATAGTCTACTCTCATCTTATTGATATTAACTAACCGAAAAGGCTTCTTAATGATCTCTTATTTTGTAACCTCTTATATGCCAAGCAGCGATACTGCAAAAGCTCTTTTATTTTATGCACAACACTCTTACTCAGTGGCTGTGGATTTCACCTCAAGCATGTCGATGGATTAGCCGATAAATATCCGCAACTTTACCTGCAAACGCATGAACCGAATGGTGATTTAGCACGTTTTGTTAAGGTTCGCCTCCGTGGTGCAGGTATCGAGCTTGTCCCTAATCCTGATGCCAATATCGCGACCTTAAAAATAGACTCAGAGCGTCGTTCATCACGCACTATCTCACTTTATGTGAACGCACAAAATGCTGAACAAGAAATCAGTTACAACCTAAATTATTCAATTCAAACACCAGGCTATCAAGCGCAGGAGTTCAGTGTTAATTTATACCGTGATTTTTTGGATAATTCAGCAAAAGCATTGGCAAAGTCGCGCGAATCAGAGCGCTTACTCAAAGAATTACGTAGTATTGCCGCGGATAACATAATAACAACGATGCTTAGCCTAAATATTAACAATGCAGATAAATTACCCGAAGCAACGGTAACCGAGTGATTATTTGTGCGAATTTATCCTGAGCAGTTACTGCAACACTTAAAACAAAAAATACCTCATTGCTGCCTGATTTTTGGCGATGAGGCACTGCTCTGTTTGGAAGCCCGAGATCAAATTCAACGGGTTGCCAAAACAGCGGGGTTTATGGAGACCTTCTCCTTCAGCTTGGACGGGAAGTTCTCAGGTGACCTTATTTACAATGAGTTTAATTGCCACTCTCTTTTTTCAGAAAAAAAAATTATTGAGCTTAGCTTTACTAAAACAAGTAAAGAAAACACCGCGTTTATCCGTGAAATAACCACGCTCATTAACGACGATATATTATTAGTTTTGCAAGGCCCAAAACTTAATAGCCAACAACTCAATAGTGTTTGGTTTAAAACCCTTGAGCAACAAGGTATCTATATTTCCACCAACACTCCCGCTGCACATAGGCTACCCCAGTGGATGTTCCAACGCTTAAAGGCGTTAAACTTACACGCAGACAAAGAGGTCATTGACTATCTTTGTACCCACTTTGAAGGCAATTTATTAGCGGCAAAACAAGAATTTGAAAAACTCTCTTTACTTTACCCAAAGCAACACTTAACGTTAAAGCAAGTTGAGCAGTTGATTACGACACATAATCATTACAGCCTTTTTCAATGGATAGATTGCTTACTAGCTGGTGATCAAATTCGCGCGACGCGTATATTCAAACAACTTAAAGCAGAAGGCAGTGAGATTCTGCTGTTAAGTGCCACCCTTAATAATGAGGTTGTTAAATTACTTAAGTTAAGTTATCAGCGCCAACATACGCCATTAACACAACTATTTAAACAGCAAAAACCGATGCTCTGGGCAACTAAGCAACAGCTTATTACGGATGCATTAACACGCCTGAGTAGTGCTCAACTTGAAAAGACACTCAATTGCTGTGCCGAATTAGAAATTGCCATTAAAGTGGATAATAGCGATGATAACTGGCTACAACTTGAGGCCATCAGCAGATCATTTTTTAGTAAAGAGTAGCAATAGATGAATCAATATAATCAACAAACCGCGATTGGATTTTTAGGCGGTACCTTTGATCCCATCCATTTTGGCCACCTTCGCCCTGCACTCGAAATCAGTACTGCTCTGGCGTTACAAAAACTCTATGTCATGCCAAATCATATCGCGCCACATAAAAAGAGCAGTCAAGCCAATGCACAACAGCGCAGTGAGATGGTGCGTTTAGCAATACAAGATCAAGCCAATATAGAGATAGATACCAGAGAGCTAAATCGACACGCTAAAAGTTATACTATTGATACGCTCAAAGAGTTAAAAAAAGAGCACCCTAATAATCCAATCTGTTTTATTATGGGCATGGATTCACTACAAAGTTTTGACTCGTGGTATCAATGGCAGGAGATACTTAACTACTGCCATTTAGTGATTAGTGAGCGACCAGGAACAACGCAACTATTCAATAAAACCATACAAGCGTTAGTGGAACGCTGCCGCTGTGATGATATCGCGACCTTACATAATTTACCCTGCGGTAAAATATACTTTCAAACAACTAGCCAATTTGATATTTCATCAACGCAAATTCGTCAATTACTAAAAAACAAGATGCCTATTGACTACTTACTGCCAGAGGCCGTTCATCAATATATTAAGCAGCAGGGTCTTTACCAAAGAGATTAATCTATCCCCAAGTACTTATGAACCTGCACCGACAATCGCCAATTTCGTTCAATGCAGACGCGACTGCAAAGCGCTGTCGCTCTACTCTTTTGTGAGATAGGTTGTAAACAGATCACCTTATTCTGTATCGATATTAATGATGCTAATAGCTCATCGAGTTGCGCAATATCATGCTCAGTGCCCACGGGATGCTTAATTTCATTGGCTCGCTCAAGTGCACTCGACAGAATGGCCTTACCGCCACGCATATTGACTTTAGGCGATAACGTCACCCAACTTCTATCATCCACTAAAATAGGATGTGTACCACTGGTTTCAATTTGTGTTTGAAAAGCATATTGATGTAATAGTGTTGTCAATTCACGAAGATCATACATACAGGGCTCTCCACCTGTGATCACCACCAAATTCGCGCTATAACCTAAGCGTTTAATCTCATCAATAATATCCTGTGCAGTGACGCCCGCCCAACAATCGGAATCATTACTTTGATCCGTCAGATTAGTTAACTGTGTCTCTTTATCGGGATCGATATGCCAAGTATTTTTTGTATCACACCATGCACAGCCAACATCACACCCCTGTAAACGGACAAAAATAGCAGGCAAGCCAGTGAAATGACCTTCCCCTTGGATAGTTTGAAATAATTCATTTACTTTATAGTTGCTATGCATTCGCGTATTATACTCCGCTAATAAAAATTTGTTCGGACTTATAAGTTAATAGAACAGGAAACACAAGTATTATGAATAAAAAAGTTGTCGTAATTTACTCCGGTGGCATGGACTCTTACACCGTATTGCACAAAGCGATTCAGCAAGGATTTACGCCATATGCATTAACCTTTGATTATGGACAACGCCATATCAAAGAGATTGAAGCGGCAAAAAAAGTGTGTGCCGATCTTGGCATCAACCATAAAGTGATCGATATATCTGCTATTAACGAACTTATTGGTGGTTCATCACTCACCGATAGCAATATAGATATCCCACTTGGTGATTACCAAAAAGATAACATGGTCTCAACGGTCGTACCCAATCGTAATATGATTTTGCTTTCCCTCGCGATTGGTTATGCCGTCTCATTAAAGATAGAAAAAGTCTACTACGGCGCACATTCTGGCGACCATGACATTTATCCCGACTGTCGCCCCGTATTCATCGAAAAAATGAACGATGTGGCCGCAGTCGCCAATTATGAAAAAACGGAAATTTTTTCTCCCTATTTACATAGCGACAAGGTTGGTATTCTAAAAGATGGCTTAGCGATGGGACTAGATTATATCAATACGTGGACTTGCTACAATGGCCGAGAAAAAGCATGCGGTCACTGTGGTAGTTGTCTGGAGCGACTCCATGCATTCGCTGCTAATGGTGTAACCGATCCCGTTGCGTACGAAGCATAATCAGTTGTAAAATTCGCCCCCTTTAGCTTGAATTAATTTTTCATTAATAAAGGAGGCGCTATAATTATCGGTAGTCATTTACTATAAAGCAACACATCAAACGAAAGGACTCTAGCAATGCTATTACGGCAGCTCTTGATAGTACTAAGCACTCTTTTTATCTTCTCTTGTTCAGATACCACAAAAGAGATGAATGAAGATTATGGCACACCGCAAGTCCGCGATCGCATACGCCCTAACGATGACCCCCTCGCTATTGATTACCTAACACAAGTAAAGCCTATAATTGATCAACGCTGCGTTGTTTGCCATGGCTGTTACGATGCCCCCTGCCAGTTAAAACTCACCTCACCAGAGGGGATAGATAGAGGCACCTCAATCGAGAGTGTTTATGCCACTCGTCTATTTGAAACTGAACCTACTCGATTATTTATCGATCATAAAACAACGCAAGCGTGGCGCGATAATCATTTCAATTCCATATTAAATGAACGAGATCAGACACCGACCGCAAACTTGCAAGGCAGTGTGCTATATCAACTACTAGTACAGAAAATGAAACATCCGCTTCCAAATGTCGCGGTACTGCCCGATGATTTTGATTTTTCTTTAGATAGAGAGCAGCAATGCCCAAGTATCGAAGAGTTTGCTAGCTACGCGGAAGACAAACCACTTGCGGGCATGCCCTATGGCCTACCACAGCTAAGTAACAGCGAATTTAAAAAAATAGAGAAGTGGATTAGTCAAGGCGCACCAATGGCACAACCAATAGCACTCAATGACAATATGCTCGCTGAAATTGAAAAATGGGAGATGTTATTAAATGGCAAGGATAATAAATCGCAACTAATCAGCCGCTATATTTATGAACATCTGTTTTTAGCGCATATCTATTTTTCAGAACAGACTACAGACAATAACAAGCAACCGATATTTTTCCGATTGGTGCGTTCAACAACGCCACCAGGAACAGACGTGGATGAAATTGCAACGCGACGCCCCTACACAAAACCACCCGTTGATCAATTTTACTATCGCTTACTTCGCGATACAGAAACCATATTAACAAAAACACATATGCCCTATGCACTGAACAAGGATAAATTAGCACGTTGGAATGCATTGTTCTATAAAGCTCATTTTAGCGTCGAAAATCTACCAAGCTACGAAAAGGGGTACAATCCGTTCAGCACATTTGCAGCTATCCCTGCACATTCCCGTTATCAATTTATGCTCGATGAAGCTCACTTTACGATTATGGGATTTATTAAGGGTCCCGTTTGCCGAGGACGAATCGCCTTAAATGTTATACGAGACAAGTTTTGGGTCTTTTTTGTCGCCCCAGAACTAACAAATTCAAAGGCGTATGACGAATTTATCCTGGGGCAAGCAGAAAATTTGCAATTACCATCGGACTATAGTGAAAATCATCTCGCTCTTACCACTTGGCATAAATTCTCTAAATTAGAACAAAAATACATTGCCGCACAGGACACTGCCTTAAAAAGTACCAAAAAAATAGATCAATACCTCGGTCTAAATGGTATCTGGAACGGTAATGAAAATGCTGGATTAACTATTTTTAGGCATGCAGATAATGCTCAAGTAGTAAAAGGGTTACAGGGTCCCCACCCTAAAACAGCATGGTTAATTAACTACCCCATTTTAGAACGAATTCATTACCTATTAGTTGCAGGCTATGATGTTTACGGGCGAGTAGGTCATGAATTAACCACACGGTTGTATATGGACTTTTTAAGAATTGAAAGTGAAATGGACTTCATCACCCTACTTCCGATTGGCAACCGCACCGATGAAATTAATAGTTGGTACCTTGACGCTAATAAAGATTTAAAAACTTACTTTGATGAAAATAGTTTTTCTTACATAAACAAAATAATTTAACCTATGTAACAAGTAACCCGAAAAAAGAGTTATTTAACAAATTAAAACAACACTACCAAGAGCCGTTAAGCACGACACAACGCGATAAACAACGATTGGATCTCGTTAATGAGCCCTTAGCGAGATTGAATCATTTACCAAACCACGCCGTTCAGCAATTATCACAGGCGAGCTTTATATTAGTTGAAGATGCCAATGAAGGAGAGCAACTATTTAGTTTAATACGTCACAACGCTCATAAAAATGTCTCTAGCTTGTTTCGTGCAGAAAAAATGCATCTTCCCGATCAAGATACCGCTGAAATATATACGGGTTTATTAAGTAACTACCCTGAAACTATTTTTGCGTTCAAGGCTTCACAGCAAGCAGCATTTAGTCAACAACTTGCCGCAGTCGCTGATGCCGAAAGTTATGCGAAGTTACTGGATAAATATGGAGTTCGCCGCAGTAGTAAAAACTTCTGGGAGGTGAGCGATACAATTCATCGCTTATATCAACAAGGTGATGCGATTAACTCCGGTTTGTTTGATTATAATCGCTTAGATAATCGCTAAGCGTCGAAATTTTTCTTACGCATCGCTTTAATTTGTCCGCGCGCTGTTTTTTTATCCATACGCCGATGCTGAGAACCTCGCGTTGGCTTGGTATCTCGTCGAGCCTTCTGCACAACCACCGCGGCCAAAATTAACGTTTTTAAGCGTTCCAATGCATCACTACGATTTTTTTCTTGAGTACGATGCTGTTGCGCTTTAATGATAATCACACCATCAGCGGTGATACGCGAATCGGAGTATTTGAGTAAACGTTCTTTATAAAATGGCGGTAATGTAGAAGCGTTTATATCAAAACGAAGGTGAATGGCACTAGAGACCTTATTAACATTCTGCCCACCTGCTCCCTGCGATCTAATTGCGCTCAACTCAATTTGCCAGTCCGCTATCTCCACACCCGCTGTAATTTTTAACATTATGAGGCTGTCTCTCTGCTATTTTTATCAAGATAATGTTTTTTATAAGTCCCCTCTGGCATTCTGGATATTTGATAATCAATCATGGCATTAAAACTTTCCAACAAAGGCAAATATTTTTCACTTTCGTTTTCCAATTGAGAAAGTAAATAGTAACCCGCTTCGACCGTCGATAAACCATCTTCACGCGGTGATTTACGGATACGGTAATGGCTACTCTCTGTCCCTGTTATCGCCACTTTCGGTAATTTTTGCAAAAAAGGGTTGCTCATTAATAGTTTATAGGCTTTTTTCCAACTACCATCGAGAATAATAAAATGACTGTCAAAATTAATATTGGCCTGATTTATTAAGCTATCGGCAGGAATTGCCGCCTCATCAGGGAACAATAAATAACTGTTATCAATATCAAATAAACCTTCGTCAAACAAGTTAGCAGTAGTAATTTCACAGCGCTGTAACGATAACGCTAGTATTTTGGCGGTGCCGATCGCTTTTTTTTCTTCACTCGGATCTTGCAATATGTGCAAAAAGTGTTGATTATCAATCATTTTAATCGTTGCACAAATACATGCAGATTGTGCTTTTAAACAACGTTGGCACACGACTCGTTTGGTCATAAATTCTCACAGCAATAAAGGAAACGGATGCGAAATCTTGCTATTGAAACTACGCTCATCATATCAATATCGATATTAGTTTATATATTTGAGCCACAAGCTAGTCAGCTTCTGGCATATTATCACAATGCTATTACCCATTTCGAGTATTGGCGATTCATCAGCGCAACTTTCTGCCATACTAATTTCAATCACCTTGGCCTCAATTTAATCGGTTTACTTATTACGCTCGGACTTTTTATCGACACCTTTAAAGAAGTTAAGGTATTGCCCCTTCTCCTATTTAATAGCCTATTTATTGGTCTTTGTCTGTTTTTATTAGAGCCAACAGTTACAGGGTATGTCGGTTTATCTGGGGTGTTACACGGATTATTTAGTTATGGAGTGATAAGTGATATCAAAAATAAAGATCGCTGGGGGTATTTATTAGGAACAGGTTTTGTGATTAAAATTTTTTATGAGCAAATTTTTGGTGCGCAACAAAGTACCATTGATTTAATTGCCGCCCCCGTGCTGGTTAACGCCCATCTATACGGCGCTATCGCGGGGCTCATTTATTATTTTTTATTGGCAGCCATAAATAGAAAAAGGCAGCCAAAGCTGCCTTTAAATGGGTGAACCATCGGAGAAAATGAGAGTAAAAACCAAAGAAATTTTCACCCATTTTACCTGTGGTAATTAGCGATTAACGACTAACTACCTGTAATATCACTATTAGCCCTGTAGCAATGATAATACGTTTTGTGAACTTGCGTTTGCTTGCGATAGCATAGAGGTACCTGCTTGTTGCAAGATTTGCGCTTTACTCATTTTCGATGTTTCAGCAGCAAAATCGGCATCTTGAATACGCGAATTTGATGCAGATAAGTTTTGTGAAACATTCTCAAGGTTAGAGATAGTAGAGCTCAAACGATTTTGAATCGCACCTAAGTTAGCCCGTGAATCGGATATTTTATCTAAAGCAACATCTATTTTATCAAGGCTACTGACCGCATTTTTTGAAGTGGTCACGCTTAATCCTAATTCAGTCACAGAGGTACCACCGACATCGATCATGCCTAATTTATCTAGTGCCGTTGCTTTAGCCGCTTCCGTTGGTGCGTGACTAGCCACAACAATATCACCATCATCGGCAGCGGTAAGTAAAATTTCAGTTCCACTTATTGTGGCGATCACGCCCGTTTCTTCAGTTAATTTATTGATGGCATTGACTTGATCTGCTAATGCTGCGCCCGAAGAAATTAATGGCACACCATTAATCGTAATCGCATCCGCTTCATTAATCGCACCACCCGTAGGAGTTTCACCCAGTACAGCAGAGCCATTGGTCACCATAAAACCTAAATTTTTCGTCTCTGTAGCGACCCCATTTGTACCTAAATCAACGCCAATAGGTTCTGCATTTTGACTGGTTAAACCTAAGTAACCTTTAAAGGTCCCGTTTTCTAAGCCAGAAGTAGCACCAGCGCCAGCGATGGTGATAGTTTCACCGCTATCATTATTTAAAATGAGTTGACCATCTTCTCCCACTGTTGCTTTTAATCCTTCAACGTCACGATTAATGGTTTCCGCTAAGTTTTCCATGGAAGATGTCGCTGCAAGCGTCACCGCGGTGCCGTTACCAATGGTAATCTGCAAACCACTGGTGATCCCTGTTACATTGGTGCCCGATTGTCCTTCAACCACATTATAGGCATCAGCGGTTACCCCTGTAGAAGCGGTCTCAAGATTAATGACTCGCGCCATTTCAGCAGCGCCACCACCGGCAGCTATTGCACCAATATCAACGCCATTAATAGCAACAGCACCATCCGCCGTTGCGACACTATCAAGAATTCGACCACCATCGAGATCTCCCATTAACTCCGCCATTTAAGCCAAGTTCGGCAGTGGTCACGCTAGCAATACTAAAGGTGATATTTTCACCAGAATTCGCGCCTATTTGCAAAGTGGTTGAGGCATTAGAGCCATCTAATAAATTTGTCCCATTAAATTGGGTGGTTGTGGGGATGCAATAACTTTATTGTGGTATAAAGTTGATCCACCTCTTTTTGAATAGAGGCTTTATTTGATGCAGAGTTAGTGTCATTCGCAGCTTGCACGGAAAGCTCACGCATACGTTGCAAAATGTTGGTCATCTCATCCGCATCGACCCCTCGGCGGTTTGCGCCATCGAGATACCATCGTTTGAGTTACGTACCGCTTGGTTAATACCACGAATTTGTGACTGCATCCCCGTTGAGATAGCTAAACCTGCGGCATCGTCCTTGGCACTGTTGATACGTAAACCAGAAGATAGACGTTCCATCGCTTGGTTTTGGGTAATTTGACTTTTGTTTAATTGGCGCTGTGCATTGAGCGACATTATGTTGGTATTGATTATTTGAGCCATGGGCTCCTCCTTAATTTCTTTGCAATCCCTTTGCGGGAAAATAGGCAATTATTGTTTTAATTGCCGTCAACTTTTACTCTCCCTCGTAATAAAGCGATTTTCATGCCAAGTTTTCAAAACAAAAGTAATCTAAATAAAAACAATAACTTACATTAACCCTAATTGATAAATTGAGAAAATGAGAGACTGTTTTTTGACTGATTAAATAAGAAGCAAAAAAGAGGCAATCAATTGCCTCTTTTTTTGTCAATTTATTGTTCTTTACAATAATTTAAAAAGACTTAATCCCTGCATTTTCACAAAGGTTTGCTGAGTGATTTCTAATAGGCTCATCTGTTGTTGAAATTCACTCATTGCAGCAGCCATATCTAAATCTTCTAAATTTGATAATGTTTTTTGACTGCTTAAATTAAAATCAAGTGTCGACTCGCGCTGATTTTCTATAGTACGTATGCGAGCCCCTACCGCGGTACCAACGTTTGACACTGAACTCATGGTATTGTCAATTTGGTGACGGGCCATATTTAGCCCCATTTCCCGTTGAGATTGTCCACACTATCTTCTCCCGGTATTCTTAAGGTATCGATAGCATCTTTGATAGTGGCAAAAATATCCTTTGTGTCACTTTGACGTAATGTGAAACTATCAAGATTTTGACCTCCCCCTTTTAGCTCGGTTTTAATACCATTAAACTCAATGGATTGGCCTTCTTGATAAGGCGTTGGCTCAACATATTTATTGATTTTATAGGTATCGGTCAAATCAGGGATACCATCAATCTCAAATGAAAATCCATTCACAGAAAGATAGTTGGCGCTTCAGTATTTGCAGGATTA
>NZ_JBEWXI010000006.1:0-205285 GCF_040566515.1 Psychromonas sp. MME2 | reverse complement strand
CATCTTGAAATGTTGCCTTATTACCATTCATTATTTTTTTGTTCTGTAATTCCCCCATCGCGAGAATATTACGATTATCACCATCGCCCGTTTCATTGTAGGTCAAGTCAAAGGTATCACCGCTTGCAGGCTGCCCCCTTTCCAATTCAACTTCAATACCAGCAAAATTAAATATCGCCTTTCCTGTGAGTAAGTCTGGCGTCACCGTCAATCCAGTCAGTACGTCGCCAGGAACTTTAGGGGGCACAAAATTGCCAGTAGAGCCTGTAGGCAAAGTAACGGGAGTGCCATTTTTATCGACAATTTCATAGGTTATCACCCCCGCAATATTACTGGTAATACTAATCTGTAATGGGTTATCGGCATCCATATAAAGCGGATCTGCGCTGTTATTCAATGCAGAAACACGCATTGTGGCATCTCCGCACTGTTCGGTCTCACCCGCATTGGCTTTTATCTGTGCATCGGCAGCTGCAACTTTAGCAGGGTTCGTTTCGACTAAACTCGCCTCCATTGCTGCTAAACGGGTTGGTCTAAGGGTAAATGTTTTGCCTGGTTGGGGATCAGTGGCAATAATAGCATCAATCCCTAAGCTTAAGCCGCTATTGGGAATATCAATACGCTCTGTCGAACTTAGGTCAACGGTTAATATTTGTGACTCGCCCGTTGATGCATTGGTGACTGTAAATTCAATCGTACCAGGAGGCGTTGTCGTATCATAGCTATTGACCACTAACCCATATTCATCGGCACTCAATTGGCTAAGATCATCAACACGTAAACTTAATTGCGCACTGCCCAACCCATCATTATGGGATAAGACACGTTTTTGCATCGTTTCGATGGAATTAATATCATTAAACAGATTATCACCAATCGCACCGTCGAGAGTCTGCCCTTGCTTTTGCTGCTCATTAATTGAGTGGGTTAAACCAATAATATTTTGTCCTAACTGATTAAAAGCACGTTCAACCACATCGCGACGCGTGGTAAACATTGCCGCTACCTTGCCGCCTAACCTTTCGCCATCCATTCTCACAAGGCTACCATTGATATTAATAGCAAGCTCTTTACAGAGGGATCTGGATTACCATTGATAGAAACGATATTAAGTGACTCAGCCCCCATCACCAATCCCTGCCCGCTGCCCATGTACACATTAATCATACCGTTATCAGCAGGCACCACTGAAACATTTACGTATTCACTTAATGCGGTAATGGCTTGATCGCGTTGATCCATTAAGTCATTAGCATTATTACTGCCGCCACTCCCTAAGACAGCTGAGATTTGTTTATTAATATTCGCCAAATTATCCGCAATGGTGGTAATTGCTTTAGCTGTATTACTAATATCAGTATTAATACTATTATATTGGATATCAATATTTTCATAGAGACGGTTATATTGGTTTATCATATTAGTCGCTGATTCAAGAAATACTTGTCGAGACTCAAGCATGTTAGGGTGATCAGCAACATTATTAATCGACTCAAATGTCGCTAATACCGGTTTTGTAACCGATGTGCCTTCAGTGGAAAGTAACATATCCATCTGACTTGACTGGGCATAAACCTCTTTCGCATAGCCAAATTGTGATGTATTGATAACATTTTCGTTAAAGGCAAATTTATCATAGGCACGTTCAATACCGTTAACAATCGAACCGCGACCAAGGAAATACTCCCCATAACGATCCGCACCAGCCGTCGCGACTTCCACTGATTGCCGAGAATATCCAGGCGTGTTCACATTAGCAATATTATGACCAGTCGTCGCAAGACTCGCTTGTGATGAATAGATGCCCGATAAACCAATTTGAAATAAATCAGCCATTAAAATCGTCTCCTGCAATAATCTGTTGGAACTCTTCATTGCGCATGATTTGTTTTATTTTTTCAGCATATTGAGGATCAGTTGCGTACCCTGCTTGCTGCAACGATTCAATATAATGTTCACTATTAGCGCCTTCTTTTAGCGCCCCTTTATAACGTTTATTGTTGACGATAAAATCTTGGTAATCAGCAAAGCTAGCGGCAATATTTTCGTAGGCACGAAAGTCCGAACGACGCTTAATACCAATACCATCTTCAACTTCTAAGCTATCTTTACTGACTTTATCGCCCTGCCAGCTTTTATTTGCTTTAATATTAAAAAGGTTAAAACTACTTTGATTGGCATCTTTATTAATTATTTTTTTCCCCCAGCCCGTTTCCAATGCAGATTGTGCAATTAAAACAGCAGGAGAAACACCTAATGCCTGTGCCACTTTTTTGGCGTATGGCATTAGGGTATTAATAAAGGATGTTTTGCCGCTAAACTCAGGAGCGTTATTAGCCGAATCTGTTGAAATATTAGCTGATGTCGCTGGCGACTTAACAAATTGCGTAGCAAAACGAGATTGATCTGGTTTATTAAATTCCTTAATCAACGCCTCTTTTTCTAATGAATGCATTTTATCAAGTTGACTATTAGGCATGTTTAACTGCTCTATTGGCAGTGATTTTGGCGTAACAATGGAATTCGGATCAAGCTGTCTCACCAAGGCATCTGCAAGGCCGAGTGAACCGTGACGACTGATATCAAGGGCGAGTTGTTTATCTTGCATGTCTGTATAGAATTTAGTTTGTTTATTATTAAAAGGACTATCTGTTTCAAAGGCTTCATTAGCTTCACGCATTGATTTTATAAGCATAGTGGCAAACATCGATTCAAATTGATTAGCAACTTCACGAATCGACTCTTTACTATTACCTTGTGCTTTTTGACGCAACTGATCTAACCCTTGTAAATCAAAGTAATTACTCGCTTGCGTCACTGCTTGATTAGCCATTGTCAGCCCCGTTAATTTTCATTTAACTAAACAAAGCAAAAAAAGTGCCAAAAATACAAACCTGTCGTTATTAAAATATCTCTGTTTATTCACTTTTAGCACATGTAATAGTCGCGTAAACTTCACTTTTTTAAAATAACCTTGGACTCACTATGATTAACCCTGTTTTATTGTCTGTCTCAGTCATGCTTGCCCTCTCTTTAATGAGGGTAAATGTGGTCATCGCCCTCTCATTAAGTGCCATGATAGGGGGGTTAAGTGCGGGTATGTCATTGACAGACACCGTTGCTGTTTTTGAAGGTGGACTTGGCAGTGGCGCAACCATTGCCCTCAGCTATGCCATGCTCGGTGCATTTGCCGTGGCAATATCGAAATCAGGCATCACTGATTTACTTTCGCAAACGATTATTAAGCGTATTCACGGCAGCACCCTGATCATCTAACCTATGTCATTAAGTACATACTACTCAGTGTCATTTTATTGATCTCTATCTCTTCGCAAAATATCATTCCTGTACATATTGCCTTTATCCCAATTTTGATTCCGCCACTACTAGAAGTGTTTAATAAATTGCGTTTAGATCGTCGCTTAATTGCCTGTATACTGACTTTTGGGTTAGTGACTCCCTATATGGTTCTACCAGTCGGTTTTGGTGGCATTTTTTTGCATAATATTCTATTAAAAAACTTATATGATAATGGTCTACAGGTAACCGCAGACCAAGTTCCCCTATGCGATGATACTTCCCGCATTAGGCATGCTGACTGGATTATTGATTGCGGTATTTTTCAGTTACCGTAAACCTCGTGACTACACGCCAACGAATACCCCCATAAAAGCGGAAAAAAAACAGTTACAAAAAAGTCATCTGATCGTTGCCGCTGTCGCTATTATCACAACATTAGCGATTCAATTAATGTCTGGCTCAATGATCATCGGCTCTTTAGCTGGCTTTATGGTGTTTACCTTAGGTGGCGTTATTGCGTGGAAAGAGACGCAAGATGTATTTACTAAAGGAGTTCATATGATGGCAATGATAGGCTTTATTATGATCACTGCAGCAGGTTTTGCAGCGGTGATGAAAGCCTCTGGAGGAGTCGAAACATTAGTGCAAATGCTATCAACAAGCATCGGCGACAACAAACCATTAGCCGCGTTACTAATGCTTATTATTGGCTTATTAGTCACCATGGGAATTGGCTCGTCTTTTTCCACGATTCCAATTATTGCAACTATTTATGTTCCCTTAGCCATCGCCTTTGGTTTTTCGCCAATGGCCATTATTGCCCTTGTCGGCACAGCAGCTGCACTCGGAGATGCCCGTTCACCCGCCTCTGACTCAACGCTTGGGCCAACTTCAGGGTTAAATGCTGATAATAATCACGACCATATATGGGACAGTGTTGTACCAACTTTTATTCACTATAATTTACCACTCATTATATTTGGTTGGATTGCGGCAATGAGCTTATAAAAAGCAAAAAGGGAAAGCGACTAACTGCTTCCCCTTTTTAGCAAGTTAACAATGGTTCTTGCTAACTGATTAAATAATAATTAACTCGCCCTGTAATGCACCAGCTTGTTTTAATGCCTCTAAAATCGCCATTAAATCACCCGGTGCTAAACCAACTTCATTTACAGCTCGCACTAAATCATTAAGACTGACGCCTGAATCAAATTTAAACATACGGCTGTTTTCTTGCGTGATATTAATTGTACTATTATCTGTCGTTTCCGTTCTCCCTCCCGCAAAGGGATTTGGCTGCGACACCTCTTTATTTTCACTCACGGTAACACTCACTCCACCGTGCGTGATAGCCGCAGGTAATAATTTAACATCTTGGCCAATAACAATGGTGCCAGTCCGTGAATTAACAATGATCTTTGCCTTAGCACGAGCAGGCTCAACTTCTAAATTTTCTAATGTAGAAAGATAAGAAACTCGCTGAGATTGATCTCTCGGTGCAAGTACTCTAACTGAAGTCGCATCCAATAAGGTTGCCGTGTTCTGACCAACCAGATTATTAATAACATCGGCCATTCGTTTTGCCGTGGTAAAATCCGATTGATGTAAATTTAAGGTAATACTATCACCCTGTGAAAAAGAGGATTTTATCTCACGTTCAACAATAGCCCCATTAGAGATCCGCCCTACTGTTGGCGTGTTAATCACCACTTTTGAACCATCGGCACCTTCAGCACCAAGACCACCAACCACAAGACTCCCCTGGGCAAGCGCATACACATTACCATCAACCCCTTTTAAAAAGGTTTGTAACAATTCCCCACCACGTAAACTTTTTGCTTCCCCAATCGCTGAGACAGTAACGTCAATTTTCTGACCCGCTTTAGTAAAAGGCTTTAATTCCGCCGTGATTGCCACTGGGGCAACATTTTTGATTTTTAAGCTTTCACCCTCAGGAATATTAATACCAAAATTACGCAGCATTGTCGCAAAGGATTGCTCAGTAAATTTACTGCTTTTTTCACCAGTCCCCGGTAAACCAACCACTAAACCATAACCAACCAACTGATTACTACGAACGCCTTGCACACTGGTTAAATCTTTAATACGCGCTGCATAACTATTGCCGACTGATGCAATCAACAGGCTAGTAAATAATAATTTTGTTAATAGTTTCATATCTTACCCTTACTTGCTAAGTACATTAAATTGGCCAGTATGGGCCATTGAAAAATGCAGTTAACCAGCCCTGTTGTTGAGTATTAGCAAAATCGCCCGTACCACCATACTGAATACGTGCATTAGCAACTCGCATCGATGACACTGAATTATCTGAACGAACATCCTCAGAGCGAATAACCCCTTTGATACGAACAAACTCTTCTCCATTATTGAGCATCAACCATTTTTCGCCGCGGATCTCAAGGTTACCATTACTCAAAACTCGCGTCACATTGACGGTAATACTCCCCTTTAAGCTATTGCTTTGGTCGGCATCTGCATCACCTTCGAATTTACTTTTTCCTGAGAGACCAATACTTGCTCCAGAAACTTTTCCAAAATGAGGCAGGTCAGATTCTGCGACCGTTAAATCATACCCATTTTTCTTCTCTAGGCTGCTCCCTGCTTTTTTCTTTGCCGTGGTTGCCTCTTCTAAATAGACGGTGATAATGTCACCTATTCGATGTGCTTTAATATCTGAATAGAGATTATTAGCATAGCTATCTTGAAACAGAGATCCCGTTGCAGCGACGTTATAATCAGCTTCAATCGGCTCAACAGGAACAAACTCAGGATCATCTTTCGAGGCTTGATTCGGTAACGAAGTACAGCCAGCCAGTACCATTAAGTTTAAACATATTATCAATTTACGCATCATATCCTCCATTATAGCTGTTGACTGACGTAGGATAGCATTTCATCAACTGCTGAAATTACCTTAGAATTCATCTCATAAACACGTTGACTCTCAATCAAATTAACTAACTCTTCGGTCACATTAACATTAGAGGTTTCTAACATCCCTTGACGTAAAAAACCCATACCATCATTACCGGGCACTCCTTGAAGTGGCGCGCCACTGGCTCCGGTTTCCGTATATAAATTTTCACCAATCGGCTCAAGGCCAGAAGGGTTAATAAAATCATTAACATTCAACTGCCCCACCACTTGATTCTCTGCTTGCCCAGGAATACGTACCGAGACCTCACCCTGAGCACCAACACTAATAGAGAGTGCATTAGCCGGAATTTGTACCTGAGGTAAAAGTGGGTAGCCCGCACCAGGGGTAACAATAATGCCATCTTCGTTAAGCTGAAATTGACCATTACGTGTATAACTAGAGCTACCATCTGGCATCTCTATTTCGAAAAAACCGCTACCGTCTATCATAATGTCTAAAGAGTTATTGGTTGTGAGCACATTACCCTGTGAAAAATTCTTTTGTACTGCAACGACTTTAGAACCCGCCCCAATCATTAATCCAGAAGGTAGCTTACTGTTCTCAGAAGCGCTGGCGCCTGGCTGATTAATATTTTGATAGAGTAAGTCTTCAAATATGGCGCGACTCTTTTTAAAACCGACAGTGCTGGCATTCGCCAAATTATTAGAAATAGTAGCCACATTCGTCTGTTGGGAATCTAATCCAGTTTTACTTATCCATAAAGCGGGATGCATAATTTTTCTCCTTAAATACTTTAATAGTGATTGTTTACACTGCGCCGTAGGCTAAGTTAAACAACACGTAGTAGAGATTCAGACGCTTTGTCCATCTCTTCCGCTTTTTTCATCATTTTAATTTGCATCTCAAACTGCCGTTGCAAGTTAATTAAACTGGTTAATTCACTCGCGAGATTCACATTAGATGCTTCAAGTGAACCACTTATCAGCTGCACTTGATTACTTTCAATTGGTTCAGCACCGTCTATCCGTCTAAATAGACCATCTTTGCCACGTACAATATCTGCATTATTTGGATTCGCTAATTTAATCTGCGCGATTTCTTCCATCGCTTCAGCGGGTGCGCCAGATGGAAGAATTTCAACCATACCATCACTGCGGATACTAAATTTTTCTACAGGGAGCGGAATGAAAATGGGTCCGCCCTGTATATCAACAACTTGATTACCCTTAGAATCAATTAAATAACCCGTTGGATCAAGATTTAGACCTCCATCACGCGTCATCGCTTGCCCACCTTGCTGCGATTCAACCACAAGCCAGCCATCCCCTTGAATGGCAACATCAAGCTCACGTCCGGTCATTTGCAACGTCCCCTTGTCAAAATTTTGCCCTGGCTCTTCGGTAATTGAAAACACCCGCGTAGGCAAGCCTTGACCATAAGCTTGCATACTGCGAGCCTGTTCAAAACTCGCTTTAAAAGCGGTTTTATTGGCATTTGCTAAATTATTACCATGGATTGCCAAAGCATTCATACTCTCTTTGGCACCTGACATTGAGATATAAAGAAAGTTATCCATTTTAATTCCTTAAACAAGCACGGGCAGTGCGATTTTTTAATAGAGATTTACAACTAATTAAAGCAACATATATGCCAATATATAAGAAGCAGGTAAGCAAACAAAAAAAACGCACCTAAAAAGGTGCGCTTCTGGGGGTAAGTTGCAGTAAATAAATTATCTGATCTGCAGGATTGTCTGTTGTAAGGTATTATTTATTTCTAATGCACGCGAATTGGCTTGGAAATTACGCTGTGCAGTGATCAAATCAACCAGCTCTGTCGTTAAATTGACGTTTGATTGCTCTAAAGCTGCCGAATTAATCGCACCAAAGGAGCCAGAAGCGGCCTCTCCAGCAATTGGATCACCTGAATTTTGTGAAGCGATCCAATTCGATCCCGTTTGTGTCAAACCTTGTTCATTACGAAAACGGACAATAGCGACACGTGAGAGAGGTTGAGAAGTACCGTTACTGTAGGTCGCTTTTACTAAACCATCACTACCGATTTCAACACCCGTTAAACGTCCCACGGTTAAACCATCCTGCTCTAACGCCGTTACCTCAAATGACGACGCAAACTGTGTTGGTTCTCTAAAATTTAAATTAAGCGCTTGACTACCATCGGCACCAGGAGGCAATACCCCAGCTCCATTCACGCCAAGTGGCTCAAAATCTAAATCTGCAGGATCTGATCCGCTATAGGCACCAGTGTCATCAAAGGTCAATACAATACCAGTATGGGTAACCCCTGCCGCATCGGTATAAGTAGCCGTTTGCGGCGTACCATCAGGCAAGCCATCACCATCGGCATCGATATCATAGACGCCTGATGTTTCAGCAGGAGGAACTGCGGATTTATCCCAGGCATCGACCGGAATACCATCAACAGTCATAAAAGTAATCCACTGATTCGTTCCAGTATAGGAAGCATTTTCAGGTTTAATATAATAGGTACTGGCAATATGTGATTGCCCTAATGAATCATAAATGGTTATCGAAGTGGCATTATTATAAGTAGCAGGATCTTGTGGATCAAAATTAGCAGGATCAAGAGTCGGATCGCCAGCAGGTAAATTTAAGGTAATACCAAGCTGACTTGTTGATACTGGTGTTCCTGCTGTTTCAGGAATTTGAATAGGCTCAGTTGTACTTAAACTTACCGATGAAGAACTACCATCCGAGTTAACAGGAAATGCCTGTAGATAGTTACCACTATTATCGACAATGAAATTCTCACTATTAAGTTTGAAAGTACCTGCTCGCGTATAACTTAAATCTCTATCTCCTATGTTTCCTGAGGTAGCAAAAAAACCACTACCAGTAATCGCTAAATCCAATGGATTCTGTGTGAATTTCAAGCTTCCTTGATGAAACTGTTGTGCAACGGCTGCAATAGAAGCACCATCACCTGTTTTAGTTTTGCTATTAGAAAATAGTGAATTTGCATAAACACTGTCAAATTCTGCACGAGATTCTTTAAAACCAACGGTACCGACATTGGCAATATTATTTGCCGTTGTATCGAGATCCGTTTGAGCCGCAGCAATACCACTTAATGCAACATTAAAAGACATAATTATTCCCTCTTATTTATTTTCTGCAACTTCAATTGCATCTGTAAGTTTAATACCACCTAGGCCTTTAAGATTTAAATTAACCCCAGCAGTGCCGCCACCTAAACTAACACTTTGTACGTGTGCGTATGACGCTGTTGTTAACTCTTCACCTTGCCCATTAACAACACCGTTAGCTTTTAAAGTATATTGTCCTTCTGGTGCTCTATTCCCTTGAGAATCTAAGCCATCCCATGAAAAACCTTTATTACCCGCACCAATATCACCTAAACTAATAGAGCGAATAATATTCCCTGATGAGTCTTCAACGGTAACCATGACGTTATAAGCACCTGTCGCAGTATTAATTGATCCGGATGCTCCACCTTCGGTATCCAAGTAAGCTTGATTACTTGGAATGAGTACTTTTTTACCAACTAATGAAGAAGCTTCTAATGCTTGACTAGAACTTAATACCGCTTTCATTCCCGCAAATTCATTACCCATGGTGGTAATGCCTTCAGCAGTAGTAAATGAAGCCATTTGTGCAATCATTTCTGAGTTATCAACCGGTTTGAAAGGATCTTGATAAGCCAACTGTTGCGAAAGCAAAGCAAAAAAATCTTCTTGATTAAGTTGCTGTTGTGCATCGACCGCTTTATTCGCAGCAACTTGTTCAGGCGTTAACGGAACGTTTAAATTTAATGAGCTGTAATTATTAATTGATGCCATAGATTACCCCTTAACTTTTGCCCATTTGTAATGTGCGACTTAACATCTGTTTGGCTGCATCGGCAATTTGAACATTAGTTTGATAGGAACGAGAAGCACTAATCATATTCGCCATCTCCTCCATGACATTAACGTTGGAATGATAGATAAACCCATCTTGATCAGCTTTAGGATGATTCGGAGCGTATTCCGTTTGCAAAGGCGCATCACTCTCAATAATGCCTTGTACTTTAACGCCAACACTACTACTTAAACCACTATTAGCGCGGTTTAATTCTGCGGCAAAAATTGGCTGACGTGAGCGATATGTTTCATCTCTATTGCTGCTAACGCTATTAGCATTAGCTAAATTACTTGCGGTTGTATTCAAACGTACAGATTGCGCACTCATACCTGTTGCGGATACATCTAATACTCTTAATAAACTCATAGTGATACTCCTAACAAGCTGTTATTGCCCTTTAATTGCTTTGCGCAAACCTGAAATTTTGCTGTTTAAAAAATCTAAACTGGCTTGATACTCTAAACTATTTTTCATAAATAAATTCCGCTCCACTTCTGCATCAACGGTATTGCCGTCACCCGTATCGGGTTGATTGCCGATTCGATACATTTCACCAGCCTGAGCCATGGAGTAACTTTGAGCAAATTTATGACTATCATTGGTACGAGTTAATGAAACACCAGTACGTGATGTCGCATTAGCCAATGCATCTTTAAAGTTAATATCACGCGCTTTATATCCAGGGGTATCTGCATTCGCTAGGTTACTCGCCAATATTTCAGAACGTTGGGCACGCACACCTAACGTGTGTTGATGAATACCGAGTGCTTTGTCAAAGTTAATCGCCATAAATTTCTCCTCTCTACGAACAAATGCAAATAGTAGGCCAAAAATTATTAAATGGGATTTTTTTCAATTATTTTATGAGTTGGTATGGCAACATCGCCATACAAGATGAATAAACAAAACTTACAGTAGGGGGAAGTAAAGTGAGTCGGTTAATAAACGATTCATTTGCGGCTGTCGTCGCGAGCAAAGTGGCAAAAATTGCCTCTTCATAATGAAAGAGGCAATTTTAATTATTTAAGTTTATAAATGATGCCGGGATTACAACGTATCATATCGAAACGAGGCGTTAAGCCCGTTATTGATTCAGAAGCCCCCAGAATTAAATATCCACCTGGATTTAAAGCATTAGCAAACTGATTTAATATCTTAGATTTAACATCTGCTGAAAAATAGATAAGGACATTACGGCAAAAAATGACATCAAACTTACCTAGCAGTGCATAGCTATCAAGCAAATTAAAATTTCTAAAGCTGGTCAATTTTTTGACATCTGCTTTAACTTGCATTTTAGCCGAGCCATCTTTAAGCGGTTCAAAAAACTGTTTTTTACGCTCTGGAGATAAACCACGTGAAAGTGCTAATGTGTCATAAACACCGCTGTTACACTGTTGCAGCATTGTATTAGAGATATCCGTGCCAATTATTTGCACATTCATGCCTAATATAGACTTCGCTTTTTGATACTCAATGGCGGTCATTGCTATCGAATAAGCTTCTTGCCCCGATGAACTCGCTGCAGACCAAATTTTAATACTCTTTTTATTGGCTAGTATTTCTGGGAATATTTTTTGTGGCAACAACTCAAAAGGATACTTATCACGAAACCACAATGTTTCATTAGTCGTCATTGCATCAATAACGGCGGTTCTCAATGATCTATTCTTATAACTCATTGATTGATTGATTAATTCAGTCAGTGATTGAATTGAAAATTGAGCCATCAAAGGGATTAATCGACTTTTTACAAGGTATTGCTTATTTTCCCCGAGAACGATACCACATTGTTGCTCAAGAAAATTAGAAAACTGCTTATAAATATCGTCAGAAAGGGATCTCACAAATAGTATCTCACTTATTAATATTATTTATCTAAGTTAGTAGAAACGTTGCACTGCTAAAGCTAATTCATCGGGATTAAATTTAGCAATAAAATCATCGGCCCCAACTTTCTCAACCATTGATTGATTGAAAACACCACTTAATGAAGTATGCAGAATAATATGTAATCCACATAAATCAGGATCTTTTTTAACCGCAGCGGTTAATGTGTAGCCATCCATTTCTGGCATTTCTACATCAGAAATCATTAAAGCGTAACGGTCCGTAACAGGTTGTGTTTTGGATACTTCCTTGAGCAAATCCAGCGCCTCTTTACCATCTTTAACTAAATCACATTCAAAACCAAGTGTTGATATCGCTTTTTGAATCTGTTTACGCGCAACGGTCGAGTCGTCAGCGACTAAAATGCGTTTATTCATCGCTTTTTCAGATATACCCTGTGCAATAATATCCGCATTAACTTCAGCATTAACGGGCGCAATTTCATCTAACACTTTTTCAACATCTAAAATCTCAATTAATGTTCCTTCTATATCCGTAACTGCGGTTAAATAATTTGAACGGCCAACACCATTAGGAGGCGGCAACACATTTTCCCAGTTAATATTTATAATGCGCTCGACCGAGCCCACTAAAAACCCCTGAATTGAACGATTATACTCTGTGATGATAATAAAGCGCTCTTCAACGTTATCGATAGCGCGTCCACCTGTCGCCAAATTCAGATCAATAACAGAAATAGTTTGTCCTCGTATATGAGCGACACCACGAATGGAAGGATGTAATTTAGGAAGCATTGTCAAAGGTGGGCACTGTAAAACTTCTTTTACCTTGAATACGTTAATCCCATAACGTTGAATTCCACCCAATTTAAATAAAAGCAACTCAAGACGATTTTGCCCCACCAATTGTGTTCTCTGATTCACAGAGTCTAAAATGCCGGCCATGTTTAAATCCTTTTTGTTATAGTGCTTAGCAAAAACAAGTAGTTTTATAATGAAGGGAAATCCATTAAACTAAGTTTCTTAATTAAGCAATAAATAAATAATCAACGAATAAGGTGAATATTTTGATACGTTTTTTCCTCATCTTGCTTATTATAAACTGTTCGTATAGTTTCGCTGAGAGCAATTACAGAAAAAAGATAGAAAATTTTGCAGAATCCATTATTTCATCCAAATATGATACTTCATACGATACAAACACCAAACAGAAATTGCAAATTAACATTTCCCCAATTGATAATCGTCACAACTTTATCCCCTGTGCAAGTGAATTGATTGGGGAGGTTATCGGTGACACCTTGAAAAAAAATACAGCGGTAAAAATCACCTGTACAGATCCAAAGCCATGGACAACCTATGTCAGAGCACAGGTTAAGATATTAATACCGAGAGTAATGACAAGCACGTCACTGATCAAGGGCAATAGATTAACAGCCGATAATATAAAATTAAGCTATGTGACTAAATATCAAGCCAAAAATGGTAGTTTCGATGAATTAAGCGTACTTATCGGCACGCGATTAAAACGTAATCTATCTAACGAAAAAATAATCACCGAAAGAGACGTCTGTTTTGTTTGCAAAGATGACAAGGTAGTGATCAAAGCAAATAACAAAGGGCTACTAATAAAAACTTCAGGTATTGCTTTAAATGATGCTAATATTGGAGGCACTGTAAGAGTTAAAAATTCACGCACACAACGAATAGTTGTTGGGACAGTATCAGGGCTAAAGGAAGTTCAAGTGTCTTTCTAATTTTTTGTAATTTAGTACTCAAGAAATTATAAATACGGCCGATAAGTTAAATATGTAGTACTTTAAGGATAGGATCATGAGTATAAATATAAATCGATCAGGCGTACAAAAAAACATCATTGTTGAGCAAAATAAGGCACAAAAACAACAATCTTTAGGTGAACAATCCCAAACAACAAGTGCGAGTAGCAAAGATTCCGTGCAGTTAACTTCACAAGCGTTGAATTTAAATAAACTAGAAAAACAATCATCTTCGGAGCCTCAAGTGAATAAACAACGAATTGAATCTCTTAAAGCTGCAATTTTGAATGGTGATTACAAAATCAATACCGAACGCTTGGCTGAAAAATTAAGTAAATTTGAAGGTGACTTTAGTAAAGCATTTAGCTAATAATCGATAGTGGAAGATATTTAAATGCTAGCAGAGCAATTACAGCAACAACTGACCCTAATTAATACCTTACAATCAATCCTCGAGGCGGAAACTACCTGTCTCAAAGAAAAAAATTTTTCTTCATTAAAAGAAATTTTGTCTGACAAACAAAATGCCTTGCAACAGATCGCCTCAATCGATGACAGCTTGATAAAAAACGGCTTACAAAAAGCCCTAGCGGAAAATGAAAAGTTACAACAGTTAAAACAAGAAATCGATAAACAGCTTCGCTCATGCAAAAAAAGTAACGACATTAATGGCCAACTAGTCACATTGAGCATGAAAAGCAATAAACATTTAATGCAGATTTTAAAACAAGAAACGGGCAAAAACAGCGTCACTTATAATAACAAGGGCTCCCTGACAAGTGCATCTCTGTTAGGTCAAGATATTAAGGCATAAACAACGAGCAATATTTATTTACCTCTATACCACACGACCTAGCCAACAACACGCAAACTAATAAAACACTTGCTGTTCAACATTAACGGCAGGCTCTTGCTTACTATAGCTAATACCTGACTCCTTTAATAATGAGACGCTACGCATATCCAATGCAAGTTCTGTAATATAGAGATCCCCTTCATGATAACTTTTTAGCACCTTCGCCCCTCTGACCAAACCGTTCACTTGCGCTTGAATCAAATCGTTAAGCAAACGTGAGCCATTGACTGCATTTTCCGAACTCAATAACACACCATAGATTTGTTCCGCCAACTCTTTATAAGCCTCTAATTTAGAAGCCTTAATTGCATTCAACATTTGCAGATCAAAGGATTCACCTTGCTGCGCGGCAATTGGAGCATAACCGATAGAAGTCATAATGTATGGCTGATCATTACTACTAAACAGCATATTCTGTTGCTGACCATTGGTTTTCGCACAGGCACTTAACAACAAGATAGCGACAACCATTAAGAGCGAAGAGATGAAACGATTAATCCCATGTGACATAATAATATTCCTTACTTTGTGTTTCTTGCAGAGTTAATCATACAAAGCAAAAATCGAGCCACTTAAAAGCATAATCCTAGTTTCATTTTACAATCTGTACTAATTTCAAACTTTTATCACTTAATGTACTATTACGTGAGATATATTTTTTTCTTGATAATCATAATTCCCACCAACAAACATATTATTAGGGAGAAAAGCACTACTAGTCGATTCAACCAAATTATTGTTAGCGTTAACAATGCGAATGTTTAGCATCACCCCTTCTTCATTACGAGACATTGTACCTGTCAAAATTCTGTTAACATCTATGTCTTTATTCAACCTTTTCCAATCGCGTGTTAACGCAAATTCACCCTCAGGGGTTAACTGAATATTGCCAGTTATTTTAAAGTCAACAATGGGAATATGACGAATATGCAATTCATGGATAAACTGCTCTGAGATAGTTTGCCCTAGCCAGTTGGTGGTTTGATGGTTATGTAGATCAACAATAGATGTCAAGGCGATTGCCTGATGACGAGATGTCGAAGGGAGATTAATAATAAGTTGCTCTGCCATATCGCTGACGACTTCAGAAAGAACAAAAGATCGCTCACCAACAAAGGAAGTTATATCCGAGTTGCTATTATTATTCACTATACTCGCATTAACCTCCCCTAAAGCAGCATCACTATTCGCTGAAGAACGAGCAATATAATAATAGAGATGATCATCTTTGCTAACGCTGCGAGTATTTACAACGGCAGTCGTTTCTATATTACGTGCCGCGCTTGTTTGCTCGGGAGCTGTTGACGCACATCCCTGTAATAACAAGGCAGCCCCTGCCAGTACCAATAAATTATTCATTCTTACCTACCTTGGACAGATTTAACTTTCATAGAAGGTATCGGCAACAGGGCAAAAAGCTTTAGTAAACTTTATCATCCAAATTTATTTAAAATATTGGTTCGAAAATTGCTTAATATAATGACAGGTTTATTTTTTAAGTTAAAGGTTCTCTATGTTAAAATATATACTTTTCACTTTGGCTTTATGCTGCTGCAGTGTCAATGCAAAGCTATTTACGTCATCCGGAGAAGCTTTTATTATTAAGCAGGATATCGATAGCGCCCGAGATGTGGCGATCAAAGAGGCGCTAAAAAATGCATTAATTTATTCTGGGGGGCCAATATCCATTCTGCAGCAAGTCAACAATGGGGTGTTAGTTGAAAATAAATTGGTATTTAACAGTAAAGGCGAAATTAATTCACTAACCATCATCGATGAAAATGTAAAAGAAGATAAATTAATGGTCACTATCAGTGTCGATATTGAACTCTCACATAATAGTTGCCAAGGAGCCCAGTATCCAAAATCGATCGCCATTACACGTTTTAAATTAAACAATCCCAATCATGCCGTTGACGGCCAGATACACACCATTAATAAGCAAATAACGCAAACGTTATTTAACCGCTTAAAATTATCACCTCAACAGTTAGATGTTAGAGAATTAATCGATATTCCGGTCCGATTAGGGCAACATTATAGCCTGCAAAATATCTCTAATACTCTATCAACGATGGCAACACAAACCGATAGCCAATATATTTTTTACGCCGAGATCAATGATCTATCCGTTGATTTTGACAGCAAAAATTCGATTAACTATTGGCTTGTTGACCCACTACGAAATTTTTATATGACCGTTTATCTCTATGATGCTCTACAGGGGACCCTTGTCATGAGCAAGCAATATCGCACCGAAGCTAAATGGGAATATGGTATGCATGAAAGTGCTGATTTACAGAGTAAACTGTTTTGGCAAAGGGAGTATGGGCAAGCAATTATTAACCTGCTCGCTAATGTTAATGAAGATATCAATAAACAATTGCAATGCATGCTCCCGATCGCCAGAGTGATTTCAGTAAAAAATAACAGCGTGCAAATTAACCTAGGTAAACGCAATGGTCTCAAAGAAGGCGAGACACTCACTCTTTTCTATAGCAGTAATTATAAAGATCAATTTGGCATCGAGCGCAATGCAGAAACTCAATACCAAGATCCGATGCAAGTTATTGAAGTTCATGATAGTAGTGCGATCCTTCGCACCATTGATAATTACCCGTTAGGTAATATACAAATTAATGATTTAGCAAAAATTAAATAATAGATATCCCATTGTAATAGCAATTGGGTTAAGTATGTGATCTAAATTTTGCGCAGGAAAAATGGCTTAATTTGAGGCGTAAGTTGACGAAAATGGTTGCTCCCTTTGCGAAACTTACAACAAAAAAGTAAGTTATTTTAACCCGTAAAATAGATCAGCTATTTATTCCGATTGGTATAATGCTATAAATTAAAATAAATAGCCCCTAAAACAACAATTGTTCAGGGGCTTTTTTACATGAAAAAGGGTCTGGCTACGGATAAAAATAGTGCACAGAAGTAAATGACGCTGCCGTCGGCTCCTCATCGGGGATATCAATCATATCCGATAGCATTTCATCATAATGAATACCTGTACCAGCAGAAACATTAACCTCTTTGCCTCGCACGGCCCCCATAATATCACCACCGCCGCCTAAATCTAAATTACCATTCGGAGCATAAATTCTGGCGTACATATCAGCATTACTTCCCACTGTCACAGCCATATCCGAATCATTACTGCTTTCATATGATGAATATATGGTGAGTGGAGCCTCCCCCTCAGAGTTAACCGTTTCATCAGCAAAAAGATCCGTCAATGAATCAAGATTTACCGAACCATCGGTCAATATCGTCAATGAGCTCGTGTCGTCAGCAAAGACAAAGTTACTGTTTTTAGTCAATATATCCCCGGTTATCAATAGGGTTATATCCCCCGTGATAGTGATATCCTGCCCTATCGGTGTAAACTCATCAAAGATGTACACCTCGGTGGGTTCACCAAACACATCAAGGGTGACAGGCGCGACACCCGCAATAGGCGTACCATCGGAAGAGACCTCTGCGCCATTGAATTGCAAATTACTGCCAATCATTGTTGCGCTGTAACTATTGGTTGAACCCGATGGAACTTGCCCCTTCATGGCTGTCATTTCCGTGACAATATCAAGCGGATCACATTCTCCAAAATCAATTTCAGGTGGCAAAATCTGGTCACTATGTATTGCCGTTTTTAAATTACTATGGTTTTCTCCACCATATATTACGGAGCTGCTAATATCCTTACCATTATCACCGTATAAATCGCCACCAACGGTGATCTCTTGCCCCGTGGCAATTAACCCCTTAAAATCTAAGTTGCCACCAGCATGAATATTAGAGGTAGAAGTAATCCCTTTAAATTGTATATTATTAGCCGCGGTGGCAGCCCCTGAGATAGAGCTACCACTTGACGTCCCTGTGGAAATACTCCCGTTTGATGTTAAATTACCATAAATGCTACCACTACCGGATAGTTCGATATCCGCGCCACTATTAATAGTGGAGACATTACCTTTATCATTATGTGCATTGGGATCGTATGGACCAAGGCTAGAATTATAGCTATCTACCGTGCCTCCACCTTGTCCCACATAAACCCCATCACAACCAGCTACCGCATCAGTAAAAAGGCTTTTCCCTGTTATTTCAATCGCCTCTATTTCTGTTTTCAAATACGCAGTGGCACCTTGATAGCTTCCCATACTCACCAAGGTAAATGTTGAACCATTTAAATTAATGTACTGTGCAGGCAAAGAGTAATTAGCACCGACCGGTACGAATGAGTTGGCTTTTAAATTACTTTCTATGGTTGCATTAGGTACAGACAACGCATTTTGCTCTTTAATATATTCATAGGCTTTAATAATGCCTTGTTCTGAGGCAAGCCGCGCATTGATCTCTTTCTGTTGATTACCCGCAATACGTTCCTGTAAACGATTTTCACTAATTTGTGAAAATGCCAATATTGTAATAATAGTCGTAATAATTAGCACGGATAGGAGAACAAACCCCTGTTGCTTTTGCATAAAGCCTCCTAAATTTACTCGAGTAAATTTGTTAATATTTTTTGTCGCAATGCTAATTTAAATGTAACCCCATCATTTCCCAAAGAATCAGGCATGCCTGTTACTTTTAACTTAACGATTAGTCCCTCTTCATTGGTACCAGTTATATTATCAAAACGTAACCTTTCTACATCTAAGGTAATTAACTGAGCCCCACTACCATCATCACAGTAGAGCCCCGCACCATCTGAATAATAGGTATCGCTGCTACCAGAAACCATGCTATTACCTAAACAGCCATAGAGTATCCCGCCACTTTGCGGCTCCCCGTAGGTAACCACTAACTCTTGGTTAGCTGTATTAACTCCATTAATATTGATCCCCTGGGCTTGGTGCACTGAGCGAGACAACAAATAAAAAGCACCTCGTAATGACTCCTGTGCATTACTCAAGTTTTGTGCAATATTGATGCTGTTTTTTAATGACCCATACAATGTGGTACAGGCAAAAACGAGGCTTAAACTAATCGTCATCGCAACCATTAATTCTATCAATGTAAAACCTACTTGCTTAGTTTTTAACTTACTCTTAGGAAACCGTTTAATATACATATTGCTCACCCACAACCGCTATCAGGGAATGTCGTTTCTAAGGTTAATGTATTATTCTCATCCTCATCAATAAAACGCGGATCACTCCATTTGACAGTGACAGAGATATCTTGCGTGATGCTAGCTGGCGGACTATTTTCATCTGTCGTCATACCTGCTGCACTTAAATCATTTACCCAGTTACTACGAATTTGTGTATAAGTACTCGCCGATGTAACATCTTGTGCATTACATAAATCCATCCAAACAGCATCAACAAAACTATTGGCTCTGATTGAGGCAACGGTATAATTAAAACTCGACTGAGAGGATTTAAGTATATACACCTCTAACTGGGCTAACCCTAATAAAGCGACTCCCGTTATAAACATCGCTACTAACACTTCAAATAAGGTAAATCCATATTCTCTATCTTTCATGGGCAGTTCCCATCTTGTAATATACTTTGACCACTGGAAAGTACGCAAAGGTAACGGGCTTTACTGCTGCTACTAATTGAAAAAGCCGCATTACCGCCAGATAAAGCACCTCTTCCAAAAACGGTAATTGAAGCACCGGAAACGGTAATTCCTGCTCGCGGTTTTTTACTAACAAACAGTACATTAGCGCTACTATCTTTGACTGACCATCCATTAGCCCACCCGCCTGGATTGGCTTCTAATGTCATTGGCGTTGATGTTTTTATCGCCTCATTGCGCGCAAAGCGATAGGCTTTATAGAGTTCATTGGTTGCCACGGCAAAACGTTCATTTTCAACAAACTGCTGATAACTAGGCACACCAATGAAAGCCAGAATAACCATAATCGCTAGCGTCACTAGCAACTCCATCAATGTCATTCCCTCTATTTTTTTTACGCTATGAAGCTTCATATTAATCCCAACAACCACTCGATTTACTTGAAGCGGTTTCTCCTGTTTGCGTAATACTCAAAGTGCCACATTCGTCACTCATTTTGGGTGTCGCGGTGATAGTAAAGGTGTCATCAGTGACAGATGGAAGTGCGTATGTATAAGAATCTGTCGCATCAATAGTTGGTAACGTCGTTGGGTAAGCACCTTGCCGAGCGTTAACGCGCTCAAACTCCTGCGCTAATTTTGTTAAGGCAAGTTGTGCAGCAATACGATTACTTTTTTGGATATGACTTTGGTATGAAGGGAAGGCAATGCCAAATAATATAGCAACAATAGCAATGGCGATTAAAACTTCAATAAGCGTGAATCCTGTAAACTTTTTCATAAAACCTCATTTAAATAGTATGAATACCACCTTATATCCATATACCATCCCACTGCTAACCACTCAACATACTTACATTATAGTCAAACGCCTAACATAGTGTGTCCAAAAAAAATTATCGCAGGTCAAATTAAAGCCAAATAAAAACCAAGAGACATTAATACTTACTGTAATAAGTATAAGATGAGAATTTTACGCAGAAAAAATTACTTTATTAGAGGCGTACTTTGATGTGAACATCTGTTCCATTTGCAAAACATACAATAAAGATAGATAAGATATTTATACAAATTGCTATTACGGTTTAAGGATGCGCATTCAAATGACGCCATCAATAACAATTCAGGAGTGAAACAGTGCTACACAACCACAATACAACATCACTGTTTAATCAATCCCTCTTTATCAATAACAGGAAATGCAGATATTGTCCTGACTATATTCAGAGATAATCACACAATGAGTACCATTAATAGGATTTGATGACTTATAGCAAATCTTATTAATGGTACTCATTGTTATAAATAGATGACATAAAAAAACCGCAAAAATGCGGTTTTTTATCGTTCACGAGGTTAAAGTAACATTATAAAGTGTTGGCAGTATCTACGACATTTTTAACCGTAAAGCCAAACATCTCAAATAGTTGTTCAGCAGGCGCTGACTCACCAAATGTTGTCATTCCAATCACTTTACCGTTTAAGCCTACATATTTGTACCAGTAATCAGCAATACCCGCTTCAATAGCAACGCGTTTTGTCACATTTGCCGGTAATACAGATTCTTTATATTCAGCACTCTGTTTTTCAAACAGGTCTGTACAAGGTAGTGATACAACACGTACTGCTTTGCCCTGTGCAGTCAACTCAGCAGCCGCTTGCATCGCCAACTCAACTTCAGAGCCTGTAGCGATAAGAATGATTTCAGCAGGCGTTGCAGAGTCTAGTAAGACATAACCACCTTTGGCAACATCGGCTAATTGCTGCGCATCACGCGCTTGTGGTTTTAGGTTTTGACGACTAAAGATAAGCGAGGTCGGGCCATCAACGCGCTCAATCGCTGTTTTCCATGCCACAGCAGACTCAACACTGTCACATGGGCGCCATGTGCTCATGTTTGGTGTCAAACGTAAGCTTGCAATTTGCTCAACAGGTTGATGTGTCGGGCCATCTTCGCCTAAACCAATTGAATCATGGGTAAAGACTTGAATCGCACGTTGCTTCATTAATGCAGACATACGTAAGCCATTACGCGCGTATTCCATGAACATCAAGAATGTTGCACCGAATGGAATGAAACCTTTATGCAGCGCCATACCATTTACAATGGCAGACATCGCAAACTCACGCACGCCATAATGTAAGTAGTTACCCGATGCATCATCGGCAGTGATCGCTTTTGTGCCAGACCACATGGTCAAGTTTGATGGCGCTAAATCCGCCGATCCACCTAACATTTCAGGCAACATCGCAGAGAATGCTTCGATACAGTTTTGTGATGCTTTACGTGTCGCGATATTATCAGAATGCGCTTGTAAATCAGCAATGTATTGCGTTGATTTAACGTCCCAATCACTCGGCAATTCATTGTTAATACGACGTTTATATTCAGCAGCAAGCTCCGGATAAGCGGCCGCATAGGCTGCGAATTTTTCATTCCAAGAAGCTTCTTCAGCCAAGCCTTGCTCTTTATTATTCCAAGCCGCGTAAATATCAGCAGGAATTTCAAAGTCTCCGTAGTTCCAACCTAATGCTTCACGAGTAGCAATAACTTCAGCCGCACCAAGCGGTGCACCATGACAGTCATGTGTACCTTGTTTGTTTGGAGAACCAAAACCAATAATCGTTTTACAACAAATCATCGTCGGTTTGCTTGTTTCAGCTTGAGCCGCTTCAATAGCTGCTTGAATTTCAGCACTGTTATGGCCATCAACAGAAATTACTTGCCAACCATAAGCTTCGAAACGAGCAGGCGTATCATCGCTAAACCAACCTTCAACCTCACCATCGATGGAGATACCGTTATCATCCCAGAATGCAATCAGCTTACCTAAACCCAATGTGCCAGCTAAAGAGCAGGCTTCATGAGAAATACCTTCCATTAAACAGCCATCACCTAAGAAAGTGTAGGTGTAATGGTCAACAATATCATGACCTTCACGGTTAAATTGTGCCGCTAACGCTTTTTCAGCAATCGCCATACCAACAGCATTAGTAATACCTTGTCCTAATGGACCTGTTGTTGTTTCAACACCGGCTGTATAGCCATATTCAGGGTGACCTGGTGTTTTTGAATGTAATTGGCGGAATGATTTAATATCTTCAATAGAGAGATCGTAACCCGTTAAATGTAATAACGAATAAATCAGCATTGAACCATGACCATTAGAGAGAATAAAACGATCGCGATCAGCCCATTGTGGGTTGCTTGGATTATGTTTTAAAAAGTGACGCCATAAAACTTCAGCGATATCAGCCATCCCCATCGGTGCACCGGGGTGACCAGAGTTTGATTTTTGAATGGCGTCCATACTAAGGGCTCGAATTGCGTTAGCTAACTCTTGACGAGAAGGCATTTGTTTCTCCTGATTTGGGTGTAGTGAAATTCAATTACGGCTATTATTTGTAATATAAATAAGGATTATCCCAAATGAACTAGGTCACTGGCAATGAAAAAAGCAACAAATTCATCACATATTTTCATAAATCACTCGATGTGGGCAAGTTACCTTATCAAATCCCCCTCTATTGAATAAATTGCAAACTAATTTAGCTAAAATTGACAGCTTACAAAATAAAAGAAAAAGCGGCTTTCGCCGCCTTTATGATGAACAGTTGCTAACTTTGCTGCTCTGCATAGCCATGCTCTTTATTGGGTCCAAATACAAACACGATGTTTTTTTCCAATAGAATTTGCGATGTTTTATCAAAAAAAGTAATCGCTTCACTCGTTGGCATATGTTTTAAAATCAACTCAATCGCGATATCAAACCCTTTACTATCGGGAAATGATTTATATAGCTCACCGGATTCAATAAAAAATAGGTAAGTATTAATTTTCTCCTGCAGAGTAAAAAGATGAACATTGTCCTGATCCCACAATAAGGGATCGATAATAGTTAAAAAAACGCGTTTTACTTCTTTTTCTATGCCAATGGCATCAATACAGGCTGTATCCACTACACTCATGTTTATACCTTTACACCTTATTCATTTAGCGGCTCAATCACTCGCCAGTCAGCAAAACCACCATTAACACTATAAACATCCAGATAGCCCTGCTCGCTGAGATAATGCGCCACACCTTTACTACTATTACCATGATAACAAATAACAAAGACGGGTGTCTTAACATCAACCTCTGCAATAAACTGGGCAATGCTATTATTGGTGAGATGAAAAGCCCCTTCTACGTGGTCATTTGCAAAGGAGCGTTCATCACGGATATCCACCACTTGGATATTTTCCGTCGCTAAACGCTGATAAGCATCATAGGCACTTATTAATTTAAACTGTGACATGTTCCCTAAAACCTGTAAAAATCCTACATAATTTACATTATTGCAACAAATACCCTTCCATTACCAGTAAATTTTGCAACACATAATGCACGATTAACCCACGCATAAAACCAGATCACGTGTTAATATAAAGCGTTATGAATTGGCTAAAATGCGACGTAGAACCGAGGAGATGAGATGTTTATAGTAACAGGCGGTGCAGGCTTTATTGGTAGTAATATTATCAAATCATTAAATGACCGTGGAATTACTGAGATCCTTGTTGTTGATGATCTCACCGATGGCACCAAATTTGTCAATATCGTTGATTTACAAATTATGGACTACATGGACAAAGATGAATTTATCAATCAGATTGTATCTGGCCAAGATTTTGGTGATATAGAGGCGATTTTTCATGAAGGGGCATGTTCTGCAACTACTGAGTGGAATGGCAAGTTCATGATGGAAAATAATTATGAATACTCAAAAGATCTACTCCATTACTGCATAGAACGAGATATTCCTTTTCTATACGCATCATCTGCTGCAACCTATGGTGGTAATGACACTTTCAAAGAGGAACTCGCCTTTGAAAAACCGCTCAACGTGTATGGCTACTCAAAGTTCCAATTTGATCAATATGTTCGTAATCTCTGGGCAGATGCCAAAGCACACGGCGAAATATTGCCGCAAATTGTTGGTTTTCGCTATTTCAACGTCTACGGGCCTCGAGAACAACATAAAGGCAGTATGGCAAGTGTTGCATTCCACCTTAACAATCAGCTCAACGCAGGTGAAAATGCAAAATTGTTTGAAGGTGACCACAAACGTGATTTCATCTATGTTAGTGATGTTTGTAAAGTTAATTTATGGTTCTTTGATAACAACATCTCGGGAATCTATAATCTCGTACCGGTAAAGCTGAATCGTTCTTAGAAGTGGGGAAAGCCGTTGTTAGCTATCATAATGAAAAATTAGGCAATACGGGCACTATTCAACGCATCCCATTCCCCGACCATCTCAAGGGGCGTTACCAGAGTTTTACCGAAGCGGATTTAACAAAGTTACGAGCTGCTGGCTATGAGGGTGAGTTTAAATCAGTCGCACAAGGTGTCATGGAATACATGACTATCTTAAATGAATAAGCTCCAAGTTTCATTCACAGAAATTTCCCAATTGAATACCCTCACTTGGGAAATGCTTTCACATAAATTTAAATATAAATTAAGATAATTGATGAAATCTCAACATAGCAGTCAACAAGCCATTACATTCGTGCAAAATTTTTTGCTTCACCTACCTCTGTTATGGATGTTTTCAGGGTTAATGATGCTTCAAGATGGCCGTTCAATCATGACTCGCATTCTTGTCGTTGCCGTTATAACGGCTATCTATATTGGTCGAAAGTCAATTTTTTCAGGCACTTATAAAGACAAAAAAAATCGCTATTTTATTTTTTTTATTGGTTTAAATATTATCTATTTGTTGCTAAGCAAAGTTATTCATCATGTCGATCATGGATTTATTCGCACCCTATTTGTTTCATCACTCTATTTTTATTTTTATCCCGTTAATCGATACCATATTAATTGGTTAAAAGCCTCAATTCTTATTGGTACTACCCTATTAGCCTGTTTTGCCTATTGGCAAGCGTTCCTATTAGGTATTACACGCATTGGTGAACCGATGAATGCAATCCCCTTTGCCACATGCTGTATGTTACTCTCTATTAGTGCCGCACTAATAGCCAATAATACGCAGTGTAGAAAAGAATTTATTATTTTTACACTCGCTAGCCTCGTCGCTTTATTTTGTACGTTTTTAACGGGGACGCGGGGGGTGCTAATAGCCATCATCCCTTGTTTATTAATAATAAACTTACATAAAAAGATAAATTTAAAAGTGGGCGGTACACTTATTCTGCTGTTGATAATGGTCGCAATCGCCAATCAACGCGTATTAACAACCATGTGGCAAAGAACGGCAAATGAGATACAGAATATCTCTAATGACAATTTAAATACCTCAGTAGGATTAAGGTTACAATTTTGGAAAAGCGCCATCTATACCATCAATGATCATCCATTTTTAGGCGTCGGAACTAAAGCATTTCGCAATGAGATAAGCAAACAATATGAACAAGGGCTCACCAGTGAAGAGGTCGTTAAATTTAATCCGATGCACTACCATAATCAATTTATTGATACGACAGTGAAAACGGGCTTTATTGGTTTACTGCTTATGTTATCTATTTTTCTTTACTGTTTATACCTTGCCTTGATCAGCAAGGTATGCGAAACACTCCCGATAACGATGATTATTGCATCCCTTGGTATTGCCGCGTTAACCGATGTTCCCTTTGCCCATTTACCGGTCGTTTATCTACTATTTATGCTTTTATTTCTCGGAATTAATAATTTATTTAATACAAAAACAGTGGTATAAAATATGAAAATTCTTATTCATAGCTCCTATCGGGATGCTTGGAACAGTGTTCGCCCAGAAGCAGAAATGTTTATCGAAATGGCAAAGATGGGCCATGAAATAACCATTGTCACGCAGGGTGATGCCGAATACGTGTCGCGCTTTCGTGAGCATAATATCAATATCATTGATTGTTACCCAACGCGTAAAATTTGCTGTCGTACTATTAAAACCATACGTAATGAAATGCGTAATGATGACTACGATATAGTGTACGCGATGAATTCGAAAACTATTCCGAATGCCGCATTCGCTTGCCTGGGTTTTAAAGCAAAACTGATCGCCTATCGAGGCACCGTTGGAGGCTTATATCGCCACGACCCAACGGCTTATTTAACGCAGCTAAATCCTCGCGTGAATGGTATATCCTGTGTTGCCAAAGCCGTGCAAGAAGATGTGCAGAAACAGGTGTGGAAAAACAAAAAAAACGTGGTCACTATTTATAAAGGCCACGATCCAAAATGGTTCAAAGATACCCCTTCAGATTTGAGTGAGTTTGCCATTAAGAAAGAGGATTTTGTCGCCATTTGCGTTGCCAATGCCCGACCAAGTAAAGGGGTCGCTGTACTTCTAGAAGCGGTTAATCAACTTGCTGATTATAGCAATTTTCACCTACTCGTGGTTGGTCGCGATTTAGATAAGTCTCCTTATAGCGAATTAATTGCCAATAATGCCATGAGAGCACGCATTCACGTGGCCGGATATCGTAATGACGTGCCGGGATTAATGGCGGCAGAATCTGCAAATACAACCTTCAATCAGCGGGGAAGGCTTACCGAAAACGGTGATTGAAGGGATGGCTTATGCATTACCCTCAATAGTAACCACAACGGGTGGCTCTCCAGAATTAGTTAAGGATGGCGAGAGTGGTTTTATTATCCCAAGCAAGGATGTCAATGCACTCGCTGCCAAAATAAAGTTCTTTGTAGAAAATCCCAATGCAACTAAAGAGATGGGAATAAAAGCACAGCAATTTATGCATCAAGAATTTTCCTTAGCAAAAACAGTTGAGAAGCACTTACATTTTTTTGCTTCCCTTATAAATAATTAATTATCTGATTTATTATGAAAAAGCAAAAAATCAACCTTATAAAAAACATTAAATACAAATTCTTATTTTGGTTTTTCAAACGTATTGCAACGCCAATACAGCCGATTGAAAATGAACAAAAACAACGATTGTTAATTATATCCTATGATGCAATTGGCGACACCGTGGCTACTGCCCCTCTGTTTCATGCTATAAAAAAAGCCAGGCCTGAATGGTCTGTTGATTTTATATGCAGAGATAGAAACATTGATATAATTAAAAATCATAGCGCTATAGATGTGATTTGGAATATTAACTTTCAGGCCAAACCGCTGTCATTAAATAAACAAGATAAATTGGCACTACAAACATTATACAAACAAAAGTACGATAAGGTTTTATACCTTGGTCAAGCAATGAAGTGGCCAGTTTTTTACCGTATCCTAAAGCTACACGCTAATGAACGTTTAGCATTGCCAGTAAAAGGGTTAAGCGAGAGGGGAATAGACCTGATTGGATCAAATGTGTTCCATCGCTATATCGGTAAAAACCGCGATGAGACACGACAATTTACCAAAAGAATGGTATCAATTCTCCCCGATATCGGCATAGAAGGAAGTGGTGAATTTAATTATGATTTGAATATTCCGAGAAAGGTAATAATAAAACAAGTTGCTGATAATTCAATATTGTTCAATCCATGCGGCACACAATCAGGTAATACATTATCTGCAGATAAATCAGATGAAATTATTAATGCACTCATTGAGCATGGCTATCAGGTGTATGTATTTGCAAGAGATGAAGTCAGAAAATGCTTAACAGAAAATGCCATAAGTAAACTTAACTTTATTTCAAGTACATCAATTATCGATGCGTGTAACGCCATTATGGATATCGGATTAACAGCGACAACGGATACATCCATCGGCCATATTTCATCGGCTTTAGGTATTAAAACCGTTATTATTAGAGCAGATGAAGCGTGGCGTGCGGATGGTGATCCCTTATCTGGAAATGCGCTAATTGCAGCAGCGGAAAATAACGGCACTATTGAAGATGTCAGCATAGACAAAATCATCAATTTAGTGCAATTACATCGCAGCAAAGAAAAATAGTAGCAGTATATTTATTCTACATAAATATTTTATTACAACGCAGATTGGTGATAGTCCCTTAACCTAAGGGGCTAGCTAGCCCCCTGCGTTACCTGATGTATTGTTCTGCTATCTGCGCTAGCGCCTTAATTTTCATTGCTTTTTATCAAATTACGCTGCTTTAAATATGCAACAAAGTGATCATAAACAGCCTGATTAGCATATTTTTGATATCCCTGAGCGTAACAAATTTTGCGAGGATCTTTAAGTGCAGCATCAATGCACCTTGCGATATTAGACGGGCAGTTATCTATAACCAAATGATCCGGCAAAAAATCACCCAAAATTTCCGCAGGCCCACTCGGGCAGCTTGTCGCCACCACGGGTGTTTCCATGATTAAAGATTCAATCATCACCGTAGGCAACCCCTCATGGTCTGAACATAATACCAATAATTCCGCTTGCTTAAGTAAAGGGTAAGGATTAACCATAAAATTGAGAAAAACAATTCTCGAGTCAATTTTTAAGGTTTTTGCATAATCGACCAGCTCAGCCTTAAGCTCTCCTTCACCGATGATCATTAACTTAATCTCTTTATCGTCCAATAAAGCAAAAGCCTCCAATAGACGGTCAACCCTTTTTTGCGCTACTAAACGTCCAATAAAAATAAGATATCGACCATTGATTGGGTTAATTATTTGCGGGTCCTCACCTTGTCGTTGCAAGGCGCGAATATCAAAGGGGTTAACAAGATTCACCACACTACTTGCAACATTGGGTATGATGCGGTTAATAAAGTTTTGAATCCCCTTTGAGACCGTCAATACATGCCGTTTTGCTAAGGCATTTTTTAACTTCGCCCTAAAACGGTATTTTCTATACCAAGATTTATTATGGTAAGTATATTCATCGGAGTTATGGATATAAGCAATAAAACGAGGACCAAACCCGCCGTTATTTTTATTGTTTCGCTGTGGCTAGCAATGATGGCATCAAAAGTAGAGTGTGATTCTTTTTCAGTTAACCACGCAATGAATTGATGATGAACATTTTTTAAATTCAAACCATGTACATTTTCTTGCTTGCTTAAAAATTCGACATTAATCGACGAGGCAACGGTTAATTCATGCTCATCGGTTACGGTTAATATAGTGACATGGTGTCCATGCTTAGCAATTTCTTCTGCTAAACGAATAGTCACAACCTGTACCCCTTCTATTTTTAAATCGCGGATAAAAAAACAGATATTCACAGCCCACTTCCTTGCAATAATTTTGCACGTGCTTGCATCAATTCATGCCAATCAAAGTGATTAACTGAAATGCGATCATGGCGATTTTTAGGCTGGGGGTTAAAAATAACTTGGCTACCTTTAGCCAGTGGCTTCCACTCTTCATAATTTCGTTGACTACCACCATAAATGGCCAATACAGGCGTATTCGTAGCACTAGCCATATGGACAACGGAAGTATCTGGAGTAAAACAGTAATCAGCAAAAGTTAATAACGCTAAGGTATTGTTAATACTACAGGGGGTATCAATGTAAATGAGACGTTCAGGATGACGACAACGCTGTTTTAAAGAGCGTAAAAAATCATTTTTCTCCGGCACTGGAATGAGTAGTAAATGGTCCTCGCCATTTTCCTCAGTCCAACGATTAACCAAACGCAATGCTTGCTCAAATGAGAAACAACGATTTTTCCCTGAACCAAAAAAGTTCATCGCCACTAAATAGCCTTTACTTTTTTTAGTTTGCTCAATAATCGTCTGAAATTGTTTTGTTTCCTTTGCATAGTTTGGCAAGGGAAATTTATATGCAAAATTAGGCGTATCGATAAAGAGCTTGGCAACGGCATGATAACGCTGAAAAAAATTAACATACTTCTGTTCAATATGAACATTAAAAATATTGTAGCGCTGTTTTTCATAGCCCACATAATAAGAAGCATTTAATGAGTGTAACGCTAATAGCTCTTTTTCACTAAAACCATTGCTAATATCGATAACCACATCAAACATACCCGCATATTGTCTATAACTTCTCGCGGTTTGCATACTACGTCGTGGTGACTGAATAATATTAATATGACTCACTTCGTTTAACCAAGCGGCACTCGCATTTCCCGTTATCACACTCAATTTTAAATCGGGACGATATTGACTTAAACAATCAATAAGGGCGCTACACATCACGGCATCCCCCAACTTATTATCCCAACGTAATAAACAAACTGAACGCACATCCTTAAATGCCAGTTTACTGTTTGGCTTTTTATCCCATAAAAGCGAGAATAAATTCAGTTTTATCTCTTTTTTACTATTGCGAATAAACCGCCATATTAACTTTACCGTTCTGATCATCTTGTTTCTATCCAATACGTGCAGTTAATCGGATTATTTCTATAAAGCAACTGCCAAAATAAAGATCTATTGTCTATTGTATATAATTTACAATAAACCCCTGCTATATTAGCACTTTTTAAATTTTTATTGGTAGAGAGTCTATGAAAATACTAATTATTGGCCCATCATGGATTGGTGATATGGTGATGTCTCAAGGACTATATACCACGCTCAAAGAGCAATATCCCAATTGTAGCATAGATGTAATAGCACCTAACTGGTGCAAACCCATTCTTAGTCGGATGGTGGAAATAGAAAATATTATAGAGATGCCACTAGGGCATGGTCAATTTTCTTTTTTTAAACGTCGTGAAATAGGCAAAGCTCTGATAAAAAACAATTATCAGCAAGCTTTTATATTAACCAATTCAGCCAAATCAGCCCTCATTCCATTTTTTGCTAATATCCCAAAACGTATCGGCTGGAAAGGAGAGTTTCGCTATGGGCTATTGACCGATTTGCGCACTAATCGTAAAGCATTTTCATTGATGATTGAACGCTATATTGCCCTCGCTTATCCAAAAGCCGAGATGACAGGCTCTGGGTCTATCAAAAAATTGCCCTCTCCCTCACTGTTTATTGATAAAGAGGCGCAATTAGCATGCTTTAACAAGTTCGCTTTAACCGCCAGTGAGAATATTATCGGCCTATGTCCAGGCGCTGAATTTGGTCCAGCTAAACGTTGGCCTGAAGGCCATTTTGCAACACTGGCTAAGATGTTAATTGAGCAAGGTGAGCAGGTATGGTTATTCGGTTCCGAGAAAGATAACCGGTTACTGAACAAATAAAAGCGACGCTTTCCCCTGAACAACAAAAACAGTGTGTTGATTTAGCGGGACGTACCAACCTTATTGAAGCGGTTGATTTAATGGCGGCTTGTAATACAGTTGTTAGTAATGACTCGGGCCTCATGCATATTGCAGCAGCCGTTGGCTGTAAAGTTGTCGCCCTATATGGCTCAACATCGCCAGGCTACACCCCACCATTAACAGAAAAAGTTAAAATTTTACACACCGATATTGAATGTCGCCCATGTTTTAAAAGGGAATGTCCCCTTAAGCACCTTAAATGTTTAACGGAAATATCAGCGGATCAAGTGTTCGCAGCGATTAATGAGTTAAAGGGTTAAACTTTGATGGCTAAGAAACGCTAATTATGCTGATACGTCTATTATATACCTTGCTTATAACCTTGGCTGCGCCATTTTTTTTATATGGCTTGTATAAAAAAAAACCTAACAAACCCGCCTTCGCTGAACGCTGGGTTGAACATTTTGGTTTTACGCCGAAACTTAATGACCCAAATGGCAAGCCCATTTGGATTCATACTGTCTCGGTGGGCGAAGCCATTGCCGCAACCCCCTTTATCAAAACACTAAAAGCGAAGCACCCTAACACGCCTATTGTGGTCACCACCACCACCAGCACTGGCGCGGCAGAAATAGCAAAATTAGCGCCACTGATTGAACATCGGTATATGCCCTTAGATCTTCCCTTTGCCGTAAAGGGATTCCTAAAAGCAATTCGCCCAATGAAATTAATCATTATGGAAACCGAGCTTTGGCCCAATACTCTGCATTATGCGGCAAAATCGGGTATCCCTATTACCATCATCAATGCACGTCTATCGCAGCGTTCCTGTTCTCGCTATCAAAAATTTCAAGCTGTATTTGATTTATTGTCTAGCAATATCAAAACGATTCTTTGTCAAACGAAGGATGATGCTCAGCGCTTTGCACAATTAGGCGTTGCGCAGGAGAAAATCCATGTAACTGGATCGATAAAGTTTGATATAGAGATCACCGATGCGATAAAACAGCGCGGCATGGATTTAAGAAAAGAATTAGCCACTACACGCCCTGTCTGGATTGCCGCCAGCACGCATCATGGTGAAGATGAAAAAATAGTTGCCGCACATAAACAATTACTTGAACTGATTCCAAATGCCCTGTTAATCATTGTACCGCGCCATCCTGAGCGCTTTGATGCCGTTTATTTTATGTGCCAAGCGCAGCACCTAAAGGTCGCAAGACGAAGTCACAAAGAGCCCATTGATGTCGATACTCAGGTTTACTTGGGCGATACGATGGGGGAAATGTTAACCCTTATTGGGGCTGCCGATATCTGCTTTATGGCGGGAAGTTTATTGGGTAACGCCGTTGGCGGGCATAATGTGCTAGAGCCAGCCGCCCTTGCTAAACCGATTTTAATCGGGCCTAGTTATTTTAATTTCCAACAAATTAGTGAGCAACTAATCGCACTAGGGGCATGTACCGTCTGCCACGATAGCAGCGAGATAAGCACGCAACTCCTTACCCTATTTAACGCCCCTGACATTAGAAAAACGCAGGGAAATAATGCCCTTGCATTGGTCAATAAAAGTAAAGGGGCGGTGCAGAGGACTTTAAGTTATTTCTTATGACTGATACCCCTTTAGCAATAACAGCCAATCCTGTTCAGACCATTTAATGGCGCGTTTGTTGCGTTCTTTATTAAAAGATCGCAATAGGCGCTGTAAATTCCCCTCTTGCCAATTTTCTCCGCGCTGTTGATAGCACTTATCAAAATCGATTAACCAAACCTTGCCCAGCTCATCCAATAAAATATTATGGATATTTAAATCCGTATGGTTAACCTGTGCCGCATGCATTTTTTTTATTTGCTGACCAATATTAACGTATTCTATTTCCGTTAACGTTCGCTGTTGCAAAATGGCGACAAGATCCTGCGCATTAGCTATTTTTTCAGAAAGAAGATCCGCTTGATAACAAAAATTTCTTTTTTTCACTCGTGCTGCAATCGGGCGCGGAACATGTACGCCAGACTCAGCCAATTGATGTAAAAGATGAAATTCAGCGATACAGCGCGTTTTTTCAAGCCCCATGAAAATATAATGGTCAGAGACTATTTTGCCAAACAAACCGCCACGGCGATAATGTCGCAGTGCCCCCTGTATATTAGCTAATTGAATAAACCAGGTCGTGCCTCGCCCAGTAGCAGAACCCACAACGCATGCTTTGGTTTGCCAATAGTCAATTGAAAAACAATCACTTAAATTATCATTAATCAATTCATCATCATAAATAATATAGTTTTTGCCCTGCTGGTAACGTTGGATCATATGCTCATCTCTCAATTTTTTCTAAGTTTAGCAATCTAAATCAAAAAAATCTTTTGCTTATTGTATACTTAGCAAATGTAAACTAATCAATGAATAATGAATGGCACTATTTACTCAAGCACCTAATTCACTCTGTATTCTACGCCTCTCCGCTATTGGCGATGTTTGCCATGCTGTTGCGATGGTACAGGCGATTCAAAAACAGTGGCCAAAAACTGAGATAACTTGGATCGTTGGCAAAATCGAAGCGCAACTTGTGGCTGATCTCCCCGATATTAATATCGTTGTTTACGATAAAAAAGCTGGCCTCGCAGGCATGCGTAAAATTTGGCAACAGTTAGGCAAGCAAAAGTTTGACGCTTTGCTACATATGCAACTTGCGCTAAGAGCAAGTTTATTAACACTGGGGATCAAGGCGAAGTATAAAGTCGGTTTTAACTTTAAACGCGCTAAAGAGTTACAATGGTTGTTCACCAATAAACGCATTACAGATACCGCATCAGCACACGTTCTCGACAGCTTTTATGAATTCGCCTATTACTTAGGCATCCAGCAAACTACGCCAACGTGGAATATTCCTTTGCCGACTGCTGACATTGAGTTTGCACAGCAAATTAGCACAGACAATAAACCGCTATTTGTTATCTCTCCTGCCGCCAGTAAAGATGAACGCAACTGGCTAAGTGAACGTTATGCGGCGATTGGCGATTATGTTACGGAACAGGGCTATCAAGTGGTACTGTGCGGCTCTCCTGCACCAAGGGAAATAACACTAGGCCAACAAATCGAGCAACAGATGCGCCATCAAGTAACTAATTTGATTGCGAAAACCTCGTTAAAACAGCTGACAGCCGTGCTTAAACAAGCCGAGATCGTGCTTGCGCCAGATTCAGGCCCGGCACATATAGCAACCACTCAAGGAACCGCAGTAATCGGGTTGTATGGACACAGTAATCCCAAACGCACAGGGCCCTATTTCAGTCAACAATGGATTGTCAGTGTCTATCAACAACACGTTGAACACCAGCAGGGTAAACCGCTTGAACAGCTTCCCTGGAGTACGCGAGTCAAAGGCAGTGATATTATGGCCGACATTAGCATTAGCGCTGTCACACATAAAATCGATCAATTAATTGCTCAGCAACATCATTTAAATTAAGGGTTTTTATGAGTACCAATAAAACAACCATCGGTGTCTTAATGATTGTAAAAAATGAACAAAAGCATCTCGCTGCCTGCCTTGATTCCGTTAAAGGTTGGGTGGATGAAATTGTCATTGTAGACTCAGGTAGTGATGATAATACCGAGCAAATTGCCCGCCAATATACCGACAAATTTATTGCCCAGCATGATTGGCAAGGTTTTGGTAAACAACGCCAATTCGCGCAGCAGCAGATGAGCAGCGATTGGATACTGCCCTTAGATGCCGACGAGCGTGTATCGGATGAACTGAAAAACAGCATACTTGCAGCCGTACAAAATAATCCAAGCAATACCTGTTATTCACTTAATCGCTTAACCTATGCGCTGGGTAAATTTATCAGGCACTCAGGCTGGTATCCAGATAAAATTATCCGACTCTACCCTCGACAAGCAACACAATATAATGATGCCTTAGTACATGAAAGTGTTATTGTTCCAAAAAACTTCGAGGTGCAACACCTACAGGGTGACCTACTCCACTATACTTTCGATTCGCTAACCCAATATCGCAACAAAACCGCACTGTATATGAAGTCATGGACGGATCAAAGGGAAGGAAAAAAAAGTGCTTCATTAGGTAGTGCGATTGCACATGGTTTGTTTCGTTTTATAAAAATGTATATTATCAAACGCGGTTTCTTAGATGGCCGCCACGGATTATTACTTGCTATATTAAGTGCCAATACCACATTCACTCGCTATGCTGACTTATGGCTGAGAGAATATATGAAAAAACAACAGAGCAAAAAGTAGACTACTTTATGAAAAATAAAATATGCTTTATTAATACCTGTTCAGTCTGGGGCGGAGGTGAAAAGTGGCATTACACAACGGCTAAGTTTTTCTCTCAGAAATATGATATTTGCATGGTGACAAATCAGAAAAGTGAATTATATCAACGGTCTCACTCTGATATCCCTTGTTTTCCTGTAGCGATTAGCAACCTCAGCTTTTTAAATCCATATAAAATTTATCGTCTCTACCACTATTTTAAAAAAGAGCAGGTGAATAGCATTGTTTTAAACCTCCCCTCCGATGTCAAAACATCGGGTATAGCGGCGAAACTTGCTAAGGTAAAAAACATTGTTTATCGACGCGGCATGCCTAACCCCATTAAAAATAGCCTGTTAAATCGTTTTTTATTCAAACATGTGGTCACCGATATCATAGCCAACTCTCAAGAGATAAAACGCTCTCTATTGGCTAAAAGCAGGATCTATTTCCCAAGGAAAAAATTAAGGTGATCTACAACAGCGTTAATATTGAACATTTTCCGGAAAAAATAAAACACACTAGAGAGCAAATTACTCTAGGCTGTGCAGGACGATTAGTGACGCAAAAAAACCAAATCGTACTAATAGAGATGGTCAAACAACTCGTTGCTGCGGGACTCAATATAAAACTTCTAATAGCAGGAAAAGGTGAGCTAGAAGAAAAACTCAAGCAATTAATCCTCGCATCAGGTATGCAAGAACATATCCATCTACTTGGATTTAGTCAGGATATTAATGAATTTCTAGAGCAGATTGACATTTTTGCTTTTCCTTCTCTATATGAAGGAAGTGCCAATATATTAGTAGAAGTGATGGCTAAAGGGCTCCCCTGCGTCACCTATAATCGCAGTAGCATGCCGGAAATGATAATTCATAATGAGACGGGGTTATTAGCGAACAACGACCAAGAATTTTGCGATGCGCTGAAAGCATTAATTTCATCAGCTGATTTAAGGGATAAATTGGGCTCTCAAGCACGTCAGTTTGCACGAAAAAACTTCAACAGTGATGACATTTATAAACAAATTGAAAATGTTATTGGACAATAATTTTACTTGGTATTCGCCAATTCCTTACAAAGTGAGAAAGTTATGAGCAACAAAGAGATAATCATAAATGATTTACAAGAGGCAGCCGTTGTATTGGATGCTTTTTTGCAAGATGATAAAAATATTGCCAATATCGAAAACGCCGCGAAATTAATTGCCAACGCCTTCAAAGCAGGTGGAAAAGTATTGTCATGCGGCAATGGAGGATCACACTGTGATGCCATGCATTTTGCCGAAGAGCTAACGGGTCGTTATCGAGATAATCGCCCTGGTTATCCAGGCATAGCTATTTCAGATCCAAGCCATATATCCTGTGTGAGTAATGACTTTGGCTATGATTATGTATTTTCACGTTATCTTGAAGCCGTTGGTCGTACTGGCGATGTTCTCTTTTGCCTATCCACATCAGGAAATTCCAAAAATATACTGATTGCCATTGAAGCGGCCAAGAAAAAAGGGATCGCCGTTGTCGCATTAACGGGTAAGGACGGTGGGCAGATGGCAGGCTGTGCCGATGTCGAAATTCGCGTCCCCCACTTTGGTTATGCGGATCGTATTCAAGAGATACATATTAAAGTGATTCATATTATTATTCGCCTAATCGAAATTGAAATGGCTAAATAAATTTAAATTGAATCCCAAATTACCTCACTGAGCCGTAACTTGGTTATTGGTAATCACTTGGTTATTGGTAATCACTTCGTTATTGATATAGAGATCCCGAAGCCGATTCACATCGTTATAGGTGAATGGAAGTTCGGGATCGGCTTGCGCATCACTGCTAAATAAATGGCTCGCCCGCTGCCACTGTAATCGCCGCTTGGCATCACTATTGGCGACAAAACCATCAGTAAATGCAAGACCTTCCTGAGAATAGCCCCAAAATATTTTATCATCATCCTGCGAGAGTAAGTTATTTCCGCCAAGGGTGGTATAGGTTGCGTTCGACAAGCTCAAATGATACAAAGTAGGAAAAATATCCTTGTGCGAACCCACCCTCATCGGTGAATACTGATAATCAATATGACCCAATATTTGCTGCGGCACATACAGATAAAAAGGAACTTGTGACTTACTCGCAACATCTTGTCTATTGTGCGTTTTCATAGAACGCAAACGGTGATCACCCGTCGCAACCACAATAGTATTGTCGGCTAATTCCCCCCCTTAATATGGCTGATAAATTTCCCTAAAGCGTCGGCACCATACTGATAGGTTTGTAACATTTGCATTTGCTGTTCGGGCGACAGCTCTGTTTTTTCCTGTAAATTCAAGCTTGGTTTAACCACTTTTGGCTGATAATTATCTGGCGTTTGATATGGAGAGTGATTACCGACCGTTAATAGGCAGATAAAAACAGGTTTATCACTTTCGGCTAGGATTTTTTGTACAAACTTAAATACAAATTCATCGGGCACTCCCCAAGAGCTGGCATAGTCTGCAGCCTCTGGAAAATACTTAGCAATACTGTTTTCATCGTAAACCTTGTCAAATCCTTGCAGGGGAAGATAATTAAATAAATTGCGCCACATGCCATTACCTGCATTAACAAAGATGATTTCATATCCTGCATTTTTATAAGGAATAACCGCGCTGTCGGCCATTTTTACCTTTGCTGCCGTGGAATGACTGATATTAGGGACACTGCTGTGCACAAAGAGATTAACAATCGTGGCATTGGTATCTGATGTTTCAGCGTAAAAACGTTTAAATAAAAAATCGTTCTGAAAATGATGACGTAGGCTTGCCAATACATCATTATTTACAATGTCATCTTCATCAAGAATACTGGTTGCCATCGACTCCATCAGAGCAAAGACAACATTGGGACGGTTACTCACCAAATAAGGATTAACGGGAGTTTGTTGTTGCAACGAATCACTTTTGACAACTTGTTCAATACTCGCAAGTAACTCTTTTGCATTAACGGCTCTGAATGTGAACTGCTGCTCATAATCAGACTTAGCCCAATCTAACGCCATAAATGGATTTGGAGTAACAATATTGAGTTTTACATTGTCAGAGATATTAGCATGGTATCGTTTAAGGGGATGGCTCCCCAAGGTTCCGCGTGCAAACAGAAAAAACAGAGCAATACAGAGAAAAACCGCGCAACCTGTCAAATAAGGTCGATTTTTTTGACGACGTATTTGCTTAAGTTGCAGCTCCGTGACCAAGCTTTTTTTAGTTAAATAAGTAAACAAAAAGCTGATCAGCACACTAAAACTAAGCCCCAACATAACCGGGTAATCTGTCCAGATACTATCAATAACAGCGGAAGTATCATCATCAAAAAGCCCAAAAATAAAGAGATCAATATAATTGCCGTAGGTTTGATAATAATAAAAGTTAACGATCGAAAAGAGACAAATAAGAAAATAGATCAGAGCACTAAAGGCAAGCGAAAAGCGTAGATACAGATTAAAAAATCGTTCTGATTTAGCCGTCACTAAGCCAATTAAAAGAGGAAGAGAAAAAGCGATACAAATGACTTTTAAATCAAATCGTAGCCCCCTTAGCGCCATTAGGGGTAAATCATTGATATAGGCAAGTAAAGTAGCGCTATCAGCAATTTTATACAGAAAAAACAAGCGAAACGCCGATAGAAACAAGATAGATAATAAAACTTGAATAAAAATCAGTCGTATTAGCCTGTAAAAATTGCACTGAAACATCACTACTCCATCGGGAAAATAAATAGCCTAAGGTTACTTATAAAATGATCGATACCATTGCACAAAAGCTTCCACGCCTTCAGCAACGCCCACCTTAGGCTGATAGCCAGTCACATTAAAGAGATCGCGTGTATCGGCATAGGTTTGATAAACATCCCCGGCCTGCATTGGCATAAAGTTTTTCTTCGCCTGCATTGTCAGTGAAGTTTCTAATGCGCTGACAAAATCCATTAATTTAACGGGATTGCCATTACCTATGTTATAAACGGCATAGGGAGCCGAGCTCGTTGCAGGCGAGCCAGTTTCCACTGTCCAATCACTATTTTTGGTCGGTATAACATCTTGAATGCGCATAATACCCTCAACAATATCATCGATATAGGTAAAATCACGGCGCATATCCCCCTGATTATAAATATCAATCACATCACCATTGACTATTTTTTGGGTGAATTTAAATAGCGCCATATCAGGTCGTCCCCACGGGCCATAAACAGTGAAGAACCGTAATCCTGTAGTAGGCACATCATATAAATGTGAGTAAGTGTGCGCCATTAATTCATTGGATTTTTTAGTCGCAGCATAGAGTGAAATAGGATGATCCACTGAATCACTGGTCGCAAATGGCACCTTACCATTTAACCCATAAACTGAACTCGATGAGGCATAAATTAAATGCTTCACTTTATGATGGCGGCAACCTTCCAATACATTTAAATGTCCCACTAAGTTACTATCGGCATAGGCTAAGGGATTATCGATGGAGTAACGAACGCCAGCCTGCGCGGCGAGGTGAATAACGCGATCAAATTGATGCGTAGCAAAAAGAGCAGGCATGCCTTCTCTATCAGCTAAATCTAATTTAATAAAAGTAAATAGGGGATGTTCAATCCGCTGTAAACGCGCGGTTTTTAAGCTAACATCATAATAATCGTTTAGATTATCAATGCCGATAACCTCATGCCCTGCAGCAGTCAACCGTTCAACAACCGCACTTCCAATAAAACCTGCCGCACCTGTTACTAAATATTTCATAATAAGCCTATCTCGTTAACATCTAAATCTAGGGCACAACAGTCTTTATTTGCCACCCAGTCGAATTACTTATATCCATGTTAGCGCAGTATAAGCCCTATCGTAAAAATCTAAAAGGTATAAGCATTTTATTAGCAATGACCATCATATTATGCGAATGGAGATAACTAAATTGGCAAAAAATAAATGGATAGATATAAAAAAACCGCTTAAAAAAGCGGTTTTTTATGGTCACTAGAATCGCTTATTTCCAAGCTTTCCAAGTATTAATTAGACCATTTGTTGAGCTATCGTGGCTTGCAACGTCATCTGCTGTATTCAATTCAGGCAGAATTTGTCCCGCAAGTTGTTTACCCAGTTCCACACCCCATTGGTCAAATGAGAAGATATTCCAAATAATACCTTGCGCGAATATTTTTTGCTCATACATCGCAATTAATTGGCCTAATGTTGTTGGCGTAATTTGCTTCACTAAAATAGAGTTAGTTGGTTTGTTACCAACAAACACTTTAGAAGGTACTAAATGCGCCACATCCGCCGCAGCTTTACCTGCCGCTGCAAATTCAGCTTCCACTTGTGCTTGGCTTTTACCAAAGGCTAACGCTTCTGTTTGTGCAAAGAAATTAGATAGCAGTTTAGTATGGTGATCGCCAGTCGGGTTATGGCTTATCGCTGGTGCAATAAAGTCACAAGGAATTAATTTAGTGCCTTGATGAATTAATTGATAGAAAGCGTGTTGGCCATTTGTACCCGGCTCACCCCAGATGATTGGACCCGTTTGATAATCAACCACATCGCCATTGCGATCCACTGATTTACCATTTGACTCCATATTACCCTGTTGGAAATAAGCAGGGAAACGGTGCATATATTGGTCATAAGGCAGAATAGTTTCAGATTCTGCGCCGTAGAAGTTGTTATACCAAATACCAATAACTGCTAAAATAACCGGAATGTTGTTGGCAAAATCAGTCTCAGCAAAGTGTTTATCCATGTCATGAGCACCAGCAAGTAGATCTGCATAATTATCATAACCAATGGTCAATGCGATTGATAAACCAATTGCAGACCAAATTGAATAACGACCACCTACCCAATCCCAGAATTCAAACATGTTATCAACATCGATACCAAATTCCGTAACCGATTTTGCATTAGTTGATAGTGCAGCAAAATGTTTAGCAACAAAGGCTTCATCCTGCGCAAAATTTAAGAACCAATCACGTGCGCTGTGTGCATTGGTCATTGTCTCTTGCGTGGTAAATGTTTTTGAAGCAATTAAGAATAGTGTGGTTTCAGGATCCAGTTTCGCTAACGTCTCAACGATGTGCGTACCATCTACATTCGATACAAAATGTGCTTCGATGCCATCTACTTTATAGGCACGAAGTGCTTCAGTTACCATGAATGGGCCTAAGTCAGAACCACCGATGCCGATATTAACGATATCTGTAATACGTTTACCCGTGTAACCTTTCCATTCACCTGAATGTACTTTCGCACAGAATGCTTTCATTTTTTCCTGAACAGCGTTCACTTTTGGCATAACATCTTCGCCATCAACCATAACGGGAGTGTTACTACGGTTACGAAGCGCCGTATGTAAAACAGCACGGTCTTCAGTCACATTGATTTTGTCACCCGCGAACTGTGCTTTAATCGCACCTTTAAGATCCACTTCTTCAGCAAGTTGCAACAGTTTTGCAAAAATCTCTTTAGTGATTAAGTTCTTAGAAAAATCGACTAAAATCTCATCGTTAAACTGACAAGAAAATGCCTTAAAACGGTCTGCATCATTAGCAAAAAGTGTCGCCATTTGCATATCAGAATTAGCATCAAATAGAGCTTGTAATTCAGACCATGCCGCTGTTTTCGTTGGATTGATATTTTTTAGCATTGTTGTATCCCAAAAGTTATGTTTAGAAACTTGATTCACAATAACGAATAGCTTTTTAACTCATTAATTAGAGCTATTACTAAATTCATTGAATGGCATGATTATAACGTAAAAATTTTGACTTGCATCGCACAAAAATTTAATTTAAATCAACAATAGCGCTATCAGCGGGTAGCAATTGCCAAATAATGGCCAATATAACAATAAATATCCCCTTTTTTATAAAATAAGGTATCATCTTCGATCTCATTTAAGCGCCTTAAATTAGTATAAAATAAGAGAGAAATATGAGTAACACACAAGAAAACACCACTCATTTTGGCTTTAAGACGGTTCAGGAAAACCAAAAAGCTGAGCTAGTTGCCGATGTATTCCACTCTGTTGCGGCTAAGTACGACCTGATGAATGATGTTTTATCGATGGGTATCCACCGCATATGGAAGCGATTTACAATTGATTGTTCTGGTATTCGTCAAGGCCAAAAGGTATTAGATTTAGCCGGTGGAACAGGCGACTTAACGGCAAAGTTTTCCCGTATTGTCGGTAAAAATGGTCACGTTGTTTTAGCGGATATCAATGAATCAATGCTTAAAGTTGGCCGTAGCAAATTACGTGACCTTGGTATTGTCGGCAATGTTAATTATGTACAGGCCAACGCAGAAGAACTTCCTTTTCCCGATAACCATTTTGATTTGGTCACCATTGCCTTTGGTTTACGTAATGTCACCGATAAGGATAAAGCATTAGCTTCTATCTATCGCGTCTTAAAACCCGGTGGCCGTTTATTAGTGCTCGAGTTTTCCAAGCCACTATATAAGCCTGTTAGTAAATTTTACGATTTCTATTCTTTTAATATCCTCCCAAAATTGGGCAAATTATTTGCTAATGATAGTGATAGTTATCAATATCTTGCAGAAAGTATTCGCATGCATCCAAATCAGGATACACTAAAAGAGATGATGGAAAATGTCGGCTTTGAAGGAAGTGAATACTTTAATTTAAGCGCGGGCATCGTGGCGCTTCACCGTGGATATAAATACTAGATAACGCCCTACTTACAAAACAGAGATAACTATGCCATTAGATAACTTATTTTGCGGATTACTTGAAACAGCGGTCAATAAAATACATCAACTTGATGCCTGTGCTGAACAACGCCGTAAGCAACTTGATGGGACCATTTTCTCTGTCTTGATTAAAGAGCTAAATAAACCTCTATATTTTGTGATTAGTGCACAACAAATCGATATATTAAGCCAATTTGAAGGAACTATAGACTGTTCTATCAACGTAAATATATCCGCTTTACCCGAGCTTCAGAATAACCTTCAACTTACCCACTTAATTAAAACAGAACAGTTAGAAGTACAAGGAGATATAAAACTTGTCCAGCAGTTCGCTCAGCTATTAACTGAAATGAATATTGATTGGGAAGAGTTTCTGTCAACGAAAGTCGGTGATGTACTCGCACATAAAATTTGTTATCACTTAAAATCAGCCAAGCAAGATATTAATCAACAACTCATTAAATTACAGTCTCACGGCGCGCAAATTGTTACTGAAGAGTTAAAAATAGCCCCTGGTCCATTACAGGTAGCCTATTTTTGCGATCAAGTCAGTGACGTTGAAAAACAGTGTGCACAACTTGAAGCCCGTTTAAAACGTTGTACTGAAAAATTTAACGGAACGGTTAATGATTAAACTAAAAGAGATTTCACGACTATATCAAATCAATAAAACCATCATTGAATATGGATTAATTGAATTAATAACCAAAGAGCATATTCCCCTTAGTTACCGCTTATTCCGAGTGGCGCTATTTTGGCTACGCAACAAGCACAAAGAGAAAGAAATAGCTCAACGATTACGCTTAGCACTTCAATCTCTTGGACCTATTTATATAAAACTGGGTCAGATGCTCTCAACTCGACGAGATCTATTGCCACCAGCCTATGCCGATCAACTTGCTTATTTGCAAGATAATGTTCCCCCCTTTGCAGGGGAATTGGCGATTAAAGAGATTGAATCTTCATTAGGAAAAAGCATTGAAGAGCTCTTCATTGATTTTGATATTGAAGCACTGGCCTCTGCATCAATCGCACAGGTACATACCGCTATTCTTCGTGAAGATAACCGTGAAGTGGTTATAAAAGTGATCCGCCCCGACATTGAAAAAACCATCAAAGCGGATCTACAGTTAATGAAATGGCTTGCCCAACTCATGCAACGCTTCATAAAAGAAGCGGAACGACTTCGTCCCGTTGAAGTAGTGCAAGAATATGAAAAAACCATATTAGATGAACTTGATTTAATGCGCGAAGGCGCTAATGCGATTCAACTTAGGCGCAATTTTTTAGACTCAAAGTTACTCTATGTACCTGAGATTTATCCCGACTACTGCACCAAAAAAGTGCTAGTGATGGAACGTATCTATGGTATCCCGGTTTCCGACATAAAATCATTACAAGCACAGGGCACTAATCTTAAACTGCTTGCTGAACGGGGGGTAGAAGCCTTTTTCACACAGGTGTTTAGAGACAGCTTTTTCCATGCGGACATGCATCCCGGTAATGTCTTTGTCTCCTATGAACATCCAGAAGATCCGCTCTGGATTGGTATTGATTGTGGCATTGTGGGTACACTTAATAATGAAGATAAACGCTACCTTGCTGAAAATTTCTTAGCCTTTTTCAATCGCGACTACCGCCAAGTGGCACAATTACACGTCGATTCGGGTTGGGTACCAGCAGATACCCCCGTAGAAGAGTTTGAATTTGCTATTCGTGCTGTTTGTGAGCCTATTTTTGAAAAGCCACTCGCAGAAATCTCATTTGCACAGGTGTTAATTAATCTATTCAACACTGCGCGACGCTATAATATGAAAGTGCAACCACAATTAGTCTTGTTGCAAAAAACATTACTCTACATTGAAGGCTTAGGCAGACAGTTATATCCACAATTAGATTTATGGGACACCGCAAAACCCTTCCTCGAGAATTGGATGAAAGAGCAGATAAGCCCTGCAAAATTACTCAAATCAATTCAGCTAAAAGCCCCTTTTTGGCTAGAAAAATTGCCAGAAATTCCTGAGCTGATTCATCAACATTTATCACAAACAAAATCGCAACAAAAACAGCTGCAGTTGTTAACGGAATCGCTCAATAAACAACTGCATAAAAAGCAAAAGAACAATTTTTATATTGCAGTCAGCATCGCCTTAACCATAGTAACTACCTTGGCGTATTTACTGTCAGATCAAAATCTTGCATTAGTAACAGCAGTTCCAACTGTTTTTGCTTGGTTAATCACTTGGCACCATTCCAATAAGTTGTAAACTTTGTTATAACGCATTACAACTTGTTAACTATTTAATTCAAATATAATCATCGAGGATAAATATTATGGGCGGCATCGGCATTTGGCAATTAATCATTATCGCAGTTATTGTAGTTTTACTTTTTGGCACCAAAAAATTACGTGGCATAGGAAGTGATTTAGGAGGTGCAATTAAGGGCTTTAAAAAAGCGATGAGTGAAGAAGAAAGCGCCGCTAAGGAAGTTGAAAATAAAAGTACTGAGCAACAATTAAAAACAGAGCATAAAACAGATACAAAAGAAAAACAGAAAGAGCAGGAATAATTTTCTCATAAAAGGTTCAAATTAAATGTTTGATATTGGTTTTTGGGAACTGGTTGTTATTTCCGTTATTGGTTTGATTGTTCTTGGCCCAGAACGTCTACCAACGGCTATTCGTAGTGTGGTCAAATGGATAAACACTGCCAAAAGTATGGCTAATTCGGTCAAAAGTGATATTTCACATGAACTGAAATTGCATGAGATGAATGAAAATATGATAAAAGCCAGTAAAAATGGGCTGCATAATCTCGATCCCGAACTGCAACAATCCATTGATGAAATGAAACAAGCTGCTAAAGATTTGAGTCGCCCTTATCAAAGTGACGGTGAAACACTTAGCGAAACAACTAAGAGTGATCCAAGCCAAATCAAAACCGAGGGTAAAAGTGAATGAGCACTCAACAAAATGACCATGCAAATTCACAGCATAGTTTACCGCTAATCTCTCACTTATTAGAGTTACGTGATCGATTATTACGCATTGTCGCTGTCGTGATGGTGATATTTCTAAGCTTGGTCTATTTTTCTAACGATATCTACCACTACCTTGCTATTCCACTAACGAGCCAACTACCTGAAGGCTCCAGCATGATCGCAACGGGAGTTGCTACCCCTTTCTTCACACCAATAAAACTGACTATTGTCATCTCAATTTTTATTGCGATACCTGTGATCCTCTATCAAATATGGGCTTTTGTTGCACCGGGCTTGTATAAACATGAACGTAAATTGGTAGCCCCTTTGGTGGTAACCAGTGCCCTACTTTTCTATTTAGGTATGGTCTTTTCTTACTATGTTGTTTTTCCCTTGGTATTCTCATTCTTTACTAGCACCGCACCGGAAGGTGTCACCATCGCAACTGATATCAGCAGTTATCTCGACTTTGTATTAAAACTATTTTTTGCCTTTGGTTTAGCCTTTGAAATCCCCATTGCCACGCTATTATTATGCTGGACTGGTGCGACAACCCCTAAAAAATTAAAAGAAAAAAGACCTTACATTGTCGTCACTGCTTTTGTCATTGGTATGCTGTTAACGCCTCCAGATGTTATTTCCCAAACGTTACTCGCGGTGCCGATGTTAATATTATTTGAACTTGGTCTACTGTTTGCTCGTTTTTATGTTCCAAAAGAAGAGCAGATAGAAGAACAACAAACGCCAGAGTAGAACAAAAATCATGATAGATATCGGTGTCAATCTGACCAATAAACGTTTCCAAAACGATCTCCATGAGGTGATTGATAATGCAAAACAGGCGGGATTATCTGCACTGATCATCACGGGAACGGATATTGAAAGTAGCGAAAAAGCGATTGCATTAGCACAAACTGAACAGGATTTTCTCTTTTGCACCGTCGGCATTCACCCCCATGATGCCAGTAACTTTGATAGCCACAGCCTTGCTAAGCTTGCCCAATTAGCTGAAAATCCACAGGTTAAAGCGATTGGTGAATGCGGTTTAGATTTTAATCGTAATTATTCAACCCCAGCAGAGCAGGAGTATGCCTTTGTGCAACAACTGGAATTGGCGGTGCAATTACAACTGCCCGTTTTTATGCACGAACGCGATGCTAATGCCCGTTTTATCGAATTATTAACACCCTATCGGCAGCAACTTCCCCATGCAGTACTACACTGTTTTACAGGCAATGAAACTGAATTAGAGCGCTGCTTAGCATTAGATTTACACATCGGTATTACCGGTTGGATTTGCGATGAACGTCGTGGCAGTGAGCTATTCGACTTAGTAAAGTTAATTCCAGATAATCGTTTGCTGATCGAAACGGATGCCCCCTATCTGTTACCAAGAAGTATGCGGCCTAAACCAAAATCAAGTCGCAATGAACCTAAATATCTCCCTTATATTGCACAAACGATTGCTTTGGCGCGTCAACAATCTGTACAAACGGTTATCCGAAACACACAAAAAAATAGCCAAGCATTTTTTAATTTACCCCTTTGATAGGAGTCGCAATGACACTTTCTCAACAATTCCCCGCTCGTCGTTTACGTCGTTTACGTAAACATGACTTTTCACGACGTTTGGTGGCAGAAAATCAACTTAGCGTTAATGATCTTATCTATCCGATGTTTGTTATTGAAGGCGAAAATCGCCGTGAAGCAATTGCCTCCATGCCCGGTATTGAACGTTTATCATTAGATCAATTAGTCACAGAAGCAAAACAACTCGTTGAATTAGGTATTCCTGCCATCGCCCTATTCCCTGTTGTGCCAGAAGATCTTAAAAGTGAAATGGCAGAAGAGGCCTATAATAGCGCGGGCCTAGCACAACGAGCAGTTATCTCTATTAAAGAAGCCTGTCCCGAACTCGGTGTCATAACCGATGTCGCCCTTGATCCCTTTACCACTCACGGACAAGATGGCATCATTAATGGCGATGGTTATGTGCTCAATGATATCACCACCGAAATACTGGTCAAACAAGCCCTTTCCCATGCACAAGCGGGTGCCGATATTGTCGCACCTTCAGATATGATGGATGGACGGATTGGTGCAATCCGTGAGGCACTTGAAAACGCAGGTTACATCAATACACAAATCATGGCCTATAGTGCCAAGTATGCATCCAATTATTACGGCCCATTTCGCGACGCAGTCGGTAGCGCAGGCAATTTAAAGGGCGCTAATAAATCTACCTATCAAATGGATCCAGCTAACAGTGATGAAGCTATTCATGAGGTTGCTCTTGATATTCAAGAAGGTGCCGATATGGTGATGGTTAAACCCGGCATGCCCTATCTCGATATTGTCCGCCGTGTCAAAACAGAGCTAAAAGTACCGACCTTTGCCTATCAAGTCAGTGGTGAATATGCAATGCATAAAGCCGCTATTGCTAATGGTTGGCTAAAGGAAAAAGAGACGGTTTTGGAATCACTACTCTGCTTTAAACGAGCGGGCGCAGATGGCATTTTGACCTATTTTGCCAAGCAGGTTGCTATCTGGCTAAAGGAAGATAATAAGTAAGAATAGATAAGTCAGCGGCAAATTTATGGTATCGCCGCTGACTTATTATTATACCAATTCCGGTAAGTATGTGATCTAGATTTTGCGCAGGAAAAACAGCTTAATTCAAGGCGTAATTTGACGTAAATGGTTATTCCCTTTGCGAAAAATACAACGCAGCAGTAAGTTGTTTTAACCAGTAAAATAGATCAGCTATTTATCGGAATTGGTATTAGGTACTTGATTTAAGTACATCGACATAGACTTTCAAACTTTGTCCTGGATGAATATATTTTTTATTGGCCAACTGATTCCAGCGCACTAAATCCGAAGTGCTGACATTAAACTTCATGGCAATGGCGTGTAATGAGTCCCCCGAGCGCACCTTATAGGTAATAGAGCGGGTAGTTTTATTGGTTTTTTTACTTTTAGTTGCAGCGACTGCGGTTTGCCAAATAGTCAGCTGTTTACCCAAACGTAACGTTTTCGTGCTACTTATCTTATTCCATTGGGCAATCTCTTTCGTTGTTACATTATAGCGGCGGCTGATATCCCAAAGGGTATCCCCCTCTACGACAGTATGCTCAACCTTGCGTTTACCCTGCCGACTTTTATTTTTTTCCCGGGCAAAACGTTGCGCCTGTGTATAAATATAATCTCCTTCCTGGGCACTGGAAACAGGGATGAGTAGTGCTTGGCCAATTTTAATAAAAGAACTATCGAGATTATTTATCTGTTTTAATACCCGTTGGGTGGTCGCATGGTTCTTAGCAATAACACTTAAACTATCGCCTTTGCGCACTTTATAGCGCTGCCATTGAATACGCTTGCTTTTATCAATGGCACTTAACTGTTCATTAAACTGCTCTTCGATAACGGTAGGTATCAATAATTTATGAGGTCCGTCAGGAGAGGTCGCCCAGTGGTTAAAAGCGGGGTTTAGCAGTTGAATTTCTGCAACCGATAACTCAGCGAGCTCTGCTGCATAGGCTAAATCAAGCTGCGACCCAGTATCGACATAACTCAGTACCTGTTGATTAGCAATAAAAGGCAATTCCACACCATATTTTTCGTGATTACGCAAAATATCGACGAGGGCTAATAATTTCGGGACATAATTTTCGGTTTCGCGTGGTAAAGAGAGTTGCCAATAATCTGTCGCTTTATTTTTTCTTTGATTGCTGCGCACGGCGTTACGAACACGACCTTCACCAGAATTATAAGCAGCAAGCGCATGTAGCCAATCATTATCTAAAAAGTTATACAGGAACTCCATATAACTTAGAGCAGCATCGGTAGAGGCATAAACATCACGACGCCCGTCGTACCACCAATCTTGTTGTAGTCCAAATCGTTCACCGGTAATGGGCATAAATTGCCATAAACCTGATGCACGACTGGGTGAATAGGCGAAGGGGTCAAAGGTGCTTTCAACCACGGGTAATAATGCTAAATCAAGGGGGAGGTTATTCGCTTCGATTTGTTCGACAATCAGATACAAAAATGGCTCTGCCCGTTTTGATACCTGCTTTAAGTAGTTAGGGTGTTTTAAATAATAATCTCGCTGTTCTGCAATACGGCTATTATCAGGCACTTCAAACTGAAAACCATTAGCCAGTTTACGCCAAATATTTTTATAATTTGCGGCGTTATTTTCTTCCTCATTTAACACTTGTACATTTTCTGTTAAATGGCTTAGCCCTTCTTCAAACTCAATATCTTGCATCTGTTTTTCTGCAAGCTCTTCATTTCTATCGGAAAGAGTGGACGTATTACTTTCACTAGCAATATTGCTATTTTGGGTTGTTTGGCAAGCGCTTAAAAATAACACCGCAAAAAAAAGACAATAAAATTTCATAAAAGGACCGTTTGCAAAAATGAAGGGGCGTAGCTTACCGTAAAAGAGAGAACAATTCATTATCACAGGCGATCCTTTCCGTTAAATTTTTAGCCATTTTTCTTTAATAGCGATCCTTGTATTGACGCAATGCCCTAAAAGTCGCAAGGGGATCATTTAGTTCCATATGCAAGCAGTTTTGCAAGCCATTGATAAGTGAAGGTTCTTGACAACGCAAAAAAGGATTAATGGCTTTTTCACGGGCGATAGTGGTAGGTATTGTTGGCACGCCTTGTTGGCGTAATTTACTCACCTGTTGGATATAATTAAGTAATTCTTTATTTTTTGGCTCTACTTGTAATGCAAAAATAAGGTTACTCTGTGTATATTCGTGGGCGCAATAAACTTTCGTCTCATCATTTAGCTCAAGCAAACGCATTAGGGAATCTAACATCTGCTCATGTGTCCCTTCAAAAACCCGTCCACATCCCCCCGAAAAGAGTGTATCGCCACAAAATAATAGGGACTCATTATAATAGGCAACATGATCAAGCGTATGACCAGGCACCTCCATCACCGAAAGTGTTAAACGCCCCTCAAAGAAGGTTAATGAACTGCCCTGTGAAACTAATATCGATTGGTCGAATAACGCCGCTTTACTATAGAGTAAAACCTCACTATCACTCGTTGCGACTATTTGTTTAACGCCACCAATATGATCATGATGATGATGTGTGATTAAAATAGCATCCACGATTAACTGCTGCGCGGCTAAAATCTCTAAAACAGGCTGTGCATCACCAGGGTCTACAACAATACAATGCGGACTTTGACTATCTTTAATAAGCCAAATATAGTTATCATTAAACGCCTGAATGGTGAGAATATTGATCATGACAGATTCCTAAACTATGTAATTTTCGGTGAACAAGCTATGAAGAGAGCGAAAACAACACGCATATTAACCTCGATTGATGATTGGCAACAGTTACCTAACGGCAATAAACTACTTTATCAAACTCAGCTGCATATTGATAACCATCTGCCTAAATGCTTCGGCTCTCACCTTTTAAAATTAGGACAATTAAGTTGCCAACTTAATACTAGCCGCTCACCAATTCCCCATCAAATTAGCTGTGCGGCAAACGGTAACGCGGTTACCCTAATAGCAGATTTACATCAACTACCTTTTCAAGACTGTAGTATCGACCTCTGTGTGCTTGCCCATGAACTTGATTTCTCCAGCGATCCCCACCAATTACTGCGTGAAATCGATCGCGTGTTAGCCTTAGATGGCACACTCATAATAAGTGGTTATAACCCAATTAGCCTATTTGGATTACGCACCTTAGTGACCGAAAAAAAATCCCAAAGAGCACGACTCTTTTTCCCAAACAGGGTCATTGACTGGCTACATTTGTTAGGCTTTGAAATCAAACAAAAACAACACTTTGATTTTATTGCTAATGGTGAAGATGGCCAACTCTCCGCATATATTGAAAAAATAGGCCAGCAATTTTTACCCTATTTATGTAGTGTCTATTTTATCATTGCCAAAAAACAGAGCATCCCAATGACCCCAATTAAATCACATTTTGAATTTAAAAAAACAATCATCGCCGAACAAGCCGCCGTCACACGACAGCGTTAGCCATCATATCCGACATCTTCTTGGCTTGGGTTATCCTCTGCAGCCTGCCTTGCTAACTCATCACAGCGTTCGTTTTCTGGGTGTCCTGAATGCCCCTTGACCCAATGCCAAGTAATTTGATGTTTTTCCTGTGCAGCATCAAGCGCCTTCCATAAATCAACATTTTTAACCGGTGCTTTAGCAGCGGTTTTCCAGCCTCTTTTTTTCCAATTGTGGATCCATTGCGTGATACCTTGGCGCACATATTGGCTATCTGTTGTAATATCAACAACACATTGCTCTGTTAAGGATTCTAACCCTTTTATACAAGCTAGCATCTCCATACGATTATTGGTTGTGCGTAAAAAACCCTCGGCGAGTTCACGACGGTGTTGCTTGTAAATTAAAATAGCACCATAACCACCCGGTCCTGGATTTCCTAAACATGAACCATCTGTATAAAGTTGGATTTTTTTCATTATGACCATCGCAAAATTTGTTAAACTCAATTCTTTAGCAACTATAAATAGAGATCAACATGAACACAAGTAAACTCATTCGCCAAGTCGTGTTAGATACAGAAACCACTGGGATGAATAAGGATGGAATGATTTACCGAGGTCACCGAATTATCGAGATCGGTTGCGTTGAACTTATTAATAGACGATTAACTGGGCGTCATTTTCATGTTTACATCAATCCAGGACAAGCCGTCGATCCCGAAGCGATCACCGTACATGGTATCACAGATGAATTCTTACAAGACAAACCCACCTTTACTGAGATTGCAGATGATTTTATCGATTTTATTAAAGGTGCTGATTTAGTTATTCATAACGCCCCCTTTGATGTCAGTTTTATGGATCAAGAGTTCCGTTTTTTAAATAAAAAGACACAAACCACTGAAGAAATGTCAACCGTGACCGATACTTTAGTGATGGCAAAAAAATTATTTCCAGGGAAACGAAATAATCTTGATGCATTATGTGACCGTTACGGCATAGACAATAAACATCGTGTATTACATGGTGCATTATTAGATGCGGAAATATTAGCAGATGTCTACCTACTAATGACGGGTGGGCAAACCAAGCTAAATCTTTCAACTTCCAGTGTTAATGATAGTGATACAACACGTCGACCACGGCAAGTTCAATCACCATTAACCATTATTTGTGCCACGGATGAAGAAAATGAAGCGCATCAAAAACGTTTAGATATCATTGATAAATCAGGGAGTTGCTTGTGGCGAAAATAATGACAAAGGGCATTTTTAGTTTACTACTATTATTCACATCATGCTTTTCATTGGCGCACAGCGTTTATGCCCCCAATGATATTCCCCTATTAGATAACCGCTTTAGAATTGACCCCAATGCCGAACAAGTCACTTTTATACTTAACCATTCACACGGCCCGCAACGCGTTGTCTTAGTTCGTCCCGATGGCAGCAAGCTCTATCAACGCCGTAGCCCTGAATCTGTTGCTTGGGTAAGCACTAAAACAACCGATATTATTACCATTGATAATCCCATGCCCGGCCCTTGGCAAGCAATTGCTAAATTAGATGGCGATAATCGCATTAAAATACTCAGTAAAGTTGAATTAAAAACGTCAAAATTACCGTTAAAATTATATAGCCGAGAATATATAACCACCTACGCCTCTCTCTACCATGAGGGGAAAGTGATGAGAGATGAGCATTATCTCGATGGCGCAAAACTATCTATTTCACTGGTCGGTAATGCGATTAAGCAACTGACATTATACCAAGATGACGGTAAAGGGTACGATGCCCTCCCTTTCGATGGCGAATTAACCGCGCGCGTATTTATTGACTTAGTGCCGGATCGTTATCTATTAAATATTAAAACGAAAAATGATGTATTTATTCGTAACAATAACTATGATGCAGTAGTTTTTCCACAGCCTATCATACAAAAAGTTAATCTCCCCTATGCAGGCGACAAAACCATCTCCCTCGAATATGAGATTGATACAACGGAGATAGATGCGCAATCGGTCATTATCAACGGCATCATTACAAATATGAAAAACGAAGTTGTTGCACAGGTTATTGCAGATAAAAATGATATGAGTGAGAATAAATTACACTATACAAGCCAAGAGATGGAATACGACCGTTTACTCCTCAAAACAGAAGTATTTGCAACGACAGTGGCAGGTAGAGAAATTGAATTACAATTAGCCGATGCAGCCTTTGAGCTCTTCCCGATGATCGTCGAGCCCTCCCTCTCGCCAACTGTTGTTATAGAAGAAACCGAGTTAATCATTCCTGAAGAAACCTCCATATGGAGTAACGTTTGGGTTATTACTGGAATAATCGTCAGCATATTACTCATTGTCATGTTGTTAATATTCTTTGTGATACGCCGGATAATCAAAAAAAAGCAAGCATCAATACAGTTGAATATTGATAATGATTTATTTGCCCCCGTTAATTTAAATGATAAATAGCAATGCACTGCTTAAAAAAACGACGCAAAAATTAGCACAATAGATAAAACGAACTAAATTTGAATACAAAATAAGCGGTTGATTCACTTAAGCTGTAAATAATAGTTTTTTTTTGTTTTTCCTTATTGACTCAGCAAAGGCAACTCCGTATTATCTGCGCCTCAACAGAGGTGGTCTTAAACACTGCCGATGCTAACTGGAGTGGTAGTTCAGTTGGTTACAAATACCGGCCTGTCACGCCGGGGGTCGCGGGTTCAAGTCCCGTCCACTCCGCCAATCATCTTAAGATGATGGTGAAAGTTAGCAAAATGTTGAACTGATGATTATCACGTGGAGTGGTAGTTCAGTTGGTTAGAATACCGGCCTGTCACGCCGGGGGTCGCGGGTTCAAGTCCCGTCCACTCCGCCAACATCGATAATTATCAAAGCTTGACTGTAATACACTCGTGGAGTGGTAGTTCAGTTGGTTAGAATACCGGCCTGTCACGCCGGGGGTCGCGGGTTCAAGTCCCGTCCACTCCGCCAACAGTATTATGTATCAAGTAGATGTACTATTTATCTGTAGCCAACAGATAAATGAAGAAAGCTGTAACACACTCGTGGAGTGGTAGTTCAGTTGGTTAGAATACCGGCCTGTCACGCCGGGGGTCGCGGGTTCAAGTCCCGTCCACTCCGCCAACTTCATCCTTGGATGAAAAGAACGATGTGTATAACAGTCAGACTATAATGTGAGTTATAGAATAAAAAGATTTTCGCGGAGTGGTAGTTCAGTTGGTTAGAATACCGGCCTGTCACGCCGGGGGTCGCGGGTTCAAGTCCCGTCCACTCCGCCAATATTCTTTTATTATTCAACATCTAGCTTTAAATATTCAAGTAAAAATCCCTCTATCGACAATGTTAGTTATTAATTCGCAGACTAAATACTGTATTGCGCCATTATTATTATATCTTGATACCTGTTTTCAAAGAATCGAGCTCTTTTTTTCACTCCCTCTATTTCAAAACTACACTTTTCATATAATTTAATAGCAATTTCATTATCAGAAAACACTTCCAGTTTCAGACGTTTTAACTCTTGACTCCACGCGTGGGCAATCGTTTTTTTCAGCAGATCAGTTCCAATCCCTAAGCCGCGAAAATCGGATACAATCCCCATCCCAAGGTGCCCAACATGGGTCATTGTATTTCGCTCTAATGGAATAATATCAGCCCACCCAATTACTTTTTCGTTGTGTATGGCAATATACTGAGCATGATTATTTTCGATATTATTGAGAACAAAGTTCTCCATTTTTTCATAGGGAGGAGGTGTTGTGGTAAGGAGATAAACCCCTTCGCTAGCCACATTACATAGAGCATCATAAAAACCTCGGATATCTTTGTGTTCTATTTGCCTAATTTCAATACTCATCTCAATTCCTTGGGGTTAACAGGTCATTATGTTAATTGTCGCCTAATAATATCAATCCGTATAAGTATCGGATTTATCTTGTTGGTATAATAGGTAGCAGCGTTGCATTCAATCGTAATAGTCTGCTATCACGATTGAATGGAATTGGTAGCAGTCGTAGCTACAAAAATTTAGTACAATTTCTGCCCTGACACTTCGCTCCGTATAAAGCTTTATCTGCCCGGGAGATGATACTTTCAGGTTCATCTCCCACTTGATAAAGACTGATACCACAACTACTTGTCATGTGGCCAATAACGGGAAACTGATGGCAATCGATCTGCTCGCGGATATTTTCAGCAAGCTTTATATCCCATTTTGATCTATTTCCGGACAAATAATAAGAAACTCCTCGCCACCCCAGCGTCCAAGAGTATCGGTTTTTCTTATCAATGTTTTCAGAAGATTAGCCAATTCGACCAGCACTTGATCCCCAACTTGATGTCCATAAGGATCATTAACCTGCTTAAAGTAATCGATATCTAAAAGCAGCACACCATAGGCATGATTAAACCTAATCGCGCGATCATTCTCAGCGGTCAGTGTTTTATCAAGTTTGCGGCGATTACCCAAATTAGTTAAGCTATCCGTTAATGCCAATCGCGCTAGGAGCTCAGCTTCTTTCGCTCTAACCTCTTCACTGAGTTGCAAAGCAACCAAGGCATCCGTTCTTGTCTCAAGCTGATCAACCATCTCATTGAAGTTATTACTTAGGTGATCTATCTCGACAATCCCTACTTCCGCTATTTCTTGTGAACCGATATTTTTACCCAATCCACGGGTCATTGTTGAAAGTTGCTCAATAGGCGTCGCTATTCTGGATGTCAGCTGACGAGATTTACGCAATAAAAATAGAAAAAAGATGGCATAAAAAAGTAACATAGCGGCAATAATTAAATACCCCACTTCTTTACTTAGCTGCTTAATATTAACTATCGGCTGCAGAACCAATGCTTCTTCCACCAACGAGATCAACCGCCAGCCCGTTTCCTGAATCACCTCTTGGCTAACAATATAGGTTATTCCATCGATATTTATTTTGCTGATACTCAGCTGGGAGTCAAAAATAAACTGCATCTGCTGTTGGAATGCCCCATTTTCACTACTTAAAATATTATACTGATCTGGTTTTTCCAACGTAGTGAGGATCTTTTCCCCCTCAATATAAGTATTTAACCCCTTAAGCTTAAGCAGCTCCTTGATTTTTGCCTGCATCGCTAAAATCATACCGTTCTTATCGACCATAAAAGTGGTCGCATTCCACGGAATATCCAAATTTAGGATATTATCTAAAAACGATTCAATAGTCAGATCAAGCCCACTCACCCCCTCTAAAAAATCATCACGATAAATAGGTACAATATTGGAGACCATCCATCCCTGCCCTGCTGGATCAAGATAAGCTCCCGTCCAGACAGGTTTTCGCTCTGGGTTATGCAGACTATCGGCTTGATAGTAGAAGTTAAACTCCTGCATATGCAGGACAGGCCCATATTGAGCAGGTAAATCTTCAATAAAGGGATAGATGCGGTTCATACCATCCCAAGTATTAAGATAAGCCTGTGTGACGATAGGACTGGTCTCAACAATGGAGACCAAAATGGGATCTAACATCTCACTGCAGTGTGCTTTACGACTTTGCGCTTCCCCCAAGGTACTGCTACTCGAATAATAGACGCTGCTACCACCATTATCCTTAAGTTTATAGTAGGCTCCATTTGCATGTGTGGAAAATGCAGGAGCATTATAAGGAAAAAAACATGCCTCGGAATCAGCAAAAAAGGACTCCTGATCACGCTGTATCAATAGGGCATAATTAGAGATAGCTTGTAGTTGATTCCTAATATTATTAGCTTCTCGTGAGCTTACCTCTTGCAGGTTATGGGAGACCTCTTTAAGCAACACCTGCTGCGTTTTTTCTGACATGTAAAAGTTAATGGCAAAGTAAAGGGCAATAATAACGACTTCAATCAGCAATAACGGCACAAGTGAATTTTTCAGATAATTTCGATAAATCAATGATTGGATAGTGACTGATTTCTGCATGATTATTAGTCCATTATATGCGGGAATAAAAGTGATCCGAGAAAATTTTAACCTGAGTTAGAGCGAAAAGCATAGCCAAACTTGCAATAATCACTATTTACGATAAAGAGCAGCAACGACCCATTATGCTGTTCCACACCTAAATAAGGTATCGGATGCGCGACACCAACTGTTGTTTGTTATGCACCTTTTAATTCGCAAAATTGCTCTTTAAGTAGCAATTCTTTATTAATTACAGCTTTACTGTCAATGAGCTTCACAAATCTTCCGCCTGCGCCCAAACCAGCCTCAGTAAATGCTTTAACTTCAACATTTGTATATCCGCCTTCATTTTTAGCCAATAAATGAATATAGATAATGGGCGGAGTGCAGAAAAACTTTTTGGGGCATAACTTACTAACGACTTCTTTGAAACATTTCTCGACACTAAAAAAATCCCCCATTAATGTTCTCTGATGACTTAAACCACTGCAAGCAGATTCAACTGAGAGACCCGTGTATAATTCAGTCGCTTTTACCTTACCTTACCTTCATAAACTTCCAAATATATCGTCAATTTAGTAAAAAACATGAAATCACCTTAGCTGCATAGCGACACTGTATAATTTTTCATTTTCAACCTAATTATTTAAAATAAAACACAGCATTTCACAATTTGTTGATATTCTATATGATAATGTATTTTCACTAAGCTGCTGATTAAATTGAGCGAAAATGAGATCGAGGACATTTATACTTTTGTCACGCGGTCTTCTGCCCGCGTGGTGATATGCGTAATATTTTATTTACCTAATTTCAATCTACACACCTTATGTATTAAGGGGAATAAATCATACAATTAGAGGGATTGTTATCACTGTTTGTGATTTATGTTTTATCTTTACGTTAAACGATTGAAAAGTAAACTTGTTAACTATATTTTGACGCTTTATTTACATTAGATACAAGGAAGTATTATGTTGATTTTGAAATCAATATTCTGCATGTTAATGCTTACTCTGGTAGGTTGTGCAGGCAAGCCCCCTATGCCAACTACATTGGCAAATGCAGATATCAGCGGCTCAACTGGCTTAATAACTGGTACCATAACAAGAAATCCATTGCAGCCTGCTTATACCGCTTACGGACTTTATATAAGAAATATTGAGACGGAGGAAAACCACAAAATTTATACCGACCTGACTGGTGACTTTGTGGATTTTCACAATCTTCCGACCAACAACGATAGCAGAGTTACAGGCTCCAGTTTTGCCCTATTGCTTCCCGAAGGAAAGTATGAAATATATAATTTTAACCTATATGAACTTGAGCCTTCTGGTGCCTCAACGACATATTTTGCAGAGAGTGACTTCTCAGTCCCCTTTCAAGTTAGCGGTGGAGAGAAATTTTATTTAGGTGAATTTAGGCTAATCGCCAATACCTTTATGTTCGAATGGTTTGGAGTAGAAAAAGAAGTACTCAGCGGTGGCACTTGGTATATTTATGATTTCTTTGAAAGAGATATCGACATGATGAAAAAAAAGTTTCCTGATGTCGATTGGCAAAAAACAAAGAAAGAAATACCAATGCCAACGGCAAATCTAGAATTACTGATTCGATCCGGTGGGTAATTTACAATGTTAATATTGATAGTTTTTTTGTAATCACTTTAAAGCCTAATACTTACACTGTAAATTAGCAAAGCGAACTAACGTCAGCGCCCCTTCTGTATTAAACGGAGTAAGGAAAAATCAAACAATCCGTTAATTGGCTGTTCAAGGGGCACAGATTAAGCCTGAGCAACTATATCAAGTTAATGCTTAAAAACTTCAATAACGATGGCCTGCTCTTTGGCAATCGATATAAGACGATTACTTATTTCTTTGACGTCAGATGTAGCTGTTAATGTCGCCTCCGCTGCGGACAAAATAGCTTCCATATCTTGCGTTAAATTATTACACACATTGGATTGCTGTGTTGTTGAAACACTCATCCCATTATTTAATTGTGCGAGTACCGAAACGCTTTCATTGACCCGAGTGATCTGATTTTGAATTGTATTAAAACTTTGCACATTTTCGCTCATATTGTCATTACAAAGCTGCACTTGTTTTCCAGCTAATGCGATATCTCTCTGTAATTCTTCGATCACACTCTTAACTGCAACCGTAGAGTCTTTAGTACTATGAGCAAGCTTTCTCACTTCATCAGCTACAACTGCAAACCCTCGTCCACTCTCTCCTGCTCTCGCTGCTTCGATTGCTGCATTGAGGGCAAGTAAATTAGTTTGCTCCGTGATCTTCGTGATTACATCGAGAATAGAATAAATAGAGTGGCTACCTTGCAATACTTTTTGCATAACCAGTTTGGCTTGCTGTAGTTCATCAGATAGGTTTATATTAAGCTTATAAGCTGATTCAGACACATCAACACATTCTTTAATGTTAATATCAATGTTTGTCACTGATTCTGAAGCATCCTCTGCTCTATTAGCAATATCTTTAACACTTGCATCCATTTCAATTAAGGCTTCAGCTATCGAAGAACAGCTTCTTTTTGCGTTTTGGAACGCGCATACAATTTGTTTCCCAAATTTAAGTTGTCTTCAGAGATGTTATCTATTTTTTCACTTTTCGCCGAGATATCCTTAATCACTTTCTGCTGATTATTTATCGCTAAATTAAGGTTTTCAGCAATCAGCCCAAACTCATTATCCTTATCATAAGTGCAGCGTACCGTTAAATCACCTTGAGATAAGCGATGCAATGTTGAGACGATTTGTTGTAAAGGTTTTTTTATTACCCTTTGTAACCAGAAGCTAATACCCAAACAAAGCAAAAATACGACTAACAAAATAAATTTACTACTCGTGAGGACAAGATTAATACCTTTAACGGTATCAGCCAATTGAGAAGCGGTGACAGTTTGGCTCTCTTCTGAGGCCAACATAATGCCTTTTTTTATGGTATCTAGCGACAATTCGAATTGTGACAACTGAGTAATATTTGTTTTTTTAATTTTTTGTAACTGTAAGTAAAACGCCAATACCCCCGATGTCTCACTTGCTTCATTGAGAATCCATGAAAGATTTGATGCCAGTTCAGAGCTTCCTTGAATGCCATCCGATACTTTTAATTCCAAATATTCCGCAAAATCACTGGCGATAAACTCAGCACTTTCTTTATTATTTTTAAGTGTTTTTTCAATTTCATTAAGGTCAACTTGATTAAGTGTATGTGTTGATTCGACTTGCATTGCCATTACCTCTTCAAGGATAGCGTCTAGCAAAAGTTGTTCATTGGTTGATGGTTCGGATTGAGCCTTTGGATCAAACTTAAACTCTTGAGCAATTAAAACACCAAAACGTTGGCACATTAGTTGGAATGCAGAATTTTTACTCGCAAAGGTGACAGAATCTAGGGACTCTTTTTTATGATTTTTGAGTAGGACTAACGCTTGTTGAGTCAACAGTTCAAGATCGCTATCAGAAATCTTACTGGTTTTTTCATCTACTTTATCTAACTTCAAGTTTTCGATTAATTTAATACTATTTTCAATATGATTATCATCATTAGATAAAAGCGCTCGATTAACAATCCCTTCCAACAGGCCGATAGAATGGTCGATACGACTGACATTCTGTAACAATGGGAAGGTTGTATCTGTAACTTCCATAATGGCGACTTTAGTCTTATTAAATTGAGCCGTAAACATATAGCCCAATGCCAAAATAGTAATAATAAAAACAACAAAGATAATCGACAACAAACGACTAATAGTTATACCTGAATGTTTCATTAGTTTTCCTTAACTTAAAAGAAGTAGAGTAAGAGCTGGTGATCCAATTAACGGTAACTCTCGGTGAGTAGGTAAGACTTGCTTTTAATTGAATACAATAAAGCCAGTAATAAAAAGGGAGGGGACGTCCCCCCCTTTTTTAACTTCTAATCGAAATTACTCAACAATAAGCTTTGTTAATTCTTCTCCTAGATAAGCAATATTACTACCCGCTACAGGATAGAGTTGATATTTACGCTTTTCACCATCATCGTTATCTGAAAGTGCAATGTTCCACATAAAACTGTCTCCAGATTTTATAGCGGATTCTAACTCGATAGCAAAGAACAGCTGCGTGCCAGATTCATTCCATTGTGCATGATAATGTTTAGCGTAATGATTCGATTCAAAGTCTTGACCAATAACGGTACGGAATTGCGTCATCGGAGCATCACCGCTTTGTAGAAAAATTTCGACATTATCATTTTCGTATGTCTGCTTCATTGATGTAACCGTTATATCATCGACACGATTAACCACGCCATACAACCAGTTTTCATGGTAACCAACAGTCCAATTACCACTCAAATCATCGCCAGGGGCAATTGTCATATCTTGCTGATTAAGTTGGTTAAAAGCTAAAGAATAAGTGTACCCATGAAAGACAGGATCATTACCATCTTGCGGTTTAGTCGCTAACTTTATAGCTTTAAATGCAGGAGGAGTAGAAACAGGGATCGCTTTTATAACTGCATTTTGCCCATTCATGAACAACTCACCAAACTCTTCACCCTGCCAACCGATATTATTACCCGTAAGCGGATAAAGCTGCGCATTACGACCACCACTTTCAGTATCGCCATCGTTGTCAGATAACGCGATATTAAAACCAATAGTCTCTCCAACTAAATCTTTAAAATCAGTGAATTCAATACTGTAATCAAATACCTTTCCGTCATCACTCCACTTGCCCATAATTTTTCCAGGGAAGTTTGATGGGGCAAATCCTTGTCCAACAATCGATCTTAGTTGCCAGAATTGCTCTCCAATGCGGATAAAGATTTCTACATTATCATTCTCGTGCGCCATTTTTTGATCAGTAACCGTTTTATTATCATGACGAATAACTTGCCCGATTAAGCTGTTCATATAAAAACCCACGCCCCATTTACCATCAATCGAACTACGTGGAGGCAATGTTTGGTTCTTCACATCAAGCTGGTTATATGCAAAAGGATAAAAAACGACTTGTTTAGGATCAAATGTATTTGAGGCAAGTTGCTTTGCGTTAAATGGTTGTATAAAACGTTGTATTTTACTTAAATCCGTCATTGGTTCGTAACTAAATTGGTTAGCAGCGACATCAACTAACACGTCTTTCAAAGCCCAATAAGCAGGTTTTTCCTGATAGTTTTCGTCAAATATCAAGGCACGCCCATACCCCTTAAACCAACTCGGCACCCAAGAATATTTATCCGTAAGCCCCCACATCGTAAACATATCGACGTCAGGGTAATATGCAGCAAGTTTAGCCAGTGTTTCATAACGCTTCGCTTGCTCATCTAATGCGTATTCATCACCATCTCGCACTCGCACATCGACTTCAGTAAAGTGAAAGCTTAATTGCATTTCTGTTAACCGTTCGATATTACGTGCAATTGATGCGTCGCTAATTGGACTATCAACTGTTAAATGTAACTGAGTGCCAACACCATGAATAGGAACACCTTTATCAACCAATTTTTTTACTAATCGGTAAACCGCATTCGACTTAGCGTTCATCCCTTCAGTGGAATAGTCGTTATAAAATAAAAGTGCGTCAGGATCTGCTTCATGAGCCCAGCGAAAAGCCATTTCAATATAATCTTCACCAAATGTACGATACCAAATGGTATCTCTAAAACCACCATTATCATCTAGCGCTTCATTTACTACATCCCAATAAGCAACTTTGCCTTTATAATGACCAACCACATTTCTGATATGATTTTCCAAAATATCGCTTAGCTCATCTTTCGACCAATTCCCTTTTTCTAGCCAGTCTGGGTTTTGTATATGCCAAACGAGCGTATGCCCTCTGACCACCATCCCATGCTCGATTGCAAAATCAACAAGTTGATCAGATTTTGAGAAATCAAACTCACCTTTTTTTGGCTCTATATATGACCATTTCATCTCATTTTCAGGTGTTATTTGCGAAAACTCACGGATTAATGTCTCTCTAAAGAGCGGATCGTTTAAGTGACGCGTTTCGAACGCTGCGCCAATGGCAAGATTAGCTCTATCTCCCAACTCTCTTAATGGTGTTTCGACTCGTAATGGTGTGTCTGCGTTTATTGGAGAAGTGGTAATTTGATTACCGGTTTGCTCTTGTTGACTACTCACACAGCCAACTAACAGCATGGTAACCAAAGCGGGTAACATTACTTTTTTCATTATTATTCCTTATGTAAAATATCAGATCATCAAATTAATTTCTAATTGCCTTGCAACTTCGCACCTTCTACTCAGGCTCGCAGTAAGCTGACAATTAAAATTTATTGATATTAAAAACCAACAAATAAAGCATCTAATAAAAAAAAATGCTTCGATATACCTATTGATTACCTCCATGTACGAAACCTAATCAAAAAATTTACCACATTGCAGATAGGCTTCGATTTTCGATAACAAAAATTACTCACATCTCTAATTGGCAAAATCACTCTATAAAACTAATGTTTAGATACTCAAGCGGAAACCACATGAGATGAAAATAACAACAATATTGCATAGCTTCATTAATTTCCCGGTATTCATTAAGTTGCCTATCAATTAATATCAACGGAAATAAAAATATCAGGCGCTATTGTTAAAATAATGCAGCTATTTAGTAATTACTATGTACAACTATGAACGAGCAGTTTTTTATCGTCTTTACCGTATTTAGCAAATCAATTTATGATTTTCCCCGCAACATGAGTAATTGCGATTAAGTTCAAATAATTTAAGTGTTGGTTACCATAAAAAATATCGATCACATCGCAGTAAATACGATTTAATGACACCCAGCAATATCAAACAAATATCACCCACAAATCACTGGTAAACGAGCTTGAATATTGTCATTATCCAAATCATCTACATAGCTCACAATTCTAACTACGCTGCAAAATATATAACCCTCTTTACCAAAAAGGTGAATGATTTAAGCTATTAAAAAGAAGAATATTTATAGCGGTTAGGCAAGGATGTTCCTGCAAATGTAATATTATTATTGAGGGTAAGTTATGAAAAAGAGTAGAGTAGTACCGCTATTAAGTGTTTGCCTGTTGTTAAATGGCTGTATTTTAAATGAGAACAAGGACACGACATCTCCAGTTGTAGATCTGCCTCCTGTTGTAGAGCTACCTCCTGTTGAAGGTCCCGCATTATTCGAAGACACGTTTACCGATGCCATGAATTGGACAACTGAATGGGGCACTGCTGCTGGGACTCAAGCTTTTGATGATGGAACCATGAAAGTGGATATCAACTGGCTAGATACAGGTTCATCAAACCATGTAATACTGGTTAATACAGATAGTTCTATTGATGCAACTGCTGGCGTAGATTTTACCTTTGATATAAAAGTAACTGCTGCACAAGTTGGCAAATTATCAGTAAAAACCGCTTTTGCTACTGGTGGAGCTGATTCTATGGGCTTATTTAATGAATCTCATCCCACCAAAACAGATGGTACATGGGAAACATTTACTATTACAAACATTACGCCAGAATCGATTCAAGCTTATTATGCTCAAGCTAATTTCGATGGTACAAATATAAATCAGGTGAAACTTGAGTTCACAGCAACTGATGGTGCTGGACTTGAGGATGCGATTATTTATATCGACAACGTAAAAATCACCGCACACAAAGAAGATACAGGTGCAACACCACCTCCACCACCAGCAGCTCCAAGTGCATTATTCGAAGATACATTTACCGATGCCGTGAATTGGACAACTGAATGGGGCACTGCTGCTGGGACTCAAGCTTTTGATGATGGAACCATGAAAGTGGATATCAACTGGCTAGATACAGGTTCATCAAACCATGTGATACTTGTCGACACTGATAGTTCTATCGATGCAACAGCTGGTGTTGATTTATCCTTTGATATAAAAGTATCTGCAGCACAAGTTGGGCAGTTATCAGTAAAAACTGCTTTTGCTACTGGTGGAGCTGATTCTATGGGTTTATTTAATGAATCTCAGCCCACTAAAACTGATGGTACATGGGAAACATTTACTATTCAGAACATTACACCAGAATCGATTCAAGCTTATTATGCTCAAGCTAATTTCGATGGTACAGATATAAATCAGGTGAAGCTTGAATTCACAGCAGCTGATGGCGCTGGACTTGAGGATGCAATTATTTATATCGACAACGTAAAAGTAACCGCATCTGTAACAGAATAAACCGTAAATTATTTTAAATATTAACCAGCCTTCGGCTCTGCCGAAGGCTTTTTTTTACCCTCAATTAAATAAAAATTTATTTTTATGAATACCATAATATGATGGTTATAGCTGGTTGAGGAAAAATGAGAAAAAACAAGGCGCATGATTAAGTAATAGCAGGCTATTACGATTGAATGCAACGCCGCTATCTATTATCTTAATCAAGAAAATAAATCAAACACTTATGCCGGTTGGCATCTAAAAAACGATACTACAAATCCGCTCCTATCAAACGTTATTGCAATTATTGACATCGCTGACTCTGCTTTTGCACATAAACACTATTTGCTGATACCCCAACGCAAAGTCTGTATTATCCAGATATAGTAACTTTCTTTTGTCACGGCCTCGATGATCAAACAGAAATAGCGCATCAGGGAAACAGAAGTTATTCAAGCGCCGTTTTTACCAAGCCGCTTACCCACTAATCGCTTTACGATAAATAATGGTGTCAACACATAAATAGAGAGTAGCTACATCTACAAACATCATCAGAGCAATATAATTGCAACGATATCGGTCTAACGGATTGGTATAACAGACCTTTGCAAGCATCAAACAGCACCGTATTTTAATGAGTTTATGCGCTGACTTATGGGCGCTCTTTTATCTGAATAAAAGATACAGAGAGGGTACCGATTGTGTTGGTAATGATTGTTGTAACGCGTCAAGATCCATCGCTGCATAATCAAAGAGGAAAAGCATACAATAACGGTTATGTGGCAGGATATTACAGCCAAGCTTGGCAGCATCAGCATAACGGTAGAAGAATAATTATAGGTGACAGAGAAGCAAATAAATAGGGCTTATCTAACAAGAAAACAGTGACGCTGTTTGCGTTTGCTATCTTTGTTAATAAGCCCCTATTTCTTTTAAAACAGTCACATAAAATGGCTGTTATTTGAAATTGATATTAACCTTTAACCGCACCAGAGGTTAAGCCATCAATCAAACGTCTTGATGTCATAACAAACAGAACAAGAAGTGGTAGAACTGCAATTACCGCACCAATAGCTACCGCTCCCCATGGCACTTGTCCAGTACCTTGTAAAGAACGCAAAGCTAATGGAATCGTAAACATTTTCATATCATTCATAACAACCAAAGGCCCCATGAAATTGTTCCAGGTTCCGATGAAAGTTATCAGACCAAGTGTTCCGAATGCAGGAGTTATTAAAGGAACGATCACTCTCCAGTAAATTTTGAATTCGCGGCATCCATCCATGCGAGCAGCTTCAACCAACTCTTTAGGAATGGAGCTTGAGATATACTGGCGCATCATGAATATACCCATTGCTCCACATGCAGCAGGAATAATAAGAGCCTTAGGATCATTCATCCATCCAATTTGCGACATAATCATCGCTGTTGGGATCATCCCTAAGAATGGAGGCAATAACATAGTCGCCATAATACAAACAAACAAAAAGTTCTTAAATTTAAATTCAAACATGGCAAAAGCATAACCTGCCAGTGAACAGAATAATAAATTAAGTGCTGTTACAGCGATTGCAACAAATAAACTTAATGCTAAGTTATGCCAAAAATAAGGTAGAAAACTAATTAATTTATTAAAGTTTTCGACTATATAATCGCCAAATAATATAGGCGGTGGAACAGATAATATTCCTGAGTTTGAATGTGAAGCGAACACAAACATAAAATAAAATGGAGCGAGCATTATAACTGCACCCAACCCAACCACAATATAGGCTATAAATTGATCTTTTTTTACCTTAATCATTAATGATTACTCCCACCTAATAGTTTATGATTCAGCCATGTCAATCCTGCAATCATCATAAATAAAATCCATGAAATTGCTGATGCGGTACCAAAATCACTTTCCACGAATGCAGTTATATACATATGCATCGCTGCTGTTTTACCCGCCTGATCAATACCTCCCGTACCACCTGTAATAATAAATGGTTCTTCAAATAACTGCAGACTACCAATAATACTCAAAGTCACGGCGAAGAAAGCCATTGGTTTAAGCTGCGGCAAGGTAACATACCAAAATTGTTGATAACGATTTGCACCATCAATAATTGCAGCTTCATACAAATCTTTAGGGATTGTTTGTAAAGCTGATAAATAAAGTACAGTGTTCCATCCAACGTAACGCCAAAATACAACAAATGAAATCATATTCTTAGTATATTCAGGTCTAGCCCAATCAACATTATCAACCGGGAATAACCAGCTAAACACTTTAATGTCAGCAATGGTGAAATTACCAAAATATGTCAGTACTTGATTTACCATACCAAAGTCACGCGAAAACAGAGTACTAAATACCAATGATATTGCCACTGTAGAGGTAATATAAGGGACAAAATAGACGCCTATAACCGTATTACGCCACCTTGAAAAACTAGTGTGAATAAAAAAGGCTAACGGAATAGCTATTGCATGTTGAGGTATACCTGATTTTAACGCAATAATAAAGGTGTTATAAATCGACTTATGAAACCACTCATCTCCTAATGCAAATGTATAGTTTTCTATTCCAATCCACTCCATAGCAGAGAGTCCCGCCGCGGGCTCCCAATTATGAAACGAAAGATATAACGAGAATAGAAGTGGAAAAAAACCAAATATAAGAAATAAAACAAAAAATGGGCTAATAAAAATATAGGGCGCTATTTTATTACCATTACGTAACCAAAAGGTACTTTTTGGGGGAGTAGTTTTGGTTGAATTAATAGATGTCATAGATGTCATAACCTGTACCTAATAAGAGAGGGCAAACGATAGCTCACCCTCTATTTTTAAAAATTAACGACGACGAGCTCTTCGCTTAATTTGCTTCTCAGCATCAGCTAGAACCTTATCAATATCAGCATCGTGCTCTAATACTTGCTCTAATGCATCATCAACGATTTGACGAGCCACTTCGTCATAGCAATCCATTGCAACAAATGGAATTTTTAAAGCAGCTTTTTTCCATTGAAGACGCGCTTTTTGACCACCAAGGTAGGCAATTTCTTCGTCAAACATTGGGCAGGTTTGAGCTTCAATTAGTGAAGGGAAAGCATTGATCTCTTTAAATGCTAATAATTGAACTTCTTTATTAGTCGACATAAATTTAATGAATTCCCAAGCTTCTGCTTTATGCTCTGCTTTTGCAGGAATGGCGAAAAATGATCCACCCCAACTAGCAAATGATCCATTAGGTAGATCTGCTGAACGCCATTTACCAGCATCATCAGGTGCAATCCAATCTTGTAAATGACCACCTAACCATGCGCCCATCATTTGAACAGAAATCGTTCCACGCTTTAACCCTTCCGTCCATTCGTTTGTCCAAGGTGAAATTTTTCCATCAATACCTGCATCTCGCGCTACTTTTGATAACCTGAATGCTTCTTTAAATCTCGGAGTGTTTACTAAAATATTATGCTCTTTATCAAAGTAAATACCCTCTCCTTCTTTTAACTCTGAGCGAATATAAATATTCTTAATATCAGTAGCATTGGCAATTAAATAATTACCAGTTTTCGCTTTAACTTTAACCCCAGCTTGGATAAAAGAATCCCAATCCTTTATAAGCTCTTCTTCAGTAACGCCAGCAATTTCTAACACATCTTTTCGATAAAAGAGTGCACCGGGACCGATATCAGCAGGCATAGCACGTAATGCACCATCGGAGTCTGTCGCTTGACCTAATGTAAACGGTACAATCTTTTGCGTAAATTCACCTGCATTATAAGGAGCCGCATTAAGTTGTTCTAAACCTCCAGACTCAGCAAAACGACCAATAAAGTTGGCTTCAACGCCCATAACATCAGGCAAGTTAGCTCCTGTAGCCATAGCTGTTGTCATTGCATTATGGTGATCAGAGTAAGCCATATTAACAAACTTCAGCTTAATATTTGGATACTGTTTTTCGAATAAAGGCGCAGCAGCTTCTGCGGCTTTATTAAAATTAGGGAAGCTAGCAATAGTCAATTCGACCTGTTCCGCAGTCGCCATGCTAGTCACTAAACTAGCGCATAGAGCAGTAAAAATAGCTTTCTTTTTAAAGATAATCATATTTATTTTCCTTAATTTGAAGTGATGTTGTTGTTTTCATCAAAAAGATGAACCTTGCTTTGATTAAAGAACAGGCGAGCCTTTCCTTTAACAAAAGTATTTAAATTTGCTGTGTCAACGATAAGCTTGTTGCCTTGATATTCGCATTCTATATGTGAAGTCGAACCGAGTAATTCACTCGCTTTGACATGCACATCAATAAATAGCACGTCATGACCAGAAACCTCTTCTTTATTAAAGTGCAGGTGTTGTGGTCTTATACCTATTGAATTACAAGTATCTAAAGAAGAATTAAAGTTAAAATCACTCAGCATCTTCGCGTTTAATAGGGGAAAAATATTCATTTCTGGTGCACCAATGAATCTTGCAACAAATTCATTTTTCGGTGAGTCAAAAATCTCTTTAGGCGTACCTACCTGTTCAATTTTCCCCTGGTTAAGAATCACGATTCTATCGGCTAATGTCATAGCTTCAACTTGATCATGAGTCACATAAATCACAGTCGTTTTAACTTTGTGATGTAATGCCTTAATTTCTTTGCGCATTTGTCCGCGCAATTTAGCATCAAGGTTTGATAATGGTTCGTCAAATAGGAACACCTCTGGCGTTCTAACCATTGCTCTTCCCATTGCAACACGTTGCCGCTGCCCACCAGAAAGATCTTTAGGTTTTCTATCTAGCAACTCAGTAAGCTCTAGAATCTCAGCTACTTTTTTTACCATTGCTTCTCTTTCTGAAGCGTCAATTTTCATATTTTCAAGGCTGAAACTAATATTTTGTGCCACTGTCATATGGGGGTAAAGTGCATAACTTTGAAATACCATGGCAATATTTCGTTCTATCGGATGAAGATCATTAACCACCTGATCTCCTATAAGTATTTCACCTCCAGATATATCTTCTAAGCCTGCAAGCATTCTTAATGTGGTCGATTTCCCACAACCAGATGGCCCAAGTAAAACAATGAACTCGCCATGCTTAATATCTAAATCAATATTTTTCACTACCGGCGTAGTGCCATAGCTTTTTTCCAAATTTTTGAATTGTACCGATGCCATACCAATCACCTTTATAATCTTTGTTGTTAAGCAATAAACCTATTGTCTGCTTAAAAATGAAGTTTAGCTTTACCATAATTGGCATGTTGATTGTAGTATTTACCCACGGATAATAATTTGTGATTTAGATCCTTTAATGAGAAGTAACAACTGTGATTAGCGATCTATTTCTGTTTTGTTAAGTGCTCATTCAAGATGATATTAGAGCATGTTTTGGAGAGCCGGCTACCTAATAATGGCGTATATACATCTAACAGAGATGCGTTATGGGCTGCCAACAGGAAACATAATGACCTGATATCCCAGACTACTGAGCTTGTTAATATGAATGCTAACTTGAAATGAAACGGCGTTTCACTTCAAGTTAGTTATTTTGCAATTAGTACAATTAGTAATTAGAACTATTTATCTCTGAAAGCCAACTGTCAATAAATATGCGAGGAATCCAAAGACCTTCAATAGGTCAATGGATTAGCCCTATTTCATGGTAATAACATGCTTGATTGAAGCGCAATGCGTATTTGTTTGATATCACCCCGACGAGAAAATATCAAACGACTCATTTCTGTATCTAGCTCTAAACTCGCTAACGAAAGCGCTTCACCATTTGTCATTTGCACCACTATCTGAGCAGCATTAGCAATCTCATAAATAAAAGGTATTTGGCAGTAAGTAAATGCTAATGATTTGGGTGCCAATGATATTGTTTCATACTCACCATTAATATTAATAAATTCAAATTTACTCTCGTCCACTAAAAACTCAGATTGTTTAAGTAATGATGGTTGGAAATAAATTTGACCATTTTTAACCAATAGGCCTAACTCTCCAAAACGGGTTAATATTTCCTCTTTTACCTGCCCCGTCATACCGGGTTGTTGAGCCCCCGCCTGCTTAGGGGTATGAGAATATGGGTCAGTCGGGAACGCACCATAAACATCTGGCGTTTTATTAAATCCAATACCAGCACGCACTCTATAGTAGTATTCTGCGAGTTTTTTGGTTTCCTGAAACGTCGGATCTTGTTCATAAGAGGAGAAATAATTTTCCTGCACAGCAAGTAATAATTTTGAGACCATATGCCAGTAAATAGAGCCAAGGCCTTCATAACCAAACATTGCCCCTGAACGGCCTGTAAACGCCTGATGATTAAATACGTCTTCATAAATTGTTAATACATCTGCGATGGCATTACTATCTTTAGATCCACTCTTTTTAAGAGCAGCCGCTAAAAAACGGCCATTTTCAAAGGTGGCATTAAAGTGGTAATCCCCCTGTGCATCTACCTCAATAATAGTGCGATCACCTATTTCGATCATATTTTTAAGCAAAGCATTGCCATTTACACGCTGTGCAGGTATCCGATTTTTATTTTCAAAACGAGTCAAATCACGATCAGGATAAAGCATAAATGTATTCTGATCCTCTGGAACATGTTGCTAGCATAAAGATTATCCAACAAAGAAATTGCTTGTTTAGGCGATAATACTCCTGCAGATAATACCGCGACTTGACCTTCAAGCATCGGATAAAGAAAATCAATATCCACACAATCTTCAGTGTAATCAATAATATTATAAGCATTGTACAAACCATCTTTGCGCAAGTTAGTTTCAATACTTTCATCTATAACTTTTAAGCTTGTTTCAAGCAGTTCTATCATTGATGAGTTATCTACTGTTGCTTTGCCTGAAAAACCTTTTTTATAAACAATTGCGCGATAACCTGCAGCCGTACTAACCAGTTTACGAAGTACGGTGTTGCGTGCTTCACAGCTGATAACCCCTTGATTCAGAATTTCATGCGCTTCTTGCATAATTTGCGTTGTTACAGTCAGCCACTGCGCTACCTCTACGGAAAGAACCACCGTATCATTACAGTCTTTTAATAACGCCTGTAAAAAAATGACATAACGACGCATGTAATACAAGGTAACCATAGACAGGCCTGTGCCGACAATTGCATTGTTCGCATCATTCCACTCAGGACGTTGTGTATTCAACCAGATACCACCATCAATGACCAAATTGCTCAATTTAGCTAATAAGGGTACCAATAGTTTTTCTGTTAGGTTAACTAGATAAACGTTATTATTAGCATCTAGCAACAATCGCCCATCACTGCCTAGCTGTGCAATCCGATCTTCAATTAGCGCTTGTTTTTCATCGTTGAAAGTTACAGTATTTTTAGCATCAATAAATAGTTGCTCAGCCTCCCCAATTTCATAAGGCACATTTGCATAGCTGAATATTTCAGTATTTAACAATGCAGTTAACTCTTGTGGCTGGTATTTCTTAGATAACTCTAAAAACTTCAATAAGTAAATAATTTGATGATCGCCCCAATAACCTATATTACTCCACGGATCATCTGATTCTAAGAGTTCCCAATCGATACCCGCTTTGGTTATACGATAAGGATTATAGCCATCAATAGTCGATGCGTTCACAAACTTAGAAATAAAAGATTTCACAAAGTTTGGATAACTCAAACCAAGAGCTTCCCAATTCTGAAAAATATCACGCCAATTACCTTGATAAGATAGTAGACGGTCGCCCTTTTCATCTTTTAGTTTTATCTCAAAATGATTCCATGGTCGACTAGGATCACCATGTCGGCGACCAAAGGTTAGGGGCAAATACTCATGACAAAGACGCACTAATTGAGCATCGTTTTCTTTTGCAGCTAAAGCAATCAACTCCTGATAATCTATGCGATCTGATAAATTCGCAAGAAAGGTGGCATGTTGTTTTGCGACTACTCTATTCGCATTCGTCAACGTTTTTACAAAGTCATTTTTATCCACCCAATATTGATCAACAACAACACCACCACGCATATTGTTAAACAGCACATTGGCATAATGGTGTACCGTCGTTTCTTCTTGTGCTGTTTTTTGGAAAGCATCACTGCCAGCCATCAACATCAGCAATTCTTGATGATTAATTTCGACCGATTTTTGTATTTTCTCTTTGCATAAATTCTGTTGTAACTCAACAATCTCTCTATGGGTTTTATCGATATCAGCAACAATCAGCCAACTCTCTTTTTGATTAGCAGCAAGCTTACAATTTTTATTAATAAAATAGGCACCACGTAAACCTCGACGCAAGGTTTCATTGTACATTTTGTTACCTTGACGGAAGGCACTTAACTGCTCACTTGAGAGCAAAATAGACTGGCAATCATCAACAATACTGAAGACCGTTGTTGCCAGTAACGATTCGGCAGGTTCAGCACGATCACTTAATTTTGCGTATAAGCTATAGCTTGCCAGTGAGCTGTTAGGTAATAGCTCATTCCATTTGTAAGCGTCCAGTAGCGCACTTGCATTCTGCATAACAGCAAGCGGTGCATTAGGCGGTAAAATATTTTGAATACCATCAACGATTTCAAATTCAACAGCCTGTTGAGCATTATTTTCTACAGTAGAGGTACGGACAAAACCGAATTGCTCACTCGTTGCCCATTGATATTTAAAAGTCAATCCCAAATCTAGGTTGATTTCTTCAAAAATAATTTTATCGCCAGTCACATTTTTATAAATATTGCGCTGCACTTGATAAAGGCTATTATGCTGAAGATTAAAGGGTTCCCATCGTTTATCACCATTTTCGGTATGCACTTGCACAATGGTTTTGCTACCTGTATTTTCCGCACTTTCGTGAATGCAATCTACAGATTTATATGGGAACAATGCATTTTCAGGGCGAATTCTTCCCGCAGATAAGCTCCCCGTCGATGAAATAAATAACCAGTGATCACTTGCCGATACCACACTAATAAAAAAGGGTTTCATCTGGTCAGCGTTGCTAATTTGATAGTATTTATCACCATCGACAGTAACAAATTTTCCGGATATCTCTGCCAATAAGTTGGCTCTATTGTTATTTTTCATGGTAAAACTCGAATTTAAGTAGGTGATTCCAAATAACAGTTTGTTATTTGGAATTTTATGAAGGAAATTATTGCGAGTGTTATTGGACAACCGTGTTACATAGCATATTCCAATATTTGGGTAATAGTTTTAGCTCACCCGTTACATTGACGGTTTCTGTAAATACAATATCGGTTGCCAACGACCAATCATAATTTCAAATTCACCCGGCTCGACAACACGTTGATGCTGATTGTCCGTAAAGTTAAGCATATCAACGGGTAATTCAAAGGTGACTTGCTTTGTTTCGCCAACGTTAATATCTACTCTTGTAAAACCTTTTAATTCACGAATAGGTCTGACTAAAGAACATAACTTATCTTTTACGTATAGCTGCACAACTTCACAACCATCCATAGCCCCCGTATTTTCAATTTCAACCGATACTTTTATAACGCCATTAATATCGACAATTGAGTTTTCAATCGACATATTTTTATAATCGAAATTCGTATAGGTTAAACCATATCCAAAATTATATTTTGAACCAAAGTGGTAGGCTATCGGTGTACCGCTGCTCTTCAATTTATGATTGTAGTAATAAGGTACCGCCCCAACATTTTTAGGTATAGTTAACGTCAAACGGCCTGATGGCAACTGTTTACCCGTTATTATATCGACAATTGCATCGGCACCTTCTTGGCCAGGAGCCCAACCAAAAATAACAGCAGCTGCTTTTTCTTCTGCACCATTGAGGTTATATGGACGGCCGCCTGTAACAAGAATAACAACAGGTTTACCTGTTTCAAGCGCGGCGTCAATTAGCGCTTGTTGTACGCCAGGTAAATCGAGACTATCAGTATCAGAGCCTTCCCCGATGGTACCCGTTTGGAATAAACCAGCTAAGTCTCCTACGCAAACTAATGCGATATCAGCATCTGCAATCACTGCCGCGGCTGCAGATATTTGACTAATATCTTGCGATACAGGGGATTCCATTTTTTGCCCCATAGCCAGATCGACATCACCAGGAAAAACCGGTGCATTCGCATGACGTTCCGTCAATATTTCACAGCCTTTAATATATTCAACGTTTTCAAATTGATCTTTAACGGCTTCTAATATCGTTTTTGATACTTTTTCGTCATCGCCAAGACTACTCAGTATAAGATGAACAGGAAAACTATAGCCACCGAGTAAAGCCAGCTGATCATCTGCGGTTGGCCCAACAACGGCTATTTTTTTCTGCGAGTTAAGTGGCAGAGTGCCATCATTTTCTAATAAGACTATCGACTGAGACGCGACTTTATAGGCAACATCGATGGCTTGCTGTGACTGAATTTCAATATGATCTTCCGAACAATAAGGATTTTCAAATAAACCAAGTTCAAATTTAACTTTTAAAACACGTGCAACTATCTCATCAATTTTGGCTTCAGAGATAAGCCCTCTTTCCATCGCGTCTTGAATATGAGTAGCACAAGCATCATCCGGTAGTTCGATATCTAAACCTGCATTAAAAGCTAGTGCAGCGGCTTCAGCTCTATCTGCTGCAATTCCATGATGAGAAACCAATAATTCAATACCACCGTAATCGGCTACAATCAAACCATCAAATCCCCATTGATCACGCAAAACAGTTGTTAATAAGTATTTAGAAGAGTGACAAGGTTCATTATCGATATCGTGATAAGCAGGCATAACAGAACCAGCATTACCTAATTTAACGGCCATTTCAAAGGGGAGTAAGAATGTGTCATTGAGTTCTTTAAAACCCAGATGTACCGGAGCGTGGTTGCGCGCACCTTCACTAAATGAATGCCCTACATAGTGTTTTAATGTCGCTAATACGTCACGTTTATCACCTTGAAGACCTTTAACATAACTTGTAGCAATCACACCGACATGGTAGGGATCTTCCCCTAGTGTCTCTTCTGTTCTTCCCCAGCGAACATCACGTGATACATCAAGAACTGGAGCTAAACCATGATGTGCCCCTACTTGGCGAACTTCCTTACCAATTGCTTGGCCCATCTCTTCAATCAGATCAGGATTCCAAGTATGACCATAATTAAGTGACGAAGGAAATAACGTAGCGCCTTTTGCCATAAGCCCCACTAAACACTCTTCATGAGACATCGCAGGAATGCCTAAACGTGTCTCTTCCACGAGAAATTTCTGAAGCAAATTCAGTGCTTTTACACCATCATCTGCACTAATCGTATATGTACCAAGAGGGCGAGTAATTTGACCTAAGCCATGCTTTAAGCGCTCTTTAATTGGCTTACGGGAATCTCCCGTAGACATTTCTAATTCACGATCTTTATGCTCTCCCGTTGGACTTAAAAGTAGCCACTGAGCACTTAGCTGGGCAATTTTTTCATCCATAGTCATCAGGCTCATTAAATCATCCAATCTTTCTTGAATTGAATAATGCGGGTTTTTATAAATACTCATACAGGCTGCACCTTTTTTTATTAAAACTTAAAGTGGCAATAATATGAGCGATTTCAAAAAATTTAATCAGGATCTAGCGCACAGTTGCCAAATCAGTGAATCAATCAACCAGATATCACAATGTGACGCAGCTACGAATTTTTTATATGGTTCTCTTTCACAGAAGAAGATTAAGCCATTGTTCCCTTTCGATACTCTAACGGCGTATAATTAAATTGCTTTCGATATACTTTATAAAAATAACTTAGATTTGGATAGCCACATTGTAAGGCGATGCTCTCGATTGAGTCATGACTGCTTCTGAGTAATTTTTTAGACTTAGAAAGTCTTAAATCTGATAAATATTGATGTACGCTTACCCCTTTACAAGCAATGAAACGATTCTCTAAAGTCCTGCGAGATACCCGGCAAAAATCAACAACTTGTTGAACTTTTATATTCATATGAAAATTATTGTGCAAATAATACAGGGCTTTACTGACAATATCATTTTGACTTTCCATGGTTATCGTTGACTTTCCATGTATTAAACTCACAGGCTGATACTTTTCGTGCACTATTCGTTTAAGACGTTTGGCTTTAACTAAAACCTCTACACAGCGTTGCCCAAGTTCATAGGGATCATGATTAACAGAGCTTAATGGAATGGCTGAAATAGCATTCTCTGAATCATCACAATCCGTACCGATAATCGAGACTTGCTTTGGCACTTCTACATTTCTTTCAATACAAAAATTAACTAACTTTCTTGCCGAGCGATTTGTCGCACAATAAACGCCTAGAGGAAATTTCCTCAACGCGATAGCCTCATGTATATCATTAAAGTACTTAAACTCTAATTCATTGGCGTGTTTCTCAAAGCACTCTAATCTTTCAGTCGCCCATCCCGTATTACACTCCCGAGGCTCCATATAAAATGCAACATTCTCAATGTCATTTTGCATAAATTGCCCTAATGCTAGGCAAGCAAAGTGGTCATTATCATTCACTAACGTTGACACAGATTCAGGGGGATTTTGTATTCTATAACCAGAGAAGATCAGAATATTCGTATTTAAGCGGGGAATAACTCTATAGCGATCTCCCTTATCAAAATCTGCAATCACATAATCCCAATGCTGGGAAAGTATATCTTCAGCATGCTCAATCGAGTCAATAGTGATAGTAAACTTCAATTGATACTCATCGACTTTTGATTTTATACCTTTCAACACTTCCCTATCAAAATGAAACATTGTATCGATCAACAGTAATAATTTAGTCATAGGTATACCATACAGTGTCAGTAAAATGGAGGCCTACATAGAGGCAATAATAATTTTTAATGAATAAATTAACGTGAATAATAATGGTTATGAGATGTGCTGTCAGGCTAAAATCGACAAACTAGAAGGCTATTGATCTCCTTATCTTCTAACCATTTTTGTTACCATAACACCAGTAAACAGCTTTAGAAATCTGTTAAATAACAAGACATTCCAGCTGATTTGTTGATATTCATTCCTTGAGCTTTTTATCAATATTGGTCGATTCATCAAGGCTGTTTGTAACCGTACAGTTAGCCACCCAAGAATAAGGGGGTTTAAGGATATATTCAAATTTCTAATTGGTATTATCCATTACTTTGATGCATCCATCACAGCAATATAATTTTTCACGTAAATCATTTGGTGGGAATAGCTTGAGTTTTTTATTAACCGATATTAAGGAGTGAATTGATAACCTGATGCGTTTAATTCGAACTAAAGGATTATTAATAGCAATTATTAGCGATGGCCATAACTGCTTACCTTGCCAAATCGTTCGATTAACATATCTGTTGGTATAAATAAGCAGTTACACTGTTTTTAATTTATTGCAGTGCCCAAACTTTGAATCATGTAAAATCTGATCCCGACTTTAATAAAACCTTCAACTAACTGAATGCCCAGGCCGTTAATTTACATTGCATTAAGTCCTTGACGATACTCACAAGGAGTGTAATCAAATTGTTTTCTATAGATTTGATACAGATAACTTTGATTAGGGTAACCACATTGTAAGGCGATACTCTCTATCGAGTCTTTACTATTCCTGAGTAGTTTTTTAGACTTAAGAATACGCAAAGTCGCTAAATATTGGTGTACGCTTACCCCTTTACATTTAATAAAGCGATTATCTAACGTCTTACGAGATACTCTACAATAATCAAGAACTTGTTGAACTTTTATATTGAAATGAAAATTATTATGTAAATAATAAAGTGCTTTGTTTACAATGTGATCCTGATTTATCTCTTCTTGTGTTGATTTTTTATTCATTAAACTAGCAGGCTGAAACTTCTCATGCAATACTCTTTTGAATCGTTTTGCTTTAAGTAGCACATCCATGCAGCGCTGTCCTAACATATAAGGGTCATGGTTAACGGAACTTAACGGCAAAGGAGAGATAGAACGTTCAGCATCGTCACAGTCTGTCCCTATAATAGAAACCTGCGTTGGCACTGCAATATTTCTTTCAGTGCAAAAGTTGACCAACTTTCTTTGCCGAACGATCGGAAGCACAGTAAACCCCTAAAGGAAATTGCCTTGAAGCAATCGCTTCTTTGACATTTTCAAAATATTTAAATTCGAGCCGATTCGCGTGATTATCGAACGTTTGTTTTCGTTCATTCGCCCAACCTGCATTGCATTCTCTGGGTTCCATGTAAAATGCAACATTATGAATATCATTTTGCAGGAATTGTCCTAATGCTAAGCAAGCAAACTGTTCATTATCGTTAACCAAGGTCGATACAGACTCTGGAGGGTGTTCAATGGCATAACTAGAATATATAAGGACATTAGAATTTAAACGCGGAATAATTCGGTGGCAATCTCCTTTATCAAAATCAGCAATAACGTAATCCCATTGCTCGGACAAAATCTCATCGGCATGTTCGATAGATTCAATAGCAATCGTCAATTTTAATTGATATTCGTCAATTTTGGCTTTAATACCTTTTAATATTTCTCGATCATAATAGAACCTAGTATCAATCAACAATAATAATTTATTCATATTAATATCCATTTAATATATCTATTTATTAACTTAATCACGATCAAAATAAAGCAGAGCATGCCAATTACCGAAAGCAAGAAAACACGCTCTTTATACCCAAACGACTTCATAACTAGAGAAATTTGGATATTAAACATTCAAAATTATCTCGCGATCACCTCTTCAGTTTGTGAATCAAAAAGATGCATTTTTGTCTTATCAATATACAGATCAATTATCTGCCCCTCTTCGATTAAATCACTGGATAGCGTTTCAACGGTCAATATACACTTACCAAACTGTGTTTCTAAATGTATGTTAGCACCCAATAATTCGAATGTTTCCACTTTCACTTTAATAGCGACCGAATCTTCAAGTAACTCTGCAGATAAATGTATGTCACTTGGGCGTATGCCAATTAATACATTTTGATTTTTCTGAACTTGCATACTGTTTGTTGGCAAAGGAAGCGTTTCACCCGCAACTTCAATATATAAACTTTCCGCTTGTTGTATTTTACCTTCGAGTAAATTCATTGATGGACTACCAATGAAACCAGCCACAAATTTATTCGCGGGTCTATTATAAATCTCTTCAGGCGTACCAACTTGTGCGATATGCCCACCATGTAAAACCACAATTCGATCAGCTAATGTCATAGCCTCGACCTGGTCATGTGTAACATAAATTGTTGTTTTCTTTATTTTTCTATGGAGCTCTTTAATTTCACTGCGCATCGCATTGCGCAGCTTTGCATCTAAATTAGAAAGAGGCTCATCGAATAAAAACACCTCTGGTGTACGTACCATGGCTCTGCCCATCGCAACACGTTGTCTCTGCCCTCCAGACAATGCTTTGGGTTTACGGTTTAATAATGGAGTTAATTGCAGCATATCCGTGATAGGTCTAACCTTTTTTTCTATTTCAGCTTTCTTTAAACCAGAAAGCTTCAAAGAAAATGCGATATTATCGTAAACAGTCATATGAGGGTATAAAGCATAGCTCTGGAATACCATTGCAATATTTCTGTCTTTAGGCTCCATATCATTAATAACATCATCACCAATAATAATATCGCCACCAGAAATATCTTCCAATCCAGCTAACATCCGTAATGTTGTTGATTTTCCACAGCCCGAAGGACCAAGGAACACAATAAACTCCCCTTCTTTTATTTTTAAATTGAAATTTTTAACAACGTGTACATTGCCAGGATAAATTTTATCTATATTTTTGAATTCTATTGAAGCCATTCTCATTTCTACCTTAATTTAGTCTATCGAATTAACATTATTTAGTTTAAATTTTATGAATTTTCATTGGATATCAATTGGAATATAACCTTGTGCTTATAAGGTCTTTGAGGTGTATAAATGCATTGCTTTTTATACGTATCCATATTGATTTGATCTGGATAATGCTGAGTTTCTAAACACAAACCAGCATATTGCTGGTATGTTTGGCCATTTCGACCAGTAACATTCTTTAAAAAGTTTCCTGAATAAAACTGAAGACCACTTTGATCCGCATAAACTCTCAAAAATAGCCCACTTTTCGCACTATACGCAGTGGCAGCAAATTGAATGCCTTCTCCCTCAAGACACCAACAATGGTCAAAGCCCTTGGTTCTCGCTAATTCACGAGGTTGAGCAAGAACATCTTTACGTAATTTTTTAGGTTTACGGAAATCCATCACGGTATTTTCTACGGCACACTTATCAACCGGGATAGAAAAATCATCCGTTACGAAGTATTTTTCAGCATTAATAGTAAGCGAATGATCAAGTACATCACCTCCACCATTAAGATTAAAATAGGTATGTTGTGTTAAATTAACAGGGGTATCACGATCAACATTTGCTAAGTAATCAACCATTAATTCATTATCATTGTTCAACGTATATGAGACGTAAATCTCCATGTCGCAGGAAAACCACCTTCAAGATAAGCAATGTTTGTTCTTAGGGTAACAGAAGTTGCTGATACCGCTTCCAGTACCCATTTCTTTTTATGGATAGCACATGAGCCTCCATGCAAATGATTGCGGCCCTCGTTTTGATCAACAACAATTTGCTCACCATTGAGTTCAAATTTTCCCTGTGCAATACGATTAGCCCAAGGACCAACAACAGAGCCAAGAAAAACATCACCATCTAAATATTCTTGAGGAGAGTCATATCCCAGTACAATATTTTTTATGTCTCCTACTTTATCTTTAACATATAAATTAACGATAGTTGCCCCTAAATTTGATATGTCAACTTGGATACCATTATCATTAGACAGTGTATATAATTGGTATTCACCCCAAGGCTTACTTTTAATTTGCCGCCTCTCTTTGAGTAACATAACGTTTCCTAACTCCCTATTTCAAAGGGCAACAACAATGATATTTTGTTGGACCTTTTTAATAAATTTAAACTTAAGTGGTAGTAATATGAGTGATTCGAAAAAATTAATCTAAATCCGGCGCACAATTACAAAATTAGTGAATCAATGAACCAAATATCACAATAAAATAATTACAAAATCTCCCTCTTTTTGCCCTCTTTCAACAAAATAATATACGACGGAGCTCTCTTTCAATACTCGAACGACGCATAATTGAATTGCTTTCGATAGCGTTGATAAAGATAATTTTGCTTTGTATAACCACATTGTGAGGCTATGTTATGGGTTGAATAATGACCGTTTTTAGGCCATTTTGGGGAATTGTAAAATCGCAAATCGGATTAATATCCACTTCTCGAACATGGGTTCTTGCCCTTGTAGCAAGTAAGAGCGTCTGAAATGCTCAGTTAAGAGACATTCTTAGCTTTGGACGTTTCATCGTTTAACTACATATATTTTAAGCTTCATAAAAACACGCTATTGTTATACTTTTCCACTCAGACAGACTAATAGACTAGATTCATCGCTCGCATATTTCTGGTCGAAGATGCAAATCACAATTACCAAATAGACGAGTTCCGTTATCAAATATCACAATTGAAGAAAATAACTAAAAGGATAAATATATCCTCACTATTTGAAGTTAATAAAACAACTAACCATTTAGCTTTTTATTTCGGATAAAATTTATCGCATCATATAACGGAGTTTTTCATGACTATTTATCGAAAAAGTATAGTAGGTCAAGGGATAGCAACTATTCTAACAGCGGGTTTAGTGGTTGGCTGTGTTACGACTGGAAACAGTTCTACAGCAAAAAAAGAAGAATTATCAAATAATTCCCAATCAAAACAAAGTGAGAGTGGGGAGTTATTACAAAACCCTCAATTTAAAAAGGGAGAAGAAAGTTGGTGGGTTTCAGGTGGTCAACTAGCAGTAAAAAATGGCGAAGCTTGTGTTAATATTACACAGCCAGGTTCTAATAATTGGGATGTGATTTTAGGTCAAGGTGGTCTCGGTCTAGAAAATGGACAATCATATCAAGTCAACTTCACCGCACGTTCTTCTGTTGAAACTAAATTTAAAGCATTAATTCAACATGATGGCGCTCCCTACACTGGTTACTTTAATGAAGATATTTCTGTTGGTCCAACGGCAAAAACATATTCCTTTAATTTCACCCAAAAAGAGCCAAGTGATGCTAAAACCGGATTCCAATTTCAGCTAGGTGCACAAAAAAAAGCTGATATTTGTTTTAGTGACGTCTCGTTAAAAGGAAAAAGCTTCAAAAAAGAAGTCATTATACCAACAGTTCATGTAAACCAAATTGGCTATTTTCCTAAAGCTGAAAAAATAGCAACAATTAAAAGTGATTCAAAAGAACCTCTTGCATGGCAAATAAAAGATGCTAACGGAAAAATTATTTTAACGGGTATGACAACGGTATTCGGTTTAAATAAAAGCTCTGGCGAGTCTGTTCATAAAGCTGATTTCAGCAAATTAACAACACCAAGCAAAGAGATAGTACTTGTCGTCAATGGGGAAGCTAGCCACCCTTTCCGCATTGCTGATGATATCTACACTGAATTAAAATATGATGCACTTGCTTATTTTTATCAAAACCGAAGCGGTATTGAAATTAAGCCTGAATATGTTCAACGCGCTGATTTAGCTCGCCCTGCTGGCCATCCTAATGAGACAGTTACCTGTTTCAATAAAACAGATGCAAAAGGTAATAAATGGCCTGGTTGTGACTTCGAATTGAACGTTTCTGGTGGTTGGTATGATGCCGGCGATCACGGTCGATATGTTGTAAACAGTGGTATTAGTGTATGGACTTTACTAAACCTCTACGAGCGCTCTTTATGGATAAAAGATGCAAAAGTTCCTTTTGCGGACGGTACCCAGACTATTCCAGAAACAAATAACAACGTTAATGACCTATTAGATGAGGTGCGTTGGAATGTTGAATTCATGATGGCAATGCAAGTTCCAAATGGTAAAAAAGTAACAGTACCAGAGGGAGATCAATCAGCGAATCTTAATCAATTAAAATTAACTGAAATTGACGCATCAGGCTTGGCTTTTCATAAAGTAGCCGACGAAAAATCAACGGCATGCCACTACCACCACATAAAGATACAATGGATCGTGCTATTTTTTATCCAACGACATCTGCAACATTAAATCTAGCTGCTACAGCGGCACAATGTGCGCGTATCTGGAAAGATATTGATCCCGCATTTTCTGGTCAATGTTTAACGGCTGCACAACGAGCTTGGGATGCTGCAAATGCCCACCCAGAAGTATTAGCTTATGATAACTTCACAGGATCTGGCCCATATGGGGATACTGACTTATCAGATGAGTTCTACTGGGCAGGTGCTGAATTATTTATCACAACGGGTGAAGCCAAATACTTAAAAGCAATTAAAGCATCGCCACTATATTTAGTTTCTCCAAGTGATGATAAAGAGTCATCAAATGGTTTATACTGGGGTAATCTTGCTTCTGCTGGTACGCTTAGTTTAGCACTAGTACCAAATGAATTACCAAAAAATGATATTCTACAAGCACGTAAAAACATTCAGAAAACAGCAGATATTTACCTAAAATCAGTTGATGAAGAAGGTTATAATATTCCTTACACTAGCGAAGAGTACCCATGGGGATCGAATTCTGAAATCCTCAATAACGGTATTTTCTTAAGTTATGCAACAGATTTTACTGGTGATATAAAATACCTACAGGCAGCAGCAGATGGTATGAATTATATCCTTGGTAATAACCCGCTAGATAAGTCGTATATCTCAGGGTACGGTGAAAATGCTCTTCAAAACCCTCATCATCGCTTCTGGTCTTTCCAAGCGGATAATAACTCACCAAAACCAGCGCCAGGCGCAATGTCTGGCGGTCCAAACTCAATAAACTTTTCTGACCCAATAGCTGCGACTATCAAAGGTAAATGTATTGGACAAACGTGTTTTGTTGATGATATTGGAGCGTGGACACTAAATGAAATAACCATCAACTGGAACTCTCCGCTTGTTTGGATAACAACAGTTTTAGATGAAAAGCGTTTAAATCAATAAACGTCGCTTTAACTCACCGCCGACCACCTATCGTGGTCGGCAACGATTCAACAAAAATGGCTAATATGCCCGCCAACACGAAACAACTAGTTTGTAGTGATATCAATTCAAGAACATTTACAGGTTATATTTTAGGCGAAATTGGCGTTGCTATTAATCTCATATTCGAAAACAAATGAGACAAAAAAAGATGGTCAAGCCAATTATCCCAGTCAAGAAATCCATTATATTTAGCTTTGCTAGCGCTTTACTTGGCGTTTTGCTGAGTACATCCGCATTGGCCTCAACATCAACACCTTCTTTCCCTCATTTTGTGCACACCGATGGAAAAAAGATTCTGGATGAAAATAATCACCCACTCTACCTTTACGGAATTAACTTAGGAAATTGGTTATTATGGGAAGGATATTTGATGATGGGAGACTATAAATATCGCACCCATACACAGTTTCTTAACTCATTAACGACCGTATTTGGCAGTGCAGATAAATCGGCTGAATTTGAACATCAATGGCGCCTAAATTATGTCAATGAACAAACGTTAAAGGAGTTAAAACAACTTGGCTTTAATTCTGCTTCGTGTGCCATTTCACTACAATATGTTTTGGAAAAATAACCAGTTAAGCGATGATGGTTTTCAATATTTTGACCTATTAATTAATGCAGCTCGTAAACATGATATTTATGTGTTGCTCGACATGCACGCAGCCCCAGGTTACCAAAATCCAGGGGACCATTGTGATAACTTAGACTCAAATGCTACACAACCCAGAAGTAGTGTTTATTTTTGGGATAAAGATGAGTATATTCAAATCACCAGCAAAGTTTGGCAGCATATTGCCCTGCGCTATAAAGAAGAACCCGTTATTTGGGGCTACGACTTACTTAATGAACCGGTGCCACAAGACGGTCGAGAATATGAACTACTAGGGTCACTAATTAAGATACGTAATGCGATCCGTGAAGTTGACAATAATCACATTATTGTCGCTGAAACATCCTGGTGGAGCTCAGACTTAAGCAAAATTGATTGGACGAATCCCTTGGTTCAAGAAAAGACCGGAATCAATTCACAATGGGATGATAACCTCGTCTATGAAATTCATCACTATGGTCCAGCTAGTGATACCTTTGGTCGTGAAAAGATCACCAATAATCTAAACATTCCATTAATTCTGGGAGAGTTTGGCGAAAGTGATAACAATAACTTACTTGCCATATCTAGCTGGGCAAAAAAAGAGCTCGTGGGTTACTTTCCTTGGTCATTTAAGAAAATATCTCATGACAAAACCCTTTGGACCATCCCTTCAACTACTGCTTATAATAAATTGAAGTCATACATTAATAATAACCAACGAGCCCCGACTGATTTATACGATGAAATAATCTCTTTCACGCAAAAAAATATCCGCAATGGATCGCCTCAACTAGAGTGGCATGAAGATTTTTTTCAAGCAATTAATCCTTCCTCCCCCTCAACAGATTAAGTTATTAATATCGCCTTAACAGCGCTTTTTAGCTATTCATTGCCAATATATAGGGAGTACACATAATATTATGGTCATAGCTTGTGGAGGAAAAATGAATGAGAGAGTTTGCACGTTGAAATATAGGGGTATCGCTTAATCTTTGCACCATAACATACACTGCGCTTGAATAAACGACCTAACTTAAGGCTGTTTATTCAAGCGGGAAATCTATTATATTCAGTATATAGTTATTACTGAATACATTTATTCACAAACTATTGTATCGGAATAAGGGCATTAATTAGTTGCTCTCGCCATTGCCCCGTACTCGCATCATAGGCACCAAAACCGGATGCGTATTCCCAATATGCCCAACTAATATTTCTTTTTTCTGCTTCACGGGCAATAAATGCCGTCCATGCCTTTTGATGTAATGGATTTGAGAATTGAGAATAAACACCAAATTCCCCCATAAATATTTCAAAGCCACGATTAGCTTGATTATTCCATGTGGTTACTCTATCAAACAACGCGATCAAAGGCGTTTGTTCACTTGCGGTTCCTAGCCAAGGAGTGCCAACCCATTTATCTGCACCAGCAACCCATTCAGCGCCTTGATGAGTAAAATGGAAAGGTTCGTAATAATGAACAGTAATAATTGTATTAGTTGCGTTCACCGTATCTGGCAATGATAATTTAGTTAAGCCATCTGGATGCCCCCAATTGGCGGTGCCAATCATCACAGTTCGCTGCTCTGTACCGTTATTTTGTTGCGTGGCCATATCACTCCAGATAACATTTAACAATTTTGCAATTATATTGTTCCAATCACTGTAATCTATGGTGCCATTAGGCTCATTTAATAACTCAAAAATAAGATTGTCACGGGGATATTCATAGAGAGGAAATTGTTCGCTAATTTGTTGCCATATACTCTGCAAACGTAAGACATGTTTTGATTGCATATTTTCAGGATCATTCATCATTTCTTCATAGTGATGAACATTTAAGATAACTTTAAGGCCCTCGTTATTTGCCCAGCCAACAACTTCTTTTACACGTTCCATAAATACAGAATCAATGGCATAAGGAGATTCCAGCTCGGTATGAGCAGTCCAGCGAACAGGGATTCGTACAGTTTTAAATCCGGCATCAGAAATTCGTTGTAAGTCTTCTTCAACGAGTAAACGCCCACCAGTCCATTCACCTTCAGCTGGCGCTTCTAAATAATTTCCTAGGTTAAGTCCTCGGCCTAATTGCGTTTGTTGCAGCCCCCCTTGACCATTCCATGAATAAAGATCTTTATAATAACTCTCGGATAAGACGACTGAATTATCTACAGAAGTAGAAGTAGAATCTCCCCCGTTACAACCGACTAAATTATAAATGCAACCCACAAATATTAAAACCATCAAATAGTGTGTTCGAAAAATATTCATGATAAATCCTTATAAAGTAATTAATTACAGCAGCGAAAACACTTCCATCCTATTTAAACAACAATATCAATTAATTGAGCTCGTGTGAATGATAGAAATTAGTATTATCGTTGTAACCTTTAGCATAAAAATGTTAATAATGACGGGAACGAATAGCCTAATTTAAAGCAGGTATTTCAAGGAAATGTAGAATTTCGAGCTAGCGTCCCCAAGGGCAAAGAAAATAGCACCTTGCGATAAAACCGCTATGTACAAGAAGATACTTCTATTTTACTGAAATGACATATATTTTGAATCTCAACCATAGTTTTATCTTCTTCAATACGGGGTGTTTTTTTCTGATTCACCGACGTTCATCGCTGTTACTGATTTACGTACCGAGTAGCCCTGCTCAACAACTCATTGTGCTGACTCTAATCGAAACTTTAGAGTGAAATTTCACTTGCCCATAGTGCAGATTTCAACCACCAACAAAATTATTGAAATGAAAAATATCACCTCTACTTAGGTGACCAAATCAATGTGCTACGGAAAAAAGAGGGCGTTCAATTATCTGCTTTTAATTCAATTCTAGACACTCGTCATTATGAACATTTTTATACTAAATATCACAACGACAATACTAATTTACAGCATTCACACGCTTTTAATTAATTGATATTGTTGGAATAGAATGAAAACGTTTTCGATGCTGTAATTAATGACTTTATAAGGATTTATAATGAATATTTTTCAAACGCGCTATTGGGTGTTTTTAATATTTACTAGCTTCATTATACAACTTAATCGGGCGTAAGAGAGAAGACTCTACTTCTGCAGATAACTCTATCCTCTTATCCGAAAGTTATTATAAAGATCTTTATTCATGGAATGGTCCAGAGGTCTACAACAAACACAATTGGGCTGATAACTTAACCTAGGGAATGACTTGGAAGCTACAGCTAAAGAGGAATGAACTGGGGCTGATTAGAGTTGCGCATTTTTGTCAGCTGTTATATCCCGCACCAGTCGTATATTGAATTAAATTAGGAGCCTTACTATGAATAAATAAAATATATTTGTTTTGTACCGTAAGTATGCCCACTTCTTTATTGGTTAACATAAATGCGTGAGCTAGCAGCATTCTGTTCCTGTTGATATTTATGCTTTCCGGAATATCAAATGAATGAAAGAGCAGCTACAACCACTACAGAGGTGAACGCTATCTATTTATTTCAGTAACCAGCTGTTTTAATTGCAAAACAAATAAAAGCCAGCATTCATTTTAACAACAATTAATGACTAGATAATGATGGGATTGATGTTATATCAGTTTTTATTTTGTGAGGTAAATGTGACTTTTAATGATATTGACCTACATGATTTGAATGCGACCAATTCTGAAAAACAGAAGGAAGAGATCGCATAGCAGGCGATAACGCATTATCCCCGAATTTCTAATCACTCAAAAAATTAACTTGATATTTCTTAACATTTCAAGGCATTGCTTAAAATTTTTACATACATAAATGAAATAGCTTTCATAGCATTGCGAAAGCTAATTAATCATACTGGACATAACATGAATAAAATCAAACATTTAAATTTAACCCTTGCTATTCTTTCTGCACTAACCTCTACCTCATTGTTAGCTGATCAAAATACTGACCAAGCTAACGAGCAAGAGAATATAGATACTCTTGTAAAACGACTTGATGAACTCGAGAAAAAATTACAAATAATTAATTATAAAGATGATCAACAACCCGCAATATTAACGCCAGAGACACCAGTTCAACATGGTATCGTATTTTCAGGCTATGCTCGTTATGGGGCTAACTTTCAAAATAGTGATGCAAAAACAGTTCGAAGCCACGGTTCATCGCTTGGTAATGCAACAGGCCGTTTAGGTAATGAGCAAAATGGGGGGGAGTACCAATTTGCTAAAGTATTTGAAGGTGCAAATAACACAAAATGGGATTTAGTCTTCATGGTTGATCATTGGGCTGATAGAGAATGGGCTGATGATGGTGGTGTTCAAGTTAAAAAAATGTATGCGGGTGCTACAAATATATTTGAATCACAACCCGATCTATATGTTTGGGCTGGACGTGATTTTCATCAACGCCCTCAGTTTGATATTAATGATTATTTTTGGATGATGCATGATGGACAGGGCTTTGGTTTCTATAATTTAAATATTGATGAGCTGAAATTCGACTTATCCGCTGTGGCACAAGTTGATGATGATATGGTTGGAGATAATGGCAGATATGCAATCACCAGTAAATTAAGCAATATTACAATTGGTGATTCCTTAATCTTGCTTTTTATGCCAACTACGGTTTTTCATCTGATCAAATAAAAAAAGATGAAGAAGGATCTGAAAATACTTCTAGCAATGCCTACCAAATAGCTGCTGAAGGAAAGATACATAATCAACACCTGGTTGTTCGTTATTCAAGTAATGCAGTAAATAGCACGTTTGATTTAGCAGACGGTGTCGATGCGCTATTATTTAGTCTTGAAGGCAACTTCAAATTTACTGACAAAATTGGCCTACAGTATCTTACATCTTATCAAGATGTAAATGGTGCTAAAGGTACCTATAAGGTAAGTGATGGCTCAGATCAAGGAACAATCATTACCAAAATAGAAGATAGTGAAAGCTACAATATGATAGTTCGCCCTACATACCAATGGAATGATATACATTCTACATGGCTAGAAGCTGGCTACAGTGTTGTTGATTATGGGGATTTAGATGCGACTAATAAATCTTGGAAATTCACGATATCACAAAATATTGCAATCGGGCCTGAAACATGGTCTAGACCAATGATACGTTTCTTTGCAACTATTGGGAATGCAGATAATGAGTATATCGGAATGAGGGATGATAATAGCTATGATTCTTCTAATTTAGATACTGCGACTTTTGGTGGTATGTTTGAAGCTTGGTGGTAATCCCCTCATACTGTAAATATATGTATGATTCATAGAGATCGTTTCAATCTGGCGATCTCTAAATCTAGTTAGAGTTGGCATCTCGGATTCTCTCAGTTGACGAATCATACTCTGCTAGAACAGGCGGACTTGAGCAAACAGTGGTAATACCAACTCCGGTAAGTATGTGATCTAAATTTCGCGTAGGAAAAACAGCTTAATTCAAGGCGTAATTTGACGTAAATGGTTATTCCCTTTGCGAAAATTACAACGCAGCAGTAAGTGGTTTTAACCAGTAAAATAGAATCAGCTATTTATCGGAATTGGTATAAGCTCCCCATTAATCTAAAAAAGGCAGATTAGTCTAAACTATTCTGCCTTTTTAAGTTAGGTTACTAAATCATGCGAATCAATTCATCTTTGCTCAATCTAAAGCTTCCTTTTTGGTAAACATCAATCGCTCTAACGCTAACCCCGGTTTCACGAAATCGAGGGTGAGTTCGTAGTATCCCTTACCCAGCCTTACCTCCAGTCCCTCTACAACAATACTTTCGCCGCTAGTCCCATTCATGGGAAGAGACATAGCAAAAACGCCATTAAGACTGATGCTACAAGATGACTGTGCCTGAGAGTTGCGATCATAATGGCCAACACCGCTAAATTGATACACACCAGCTTCAAGCACTTCTATCATCATTGATTTATTGACTTTAGTATTGATAACGAGTTCATCTTGCATAGCTTTTGCTGCAACATTAGAAGTATTACTTTGTGCGATAAACGTCTTAATCGGATCATAGGCTTCTAGTGGTCTATCCATAGCAGGAGTTGCCATGATAAATCGACAAATATTTATCGCTGAACGCTGTAATTCACCTAACATCAACGTGCCCTGCTGCAAAGCCTCTAACGTATTGTCTTTCATACTATTAGATTCGGCACCATCATTTTCAACAACCATGTAAATGTCGTTCTGTGCGCGAATCATAAAAGAAGTGAATCTCTTATCTTCTTTTCCGGCCTCAATGGGATCATTCATCTTCGCCCACCAATCCGTCATAACCAGACCGCTAAAGCCCCACTCGCCACGCAAAATAGAAGTATTGAGATCATAATTAGAAGCGCCCCAATGACCATTTATTGGGTTATAACAGGTCATGATAGAAGATGCTTCTCCTTCTTTGACTGCCATCTCAAAACCTTTAAGATGAATTTCACGCAAGGCGCGCTCCGATGCAATACTGTCTACATCAACTCGCGCAGTCTCCTGATCGTTAGCGGCAAAATGCTTAATAGTTCCAGATACTCCTGCTTTTTTTAAGCCGCGAGTTTGAGCCGCGCCCATGACTCCCGTCATCAAAGGATCTTCAGAAAAATATTCAAAATTACGGCCATTCAACGGGTGTCTGTGAATATTAATGCCAGGGCCTAAAAGACTATCGATTTTATTAGCACAAAGCTCTTGACCAATCAGGAAGAAAAGCTCCTCATTTAGTGCTTTGTTCCAAGTACATCCAAGCAAAGTACCTATCGGAACTTGAGTTGCCTTGTGACCACTATCCATACGTATACCTGAAGGCCCATCAGCTACCGCAACAGCAGGAATGCCAAGATGAAAAAGGTTATCACTAAGACCGCCTAAAGCGGCCGCGGTTCCAGGCGTAACTTTAGGGCTACACATCCCTTCACCTCGAACTAAAGAGGCTAACTCCTCACAACTCATCTGCGCAACAAACTCTTCTATACTATTTTGCCCTTCTTTAACATCTTTAAGTTGAATCCCCTGATAGCCCGTTAACTTCAAAGCAGCAGGCATTGCAGACTCAACTCTTTCCTTGAGAGAGATGGCTCTTTGAGGTACAGCTTCATAGGTTTCTTCATAAGTACCATCTTCCTTAAGAGCGCCTGGTTTCAAGCGTTTGAATGGGTAGATAGGTGCTAAAGCTTCAGTTAGATTTTCAACAACTAAAAGTTCATCTAGCTCTATTGTTGTGGGAATTGGAACTGCTTTACGTACACTGCCCCCCACGTAAAACTGGTAACTCCCCTCTTCCAGAACATAACAGGATCGATGCCCAGTGACACCACTATCGTCATAGGAGGCGAGGGACTTAAGTGCAATAGAAACCCGAAGAATTTGTACATCACCAGGCTTAAGAGCCTCAGATTTAGCAAAGCCAGCTAGTACTCAACAGGCTTACCAAGATGCCCTTGTGGCGCTTCGCAATATACTTGCAGCACTTCTTTACTGGTGTACTCTTCACCTATATTTTGCAGTGAAAAATCCAAATGAAGTATACGCTCTATACCCGTACCTTCAATTGAATAGGACTGTAATTCCCGACTAAATTCGGTGTAGGAAAGCCCAGCGCCAAACTCATATTGTACTGCTTGCGGCTTAAAGGTCTCGAAATAACGATATCCGACATAAATATCTTCAACATAACAATTATAATCTTTACGACCGAAATAAGCTGATGAAGGATAATCTGATAACTGATAGGCAACGGTGTCGCACATTCTTCCACTTGGAGATACGTTTCCGGAGATAACGTCAGCGAGAGCATGCCCACCTTCCATCCCTGCAGCCCAACTGTAAATAACCGCCTGAATCGATTCTTTATTATCTATGGTATTCAGCCAAGACATATCCATAATATTAGTAATGTTAAGGATCACAATCACTTTATCAAACTGAGCTGTGACGCCAGTTATCATCGCTTCTTCTTGCTCTGTCAAACGGTAACTACCTGGAGCATCAGCGTTATCTTGATCTTCACCAGCAGTACGACCAATGAAAATAAGCGCTTTATCTGAATTTTTCGCAGCTTGTTCGACAAGTTCGGTATTCAGAGGCATCTCTTGCTGAAACCAAGGTTCAGCAGCCCAACCACCACCTCCATCATCAAAAGGATTTACTTTGATCCATTCTTCATAGACAGCAGCCAGTTCTTCATTAATGTCAATGGTAGGATTACTGCGCAGCCCCTCTAACGCATTCACAGCATAATGAACGTTAACAGCCCCGCCAGATCCCGTACCACTTCGATAGGTATTGACCTGACAACGTCCAAATAAGGATATTTTTTCTCCCTTTTTGATAGGAAGTACGGCATTGCGATTCTCAAGAAGGACTATTCCTTCACAAGCCAATTGCCGGCTTATGGGAATAAGCTTTTCCTGTGCCAAGCTTATCATTTTAGTTTGCATATACTATTCTCTACTATTATTAAAAATTTGTAATAAATCAATAAATCGAAGGTCGTTATGAGCCTATAACAATGCATTCAAACTCAATATGAACTATTAAAGAAACGCCAACTCCTGGCGAAGATAAATACTTGCCCCCAATAACCCTGGGTTAGCATTAGTTATCAAAAAGGTAGGAATGGTTGAAAGATGGTCTTTAAATCGCCCTTTTTCTTCAAAATAATATCTAAACTCGCTCGATTGAAAAAAGTCTATAAAGCGAGGCACAATACCTCCGGCAATATAAACGCCCCCCGTACAGTTCAAATTCAAAGCTATATTGCCCGCGAAGCCACCCATAACCTGACAAAAAACATCCAAACTTCTTCGCGCAATAACGCAACTACCATCCAATGCAGCTTGCGTAACCTCTTTAGGTTGGTCAAATTTTGCTGGTTGATGAGACAAGAGGCAAAGACTTTGGTATAAATTTACTAACCCTTGCCCAGATAAAATACGCTCAGCTGAAACATGTCCAAACTGTTCCTGTAATAAAAATAAAACCTCAGATTGCTCTCGTGTATTAACTGTAAAGCTGACATGGCCACCTTCTCCGTCCAAGCTCACCCATTTACCTTCTAGTTTGACAATGTGTGATACGCCCAACCCCGTTCCAGGACCAAACACCGCAGTGAGACCATCTGTTTGAGCGTTTCCCCCACCAATCTGAATTTTTTCTTCTGCGGAGAGAAACGGTACTGCTAATGAAATGGCTGTGTAGTCATTAAGCAAATATAAAGACGTTAATTGTAATTTTTCTTTAAGTTCCTTTTGTGAAAAAGCCCATTTTAAATTAGTCATTGCGATATAATCGTCCTCAACAGGACAAGCAATGCCAATACAAAGATGTTTAACTTGACCTTGTAATTCAGAAAAATAGTAAACAAGAGCCGCTTCAAGTGTTGCAAAATCCTGGCAGGCAAATTCTTTTAACTGCCCCAACTCTCCTGAGTCAAGATTACAGACGGCAAGCCTAATATTTGTACCACCAACATCAGCAACGACTGATAACATGTTTTTCCCCTAAATAGTAAACTTTAATTATTTTTACAAGCACTGATTATTGCGCCAGTGACCTTTTGTTGACAACTGTAATAGTCAAATACGTCATCTAAATTTTATCAACAATGATGCCAGTGAACGATGAGCATTTAAATAGTGAAAACTTGTATCTTCTATATGAGATTTGGTATCTCTCTTTTCTAGGCAGCACAGATTAATAGTTGCGCTATATAAAAGAGGGGCTGTTCAATATGTTGTATTTTCAGTTACAGACAATACGAAGGAGGAAAGGGTAAGGTGAAAATTATAGTGTTCGGGTGATACCAATTGGAATAAATAGATAGATGGTCTCTTTAACCACTTAAATTAAACTTTGTTATCATGAGTCACTCCAATCTTAGTAAAAATTACCGAAACGGGAGTGACTATTTATATGTTTTAGCTATCTTTTTTTTCAGTCATTACTTCTGTTTCACAGATCATCTTCCAGTATTTAGGTAATACATTAAGTTCACCCGTTACTGTTACGGTTTCATTAAACACGATATCTGTAGCTGAACGACCAATCATAATTTCAAAGTCACCGGGCTCAACTACACGACGATGCATGTTGTCAGTAAAGTTAAGCATATCAACAGGCAATGAGAAATTTACAATACCTGTTTCACCTGCTTTGATATCTACTCTAACAAAACCTTTTAACTCTCGAATAGGTCTTACTAAAGAACACAGTTTATCTTTAACATATAATTGAACAACCTCACAGCCGTCAACAGCGCTGGTATTTTCAATTTCGACTGACACATTAATCGTTCCATTAATATCAACAGAGTGATTATCAATGGATATGTTTTTATAGTCGAAACTTGAATACGTTAGCCCGTAACCAAAGTTATATTTAGAACCAAAATGATAAGCAATCGGTGTTCCACCACTCTTTAATTTATGATTGTAGTAATAAGGTACTGCACCTGCATTCTTAGGGATAGATAACGTTAAACGACCAGATGGCGCTACTTTACCAGTTATGATATCAATGATTGCATCGGCACCTTCTTGTCCAGGGGCCCAACCAAAAATCACACCAGCAGCTTTTTCTTCAGCGCCATTTAGGTTATAGGGACGACCACCTGTTACTAAGATTATAACTGGCTTGCCAGTAGCAATCGCAGCATCAATCAACGCTTGTTGTACACCAGGCAAATCTAGGCTATCGGTATCAGAGCCTTCTCCAATCGTACCTGTTTGAAATAAGCCTGCTAAGTCACCAACACAAACTAATGCAATATCGGCTTCTGCAACCAGCTTTGCAGCTGCTGCAATTTGACTCGTATCTTTTGATACAGGAGACTCTAACTTCTGCCCCATTGCCATATCAACATCACCAGGGAAAACAGGGGCGTTTGCGTGGCGTTCTGTTAATATTTCGCACCCTTTAAGATATGAAACATCAGTAAATTGATCTTTAACTGCTTCTAAAATGGTTTTTGATACTTTTTCCCCATCATCCATGCTACTAAGGATAAGGTGAATCGGGAAACTATATCCCCCCAGTAGAGCAAGCTGATCGTCGGCAGTTGGTCCCACTACGGCTATTTTTTGATCTGTTTTAATCGGTAACGTACCATCATTTTCCATTAAAACCGCTGATTGAGAAGCCACTTGATAAGCAACTTTTTTTGCTTCTTCAGTTTGAAGTTCAATGTTCTCTTCTTTACAGTATGGATTTTCGAATAAACCTAATTCAAACTTAACTTTTAATATACGAGCAACAATTTCATCAATTTTCTCTAATGAGATCAACCCTCTATCCATTGCATTTTGAATATAACTTGAACAGGCATCATCTGGTAATTCAATATCGAGGCCCGCATTAAAAGAGAGAGCAGCCGCTTCTGTGCGATCCGCTGCAATGCCGTGATGAGAAGCGAGTAATTCAATACCGCCATAATCAGCAACAATTAAGCCATCAAAGTCCCATTGATCACGCAATACCGTTGTCAGTAAATATTCTGAGCTATGGCATGGCTCATTATCAATATCATGGTAAGCAGGCATAACTGAGCCTGCATTTGCTAACTTAACCGCCATTTCGAATGGCAGCATAAAAGTATCATTTAGTTCTTTAAATCCAAGGTGCACAGGAGCATGGTTACGCGCACCTTCACTGAATGAATGTCCAACGTAATGTTTTAATGTTGCTAATAAATCACGTTTTTCAGTTTGCAGCCCCTTCACATAACTGGTTGCAAGTACACCAACATGGTATGGATCCTCACCTAACGTTTCTTCTGTTCTACCCCAGCGCACGTCGCGGGAAACATCAAGAACAGGAGCCAAGCCATGATGCGCACCTACTTGACGTACCTCTTCCCCGATAATTCTCCCCATCTCTTCGATAAGCTCAGGATTCCAGGTGTGACCATAATTAAGTGATGACGGGAACAGCGTTGCGCCCTTTGCCATAAGGCCAACTAAACACTCCTCATGAGACATTGCTGGTATACCAAGGCGGGTCTCTTCCACTAAATATTTTTGCAGTAAGTTAAGCGCTTTAACACCCTCTTCTGCTGCAATAGTATGTGTTCCAAGAGGACGTGTAATTTGCCCTAAACCATGTTTTAAACGTTCATCAATCGGTTTACGAGCATCCCCGGAAGCCATCTCTAATTCACGATCTTGATGGTCACCATCAGGACTTAAAATTAACCATTGAGCACCTAACTGCGCTATTTTTTCAGTCAAAGTCATTTGACTCATTAAGTCTTCAAGTCTCTCTTGAACGCTATGATTGGGGTTTTTATAAATGCTCATATTATGGTTCTCATTAGTCGATTGATTATTTAGTGAGGGGTAATATGAATGATTTAAAAAAGTGAATATTAAATCTAGATCATGTTTGCCAAATAACTAAATTCAACAACCAAATAGCACAATAAAAGAACATTATGATCGAACAAAAATCAAACATTTATAACGGTATATTGCTTTAGGTGAAATTAAATTAAATCGATATCTTGACGATATTCATAGGGAGTATAATCGAACTTTTTTTTATATACTTGATATAAATAACTCAGGTTTGGGTAACCACATTGTAGTGCAATAGATTCAATGGAATCGCTACTCATCCTTAATAATTTTTTTGATTTAGCAATTCTTAGGTCAGACAAATACTGATGTACTGTGATATTTTTACAGGCAATAAAACGGTTATCTAGCGTTTTCCGTGATGTCTTACAAAATTCTACAACCTGCTGCACCTTAATATTCAAATGAAAATTATTATGCAGATAATATAGCGCATTATTAACAATTTGATCTTGATTCTCTTCAACGATGGTCGAGTATTCATTTATTAAATCAGTAGGTTGGTACTTCTCTGCTAATATTTTGTTAAATCGCTTAGCCTTAACAAGCACTTCAATGCAACGTCGCCCTAGGTTATAAGGATTGACATTGATAGAGCTTAACGGCATCGCCGACATTTTACGCTCCGCATCATCATAATCGGTGCCGATAATTGAGATCTCACTGGGAACAGCAATATTGTGTGTCACACAGAAGTTAACCAATTTTCGCGCTGCGCGATCTGAAGCACAATAGACACCGAGAGGATATTGTTGTAACGCAACAGCCTGCCGTACATCTTTAAAGTAATTAAGCGCCATTAACTGTGCATGTTGTTCAAAATAATGTTTTCTTTCAAGTGCCCAGCCACTATTAGCCTCACTAGGATATGTATAAAAAGCGACATTTTTAATATTATTTTGTACGAACTGTCCAAGTGCTAAAGAAGAGATATGTTCGTTATCATTCACTAATGTTGACACTAATGGCGGTACATTATCTATCTGATAACTCGAGTAAAGAAGTATATTACCAGTTAAACGAGGAATCACTTCATGATGATCTGCTTTATCAAAATCTGCAATAACGTAATCCCATTGCTGAGATAAAATATCATCGACATTTTCTATTGACTCAATATGAATGGAAATTTTCAGTTGATATTCATTAACTTTTGAGGTGATACCTTTTAGTATCTCACGATCGTAATAAAACATTGTGTCAATTAATAGAAGCAACTTATGCATAGTGATGGATCCGAGCTTAAAAGATACAATAAAGAATATAAGGCTAGCGTTAATGAAGCTAAAACCACGTGAAAAAATGCATGTTAAATGCAATTTATACTAATTTTGTCATAGTATATAACGACAAACCAATTATTCTCCTCGGTTAGTATTCATAATACAATGCCATTGTAATATTTTGCAGAAGCACTTATAAATTTAGCTATGAAATATGATAAAAGAAACATCTAATTAACACTTCACAAAAGAAAATAACAAATAAAATACCAAGCGCATATATTCAAACGTTCACACACTGCACATTACGTGCGCTACATCCCAAAAATAACGAATAAAAAATCATTCAGCTTTTAACTCCAAAAAATATAAACCATTAATTTTAAAAAGCTTTTGTTTTTTTTTGCACTATCTCGTTATGATAAAAACCACACATACCAAATATCATAAAGAGATTACCAATTTACACTAATTGATAAATAAGGGGGTGACGAGAATAATAATCCCATCCTAAAGTTAATCGGAGTTACATGAAAATGAACACTATCAAGTTATCAATCAAAGAAAAAATCGGCTATGGATTGGGCGATACAGGCTGTAATTTAGTCTGGCAGACAGTGATGTTATTTCTTGCTTACTTCTACACAGACATTTACGGTTTATCCCCTGCTCACATGGGCACCATGTTTCTTCTAGTTAGATTTATTGATGCTGTTACAGATCCACTAATGGGCTCTTTAGTTGATCGTACCAAGACTAAATATGGTCGCTACCGCCCCTACATTCTGTGGATGGCAGTTCCATTTGGTGTGGCATGTATGTGTGCTTTCTTTACTCCTGATTTAGGCCCAACTGGTAAAATTATTTACGCTTACGCTTCTTATATCTTCTTAACATTGATGTACACCGCTATCAATGTACCTTACTGTGCGATGGCAAATGCAATGACCAACAGCTCAGAAGAGCGAACATCACTGCAATCGTACCGTTTTGCATTAAGCACTGCAGGAGGATTAGTGGTTGCGATGGTTGCACTACCATTAGTCGATATTATTGGTCAAGGTGATGTACAAAAAGGGTATCTTGGTGCGATGAGTGTGATGGGCCTTGCCGCTATTGCTTTCTTCTTTATCTGTTTTTCTACAACCAAAGAAAATGTGACGCCTGAAGAGACAGAGATTAAGCAGTCTGTATGGAAAGACCTTGCTCTACTAATGAAAAATAATCAATGGCGTGTGCTGTTCATTCTAAACGTTATACTATTAACGGGGGCTGTACTCAAAGGCGCAACTACAATGTATTATGTAAATAATGTAATGGGTCGCCCAGATTTAGCCACTATATTCATGGTTGTTAGTATGGTAGCCAGCATTATTGGCGCGCTGGCATCCGGTCCCCTGTTAGGCAAATACAATAAACCTACTGTTTACCGTATTTTAATCTCCCTTTCTGGTTTCTTATGTGCAGTCCTTTACTTTGTTGATCCAACTAATTTAACGCTATTATTTACATTAGTCATTGCTTTAAGTGTGGTGCAAACAAGTACAACGCCAATCCTATGGAGCATGATGTCTGATGTTGTTGACCATGAAAAAACGCGTAGCAATCGTTCACTAAGTGGCATGATCTTCTCAACGAATCTCTTCGCAATTAAACTCGGTATTGCAATTGGCGGTGCATCAGTAGGCTGGATTCTTGCTTACTCTGGATACGTTGGTGGCGCAGAGATGCAAACACCTGAGGTTGTTAATGTAATCAACCTATTATTTACTGTTATCCCTGGTGTTATGTTCGCAGTACTAGCTGCGATAATGATGTTCTATACACTTGATAATGACAAACTAGCGAAAATCAAAGCCCTACTGGTATTGGATGCAAAAGAAAAAGAAGGGATGAAACCACTAGTGCATACTGTAGAGCTTAGCTAAATAGAGCCTATATCAACGGGCTGGTTACTCACCAGCCTAATTGTTAATCCGCACTATATTCAAGGTGCTTACAGACAAAAATAACGAGGCAGTTTATGAATAACAACAACACAACCAACGATCAGCAAGAAGAACAGAATACCGTTACTCAAGGAATTGAAGCAACCCATTCTACAAATGCTCTTTCAGCACCGCTAGTAACGCATATGTACACAGCAGATCCTTCTGCACACGTATTTAATAATAAGATTTATATCTACCCTTCTCACGACGTTGAAAATGATTTACCACTGGGCAATGATGGGGATCACTTTGATATGCGTGATTACCATGTATTTTCGCTAGATAGACCACATGGTAAAGTAACTGACCATGGCAATGTACTTGATGTTAAAAATGTGAAATGGGCCGAACGTCAAATGTGGGCGCCAGATGCTGCCGAAAAAGATGGTAAATACTATCTCTATTTCCCAGCTAAAAACTACCAAGGAATTTTCCACATCGGAGTTGCAGTTGCAGACCAACCAGAAGGTCCTTTTGTACCTGAAGATACCCATATTGCAGGTTCATTTAGTATTGACCCCGCAGTTTACCAAGATGATGATAACCAATATTATTTATTGTTTGGTGGTATCTCAGGGGGGCAATTACAAAATTGGCGCAATGGTGAATTTGGTGAAGAGATTTATCCAGCTGATGATGAAGCCGCATTAAAACCGATTATTGCTAAGCTTGCAGAGAACATGACTGACCTTGCAGAAGCTCCGTGTGAAATCGATATTGTAGATGAAAATGGTGACTTATTACGCGCAGGAGACATCAATCGTCGTTATTTCGAAGGTCCTTGGATGCACAAACATAATGGTATCTATTACTTCTCATATTCAACTGGCGACAGTCACAAAATAGTGTATGCAACAAGTGATTCTCCTTACGGGCCATTTACCTACCAAGGGGTTATTCTTGAACCGGTTATTGGTTGGACAACGCACCACTCAATCGCTAAATTTGAAGGTAAATGGTACCTTTTCTACCACGACAGCTCTCTTTCTGGTGGCCAAACACACTTAAGAAATATCAAGATGACTGAGCTTACTCATAATCCTGATAACAGCATACAAACCATTAAGCCTTACGGTTAAATTACTGATTTTCCATATCAACATAGAAAGGTGAGCTCTGACTCACCTTTTTCGTATGCTTCGCTCATGTCGCACATAGCACTCCTTTGCTTTATTGTTACCAATGTTTAAATCTTTGCTATTTAAAAACAGGTCATGAGTAATCACGAGAGTTATCACACATTTAACAGATTGATGAACTAAGTGACTAAATTTCATAATTGAATTGAATGAGTAAACAGCGTTATATAAGTGTAATAAAATCTATTAATTCCTCTCTACTATTTACTCATTAGCTGATAGTAAAAGTGAGGATTCACTTACTCGAGAAAATGATGACTAACAAAATATTTAACCCTATATTAAAAGGCTTCAATCCAGATCCTTCTATCATCCGCGTTGGTGATGATTATTATATCGCTACATCTACCTTTGAGTGGTTTCCTGGTATTCAGATTCATCACTCCAAAGATTTAATCAATTGGCACTTAATAGGGCACGCATTGACGCGTACATCACAACTTGATATGAAAGGCATGGATAATTCTGAAGGTGTTTATGCTCCTGCACTGACTTACTCAGATGGAAAATTTTGGCTCTGTTTTTCTAATGTCCATGCATGCCGAGGTGGAAATTGGATGGCGACCCCCTCTTTTGTTGTGACTGCAGATGCACCTACAGGCCCTTGGAGCGATCCTGTTTCTATTGGTAATTATGGATTTGATCCTTCTCTATTTCATGATGATGACGGCAAAAAATATATGCTTAATATGGTCTGGGATGGCCGAGCGGATAAAAATTTTTTTGGCGGTATTATGCTGCAGCAGTTTGATCCCGACTCAGGCAAACTACTCAACAAAGCAAAAAATATATTTAAGGGCACTCGATTGGGTTGTACTGAAGGTCCTCAAATGCTCAAAAAAGGTGATTATTATTACTTAATCACCGCGGAAGGCGGTACTGGTATTGATCATGCAGTCACCGTATGTCGCTCTAAAAATATAGATGGGCCTTATGAAGTACACCCCAATAACCCTATTTTAACAAGTCGTTTTCAAGAGGATGCGCCTTTACAGCGTGCAGGGCATGGTTTTTTTGTGGAAACTCAAGATGGAGAATGGTACCTAAGCCACCTTTGTAGTCGTGGTATCGTCAATCCAGAGGGCTATCAGTTTATGCCCGTATACAATAATCTTTACTCGCCACTTGGGCGAGAAACTGCTTTACAAAAAGCCCACTGGGAAGATGGTTGGCCATACGTGAGCAGCGGCAAAACACCCGTTGTGGAAGTGCCTGCGCCAGATTTACCGTTTTGTCCATGGCCAGTACAAAATGCCCTTGATGACTTCGATAATACAAAGCTACGTTTAGATTATCAAACCTTGCGCGAACCTGCTGATGAAAAATGGATTTCGTTAACAGAGCGTCCAGGGTATTTACGTTTAAAGGGACGCCATTATTTATCCTCTCGCTATCAACAAAGTTTAATAGCGAGACGTTTTCAATCTCACTCCGCCCGTGCAGAAACTAAAATGCAATTTAAACCAGAAACACCATATCAGATGGCAGGTTTATGCGCCTATTATGCACGAAATGGTCACTATTTTCTTAAAATGAGCGCAACAGATGAAGGCGAGAGAGTGCTACAAATTGTCGGTAATATCAATGACAATTATAGAGAATTTTCTGAAGAGGTTAGCATTGGTAATATAAGTCAAGTATACATGCGCTTAACCTTAGAGGAGCAGTGGTATAAATATAGTTATTCTCTTGATGCAAAAACTTGGTACAGGATCGGTCCGGCATTGAATAGTACTCCATTATCTGATGAAGGTGGGCCCGATGTATTTCGTTTCACAGGTAGTTTTGTTGCATTATTTGCAGCAGATATTAGTGGTCAAAATACAGCGGCTGATTTTGATTATTTAGAGTATTTAGAATTTTAGCCAGCCTCATTATTAAATTTCCCTGAAAAAATAAAACCGATCTTAAGATCGGTTTTATTTTTAGCATTCTAAGGAATCAACCTACTAAGCAAGCAATTGAGTTGCTTGTTCAACGACATTCTCAACAGTAAAACCAAACATTTTAAACAGCTCATCAGCCGGTGCTGATTCACCAAATGTTGTCATACCAACAATACGCCCGTTTAGCCCAACGTATTTATACCAGAAATCAGCAATACCAGCTTCAATCGCAATACGAGCCGTCACATTAGCAGGTAAGACTGATTCACGGTAGGCCGCATCCTGCTTATCAAATACATCCGTCGCAGGCATCGAAACAACACGCACTTGCTTACCATTCGCGGTTAACTCTAGCGCAGCAGAAACTGCTAGCTCAACTTCAACCCGTTGCAATTAATATTAAATCGGGTGTGCCGACACAATCTTTAAGGATATAACCACCTTTAGTGATGTTCGCTAACTGCACGGCATCACGCGGTTGTTGCGCAAGGTTTTGACGAGAGAAAATTAACGCCGTAGGGCCATCTTTACGTTCAATCGCTAATTTCCAAGCAACAGCCGATTCTACTTGGTCACACGGTCGCCATGTGCTCATATTGGGTGTCAAGCGCAATGAAGCAATCTGCTCGACAGGTTGATGGGTAGGCCCATCTTCACCTAAACCAATTGAATCATGGGTGTACACTTGAATATTTTGCACCTTCATCAAAGCAGCCATGCGCATTGCATTACGAGCATACTCCATAAACATTAAGAAGGTAGCACCGTATGCGACAAAGCCACCGTGCAGCGCAATACCATTCATGATTGCTGTCATACCAAATTCGCGTACACCATAATGGATATAGTTACCTGAAAAATCATTCGCTGTTAATGATTTAGAGCCCGACCATATGGTTAGATTTGAAGGTGCAAGATCAGCAGATCCCCCCATAAATTCAGGCAACATAGGTCCAAAGGCTTCTAATGCATTTTGCGATGCTTTACGTGATGCAATATTCGCAGGCGTTGCCTGTAAATCAGCAATAATTGTATTGGTTTTTGCTTCCCAATCATTAGGAAGTTCACCACTTACACGACGTTTAAATTCTAACGCCAACTCAGGATATTTTGCCTGGTAAGCTGAAAATTTCTTATCCCACGCAGCTTCCTTATCTGCGCCTGCTTTTTTCGCATCCCATTCAGCGTAGATTTCCGACGGTATTTCAAAAGATTCATACTCCCAATTTAATTTTTTACGTGCGGCTAATATCTCATCATTACCAAGTGGTGCTCCGTGACAATCGTGAGATCCTTCTTTATTTGGAGAACCAAAACCAATAATGGTTTTAGTGCAAATAAGTGTCGGTTTACCCGTTTCAGCTTTAGCCGCTTCAATTGCTTTATTGACCGCCTCTGCATCATGGCCATCAACAGAAGGAATAACATGCCAACCATAAGATTCAAAACGTTGAACAGTATCATCAGTAAACCAACCTTCCACTTCACCATCAATTGAAATGCCGTTGTCGTCCCAGAATGCGATTAACTTACCTAAACCTAATGTGCCTGCGAGAGAGCAAACTTCATGCGATATGCCCTCCATCAAACAACCATCACCCATGAACACATAGGTATTATGATCAACGATCTCATGATCTTCTCTATTAAACTGTGCAGCCAATGCTCGCTCAGCCATTGCCATACCCACCGCATTGGCAATCCCCTGCCCTAGTGGACCGGTCGTTGTTTCAATACCGGGAGCATAGCCATACTCAGGATGCCCAGGTGTTTTAGAATGCAGTTGACGGAAATTTTTCAGATCATTGATCGAAAGTTCGTAACCCGTTAAGTGCAGTAAAGAGTAAATCAACATCGAGCCATGACCATTAGATAAAATAAAGCGGTCGCGATCTGCCCAATTGGGGTTTTGTGGATTATGGTCTAAATGTCCTCGCCATAATACCTCTGCAATATCAGCCATGCCCATTGGCGCGCCGGGGTGACCTGAATTGGCTTGTTGTACGCCATCCATACTTAATGCACGAATTGCATTAGCCAGTTTTTTTCGGTTCATAATATGCCTATTTTTAACACTAAGTTATTGTGAGTTTATATGTTTGTCTACTTATGCAAATTTCTTTGCGGTAACATCTTGCTGCAAATAATCTTCAATCATCGCTTCTAACTTAACTTGATCAACAGCAAAGCCACGTATACCTTCGGCTAGTTTTTCAAATGCCATAGGATCTTGTTGGTGCTGCCATAAAAACTCTGATTGCGTAATCTTTTCAGGCTGTACTTTAGTCGCACCGTTATCAACAAGTTTTATAACAAGTGGCTCTGTGGATTCACTTAAATCTTGTAATAAAGCAGGGCTAATGGTTAAACGGTCACAACCAGCAAGCTCTGTTATTTCACCAAGGTTGCGGAAACTTGCCCCCATAACTACCGTCTTGTAACCATGCTCTTTGTAGTAGTTAAAAATATTAGTAACAGAAATCACACCAGGATCTTCAACGGCCTCAAATGTACGCCCCTCTTTAGCTTTATACCAATCCATGATACGGCCAACAAATGGAGAGATAAGGTAAACTCCCGCTTCAGCACAAGCTCGCGCCTGAGCAAAAGAGAATAAAAGTGTTAGGTTACAGTTGATCCCCTCTTTTTCTAGAATTTCAGCAGCACGAATGCCTTCCCAAGTAGAGGCGATTTTAATTAAAATACGATCGTTAGCGATGCCAGCATCGTTATACATTTTGATAAGTTTACGTGCTTTAAGTACTGTTTTTTCAGTATCGTATGAGAGCGAACATCAACTTCGGTGGAGATACGACCAGGGATCTGTTTTAATATTTCTTTGCCTATGTTAACTGCTAACATATCGCAAGTATCGACAACTTGTTGCGCTTTATCTGTGCTCTGCTCTTTTGCATAAGCCATTGCCGCATCAATCAGATCAGAATAACTTTCTAATTGTGCCGCTTTTAATATTAAAGATGGGTTCGTCGTTGCATCTTCAGGCTTATATTTTAAAATGGCATCCACCTCACCGGTATCAGCCACGACTGTTGTCATTTGTTGTAATTGCTGTAATTGATTCATTAATTTACTCTTTTTAAGTTCTTGCTTAGCAGGCTGATATTCATCATTAAGCGATTAAACTTAGTGCATTTCAACGATATCAGCACTGTCAAAAAATATTAGTTAGAAAAGATCTTTCAACTGTACGTAAAGTTGTTGGAATTTTTGTCGTTTCAGTGCATAACTTGCATGGTTTTGACTATCCGGAATATGTGTTTGGATTAACTCCGGCACAGGGCAAACATCTTCTATTTTCGCATTTGCAATTGTACCTAAGTGAGCAAGGCGTGCGGCGCCCAATGCAGGGCCAACATCCCCACCAGCACGATAGACAAGCTTTTTATTGAATACGTCAGCTAACATCTGACGCCAGTAAGGGCTTCGTGCACCACCACCAATAAGCGAAATTTCTTCAGGTTCATTGCCAGTGATATGGAGTGCATCTAAGCCATCAGCAAAAGCAAAGGCAACCCCTTCTAAGACCGCTTTAGTTAACTCTGGTCGTGAAGTTTCATGCGTCATTCCAAAGAACACACCTTTAGCTTCTGGGTTATTATGCGGGGTACGCTCACCCGATAAATAAGGGAGGAAAATAACATCAGAGTCAGCACTTGCTTCTGCTTCGATCTCAGCAAGCATCTTAGGCACACTCTCCGACCCTGTTAATTTAGCAACCCAATCAAGGCAAGATGCAGCACTTAAAATAACTGACATTGAGTGCCAAGAAGCAGGTAAAGCATGGCAGAAAGTGTGTAATGCTGATTCTGGATTTGCAGCAAAACCGTCGGTAACCGCGAAATAAACACCTGATGTGCCTAGCGATAACATCGCTTGCCCCGGTTGTGTAAGACCAACACCAATCGCGCCAGCGGCATTATCACCAGCGCCAGCAATAACAGGTACACAGGGCATATTCCAGCGCTTTGCAACGTCTTCTGATAAATGTCCTGTTATCTCGCTACCTTCATATAATTTAGGCATTTGAGCACGTGTTAGCCCCGTTGCCGTTAACAGTTCATCATTCCAGTCACGTTTAGCAACGTCTAACCACATTGTGCCGGCTGAATCAGACATATCCGATGCAAAATCTCCAGTCATACAGTAACGTAGATAGTCTTTTGGTAATAAAACTTTATCTATTTGTGCAAAACATTCTGGCTCGTGGTTTTGTACCCACTTTAATTTTGGCGCAGTAAATCCAGGCATCATGATATTGCCCGTTATTTCGCGACTCGTTGGCACTAATTTTTCAATCTCTAAGCACTCTTCCGAACAACGGCCATCGTTCCACAAAATGGCAGGACGTAGCACTTCACCTGTTTTATTTAATAGTGTTGCACCATGCATTTGTCCCGCTATACCAATCGCAGTAACGGCAGAGAGATCAATCTCTTTTGATAACGCGATAATGGCTTGGTCTGTTGCACTCCACCATTCTTGAGGATCTTGCTCAGACCATAGTGGCGCAGGTCGTGAAATAGAGATTGAAACGGTTTTGGTTCCTAAAATAAGACCACGCTGGTCAAGTAAAATAGCCTTAACTCCAGATGTTCCAAGATCAATACCAATAAACATACAACGTTCCTTTTTTATTCATGCAGTAAATATGCTTTAATTCAGCAAAATTAATATGCGTTTGAGGGTTTTTTGTAATTCAAAGAATACGCTCTCGCTGTAGGTCTTAACAATTACGTTTTTTAGTACACTGTTTCATTGATTTAGTGAACGTGTCTTAGATCACAAACAGAGACTAGAATAGTTACTGATAAAAACTCTTAACCCGAGTCCTCATTTAAGCTTATTGATGAGTGTAGCCTCCTATTTAGGCGTAGCTGTAAATGAATATTAGCGAGGTGTAGAGTGCAGAATTTTCTATTTAAATTTCGCTCAATGTTAGAAACTAAAATATTGTTCCAATTACTCGTATTTGTGGACCTTTTTCAGTTAATTTTCATCTGTTTATGTAGAGTAAGCACAGGAAGAAAAGCTTTACTTTATAGAAATAGCTAATTAATTTTAAAAAGTCGTTAAAGATCCGCTATCCTTAACATTTAAGATGGATTGCACTTGCAATCCCAAATAATTAAAGCATTATTTATGAAAAAAAATTACCGTATTACATTGTTATTTAACGCTAATAAAGCATATGATCGGCAAATAATCCAAGGTATTGGAGAGTATCTCCAAGCGACGCAATGTCATTGGGATATCTTTTTTGAAGAAGATTTTTGTACCAATCTAGATAATATTCAAGACTGGGTTGGTGACGGCATTATTGCGGATTTAGATAATCCTGAAATAGAATTATTACTCTCAAAGTTAAAAACCCCTGTGGTCGGGATTGGCAGTTCCTATGCTAATGAGAATGATTATCCTTTTATGCCCTATATCGCAACGGATAACGTCAGTTTAGTTAGCAATGCATTTAATCACCTTAAAGACAAAGGGTTAGAAAATTTCGCTTTCTACGGATTACCAGAGAGTCACTCTTCACGCTGGGCAATTGAAAGAGAAAGAGCATTTAGCCAGTTGATTGCCGATGAAGAATATAATGCCTCCATTTATCGCGGCTATCATACTACACCACAAACATGGCAAGATGATATGGAGCACCTCGCCGAATGGCTACAAAGCTTACCTACACCCGTTGGGATTATTGCAGTAACCGATGCTCGTGCTCGTCATTTATTACAACAATGTGATCACCTTGATTTGATGGTGCCTGATGATATTGCAATAATAGGCATAGATAACGAAGAGCTAACCAGTTATTTAACCCATGTCTCATTAAGTACAGTGGGCCAAGGGTGTAAACAAATGGGTTACGCTGCCGCTAAAATGCTTCACAAACAATTACTAAAAGTGAAGGATAATGAACAACAAATCCATGAAGATGACATAGATACAGATATCGTTTACCCCCGTATTATTGTACCTGCTGCAGAGGTGTTTGCTCGACAAAGCAGCGATTATCAGGCGGTTAACGACCCCTATGTAATTAAGGCGATGCACTACATTCGTAACAATGCCTTTAACGGCATCAAAGTAGACCAAGTATTAGATGCACTAATGATATCTCGTTCTAACCTTGAAGCTCGCTTTAAAGAAGAGCGCGGCCATTCGGTACACCAAGAGATCCATAATGCCAAACTAAAACGTGCTTGTGAGTTACTCGCATCAACGAATATATCGATTGCTGAAATACCGGGGTTGTGCGGTTATCCATCGTTACAATACATGTATACTGTGTTTAAAAAAGATATCAATATGACGCCAAAAGACTATCGAGTTAATCATGCTCGCTCATTAATCTAAGCACATAATGAAGCCGTTAAACTTAAAATAGTGTAACGGCTTTTCACCTGTTAACGATATTCATTCGAATGAATTTTTAATTCACAGCTATTTTAAACATCGTTTTATGACTATAAGGACGTTCAGGCGTATAGATGCACTGCTCTGCAATGTCTGGCATATTTACTTGGTTTGGGTAATGTTGCGTCTCAAGGCATAGCCCATAATAAGCATCATAAGCCTGACCTTCTCGACCAATCTCCCCCGGTAATGCATTACCCGTATATAACTGAATTGCATTTTGGTCGGTGAAAACCTGCATTTGTAAACCTGTAGAGTCACAATTGACTTGAGCTGCTAGTGCAAAATCATCTTGGTTTAAACACCAACAGTGATCGTAACCATTAACCAATTTAATTTGCTGTTCATCAGCAAGCAAGCCTTCTTGAATCAATTTTGATGTACGAAGATCCATTGCGGTTTCTCCCACTGACTCTTTGCTCATTGGAATTGATTTATCATCTATTTTCAGGTAGTGATCTGCATCGATAGAGATACGGTGATCAACAATTTTTTCATGGCAACCCGATAAATTAAAGTAGGTATGTTGAGTAACATTGATCGGTACCGCTTTATCCGTCGTCGCGCTGTACTCAATGGATAATTCATTATCATCGTTTAATACATACTCAACGGTAAAATTGATATTTGCAGGGTAGCCAGAATCGCCTTCTTTTGTTCGTAATGCAAGGCAAATCGATTGCTCAGAAAACGACTCAACAGACCAATCTTGCTTATCCATATGAATAGATGCACCGTGTAAGTGATTAGTGCCTTCGTTTAATTCTAATGAAATAATTTCTCCGTTCAATGGAAACTTACCGCCAGCAATACGGTTTGCCCACGGTCCGACCACACTACCAATATACGCTTTAGTATCTAAATAATCTTGCGCTTGATTGAAACCTAATACGATATTCTGGCGCTTATTATTTTTATCATTAACAAAAAAGTTAACAATAGTCGCACCCAGTGATGAAATATCAACCTGGGTACCCTGTGCATTCTTTAATGAATAAAGGTGAGTATCACCCCATGTCTGTTTAATGATTCCTGAAGTCGTTACTGCTGGCATAGCTTTCTCCTATGCATATAAATGGTATAAAAAAAGTGCATGTGCCAAGCAGCATGCACTATCTGTATTGAAACGATTTAAGCGTCTTGCAGTTTTAGTTTAAGAAAGTGCAAGGGATCTCATTTGGATAACGCTCTGATGCCGGTTGGTTATAATCAATATCGGTAACCCCTAACAAATTAAGCACTTGATACATTGTTTTGCCCACTTTCGCAAACGCAATACCAGCATGATGAGGGTAACGTTTTTGAATTAACACGTGGCGGTAAAAACGTTGCATTTCTGGAATAGCAAAAACAGCAATTGAACCAAAAGATTGTGGATCGATGTCTAGAATATCCCCCTGTGCAACATAAGCACGAAGCTTAGTATCAGCCGTTGATTGTAAGCGGAATAATGTTACTTCACCCGGTTTAATTTGACCTTCAAGCGTACCACGCGTGATATTTGGCTCTTGACCAGGTTCCATTAAGCTGTGCATGATTTTTTGGAAACGCAATTGTGAATTTTTCATACAACTCGAAGCGGTGTTACCACAATGGAAGCCCATAAAGAGATCTTTTGCAGTGTAATCGCCCATGATTTCAGCATTTGCTTCAACCATATCGGTTGGTACAGAGTTATTGATATCGAGTAAGGTTGCAGCTTGATTAGTTGCACAAGTGATCATGTACTCAGAAAGAGCACCGTAGATATCTACCTCACATGCAACGGGAATACCACGGTCTGCTAAGCGAGCATTGACATAACAAGGCACAAACCCAAAGAATTTTTCAAATGAAGGCCAACATTTATTAGCAAATACACCAAAGCTTGATGCACCAAGATTTGCTTTATGGAAATCTAATAATGCGGCTTCGTATTGTGCTAGTTTAGGCAATAGATCTGGGTATGGGTTATTATCGCCTAGCTCAGCTTCCATATCTGCAATAATCGCAGGAATATCAGCATGCCCTTCAGCTTGTAGATATAGGTCATACAGATCAAGTTCACTGTTTTCCATGATCTCAACACCAAGGTCGAATAACGCTTTAATTGGTGCATTACAGGCAACAAAGTCTTGTGGACGAGGACCAAAGCTGAATATTTTAAGCCCTTTAAGGCCAAGAATAGTACGTACAACTGGTACGAAATCGGCAATCATTGTTGCCACTTCTGATGGTGTTCCCACTGGGTATTCTGGAATATGAGGACGGATATTACGTAAACCTGCGCTGTATGATGCGTTTAACATACCACAGTATGCATCACCACGATCATCTGCAAGGCATGCAGTTGATTCTTCAGCAGCAGAAACAAACATCACTGGGCCATCAAAACGTTGTGCCATTTGTGTTAACGGACCTTCAGGGCCAAAGTTACCTAAGTAAATAACTAGCGAGTTTACCCCAAGCTCTTTTGCTTCAGCTAACGCTTTAAGCATATCATTTTCGTTTTCAATAATAGTGCTTAGTTCTATAATGCTAATCTCTTTTTCGGCACAAGAAGCAACAACAGCTTGGCGACGTTGTTCTGAAAGGCGGATAGGAAAACAGTCACGGCTAACGGCTACGATACCTAGCTTTACCTGTGGAATATTGATCATAATAGCTCCAAATATGTGTTAATGAATTAAGTTGGAGACACTATGAAGAGTTGTAGAGAAAAAAAATATTGTGAAAAATAACAAACCATTTCTGTTTTTTAGTTTTACTAAAAGATAGGCCGAAAATAATTACATTGATCACAAAAATAGTGCTGTGAGTTGCATTATGACCCAAATAACGTTTGCTATCCCCTTCCACTCCTTTATGAATAAATATCAAAAATAATTAAGAGTGTGATTGATAAGAATTGTTTATGTTTCAATCTAACCATCTCTCTAAATGAAAAAACCGATATATAAGGCTTAACATGCCACACTCTATTTTTACACTAATTTTTTAAATGGATGATATAAACTTTACGAATAATAAAACGCTTGATTTAAATGTGAAATTTGACAATAACAGAATCACGCTTACAAAAAAACTTAAGCTATTGATTTTAAATCAAAACAAACTTTTTCACTATTGACCTAAAATACAATACGCGAGCATATTCCCGTTCCGGTTTATAAATACGACAACCTTTTTGACTCTGTAATACCTCTTAAATAAAACACCTACCAATCACACGCATGCGCAGGATCACAATAAATCAAATAAACAAAAAATAACAAAAGAGAAATAAAATTCATGAAAAGACTTTATAAACAGATCGGCATATTGTTTAAATATTCACCGCGCATGTGAATGTAAACCACAAATAGACAACATTTATACAACATTACAAAAGGACAGGATAATGAGTAAAATAATCACCCTCTTATGTGTAGTTTTAATGAGTATTAGTACGCCTATCTTTGCTAAAACAGTGAAAATAGGCATGGTAATTGACGATCTTCGTTTAGAACGTTGGCAGAAAGATAGAGATATTTTTGTGGCGAAAGCAGAACAATTAGGCGCTAAAGTATACGTCCAGTCTGCAAACGGAAATGAACAAACACAAATATCGCAAATTGAAAATATGATCTCTCGTGGTGTTGATGTGTTGGTTATCATACCTACAAACGGAGAGGTGCTTTCTAATGTAATCAAAGAAGCAAAAATTGATGGTATTGAAATACTTTCTTACGATCGCCTGATCAACAATGCAGACATTGATTTTTACCTCTCCTTTGACAATGAGAAAGTCGGTGAAATGCAAGCAAAATCAATGCTCGCTTCAAAACCATCTGGTCGTTATTTCCTAATGGGTGGCTCGCCAACTGATAATAATGCAAAACTTTTCCGTCAAGGACAAATGAACATTCTACAGCCTAAAATTGATTCAGGCGATATCAAAGTTGTTGGTGATCAATGGGTTAATGCCTGGTTAGCAGAAAATGCATTAAAAATAATGGAAAATGCGCTAACAGCTAATAATAACGATATTGACGTTGTAGTCGCTTCTAATGACTCTACTGCAGGTGGTGCTATTCAAGCTTTAGAAGCACAAGGTCTAGCAGGTAAAGTATTTATTTCAGGACAAGATGCTGACTTAGCAGCAGTACGCAGAATCATTGCTGGTACCCAAACCATGACGGTATACAAACCTATCGTTGCACTAGCACAGCGTGCAGCTGAAATTGCGGTAACCTTAGGTAATGGCGATACTCCAAAACAAAACGCGAAATTAAATAACGGCATGAAGGACGTTCCTGCTTGGTTATTAGAGCCGATAGCCGTTGATGTGACTAACATAAAAGAAACTATCGTGGCAGATGGCTTCCACTCTAAAGAAGAACTTTATAGCAAATAAAACAGATAAAACGCTAAGTGAAAACTTAGCGTTTTTTATAAGGAGTAATTTATGTATCCACTGCTAGAAATGCGTAATATCGTAAAATGCTTTGGTTCGGTAAAAGCCTTGGATGGCGTTAGCATTAGATTAGATAAAGGTGAAATTTTATCGTTATGTGGGGAAAATGGATCCGGAAAATCAACCTTGATGAAAGTACTTTGCGGTATTTACGCTCACGGTGAATATGAAGGTGAAATAATTTACAAAGGTAAAAAAATAGAACCAAAGAAAATATCAGATACGGAAGATTTAGGTATCGCCATTATTCACCAAGAACTCACATTAGTAAAAGAGTTAAGTATTCTCGAAAATCTTTTTCTTGGATTAGAGATCTGTAATTTCGGCATGATGGATTTCGAATTAATGCATTACGAAGCTAAAGCATTATTAAGCAAAGTAAAACTATCAGTATCCCCCGAAACTAAAGTTGGTGATTTAGGCGTAGGTCAACAACAATTAGTTGAAATTGCCAAGGCAATGTCTAAAAATGCCAAGCTCTTAGTACTCGATGAACCGACAGCCCCCCTCACCGAATCAGAAACCGAGATTTTACTCACCTTAGTAAAAGAGCTTAGAGACTCAGGCGTTAGTTGTATATATATTTCCCATAAGCTTAGTGAAGTGAAGGAGATTTCCGATCACATTTGCGTTATTCGAGATGGCGTACCTATTGGAACTCGTGAAGCCAAAAATATGACAACCGATGATATTGTCACCATGATGGTCGGACGAGAAATGAAGCAACTTTTCCCACGCGAAGAACATGACATTGGAGAGGTCGTACTTGAGGTTAAAAATGTCAATGCCTGGGATAAATCAAACTCATCCATTCCGAAAGTAAGAAATGCCAGTTTTGAACTTCGCAAAGGAGAAATTCTCGGTATTTCAGGGCTCGTTGGTGCAGGTCGAACCGAGTTAATGGAATGCTTATATGGGTGTTATCAAGGTAAATATGAAGGTCAATTTTATTTAAATGGCGAACAACTCCTTATTCAAAATAGCCGCGATGCCCTAGAAGCAGGTATAGCAATGGTTCCTGAAGACCGAAAACATAATGGAATTGTCCCAGTTATGTCGGTTGGACAAAACATGTCTTTAGCGGCACTTGATCAATTTACCTCAGCAGGAGTATTAAACGACACCTTAGAAGCCAACACCATTGCAGAAGGCGTTAAAAGATTAACGGTAAAAACCCCCAACACGGAAATTGCTATCAGCAGTTTATCCGGTGGTAATCAACAGAAAGCTATTTTATCAAGATTCTTAATGGTCAATCCTAGTATCTTAATTCTTGATGAACCGACGCGAGGTATCGATGTCGGTGCTAAATACGAGATTTATAAATTGATGTTTCAACTCGTCAAAACAGGACTCAGTATCATTATGGTCTCCTCAGAGTTACCTGAAGTGCTTGGTATCAGCGACCGAGTATTGGTGATGCACGAAGGAATCATTAAAGGCGATTTAATCAACAACAACTTATCACAAAAAATAATTATGGATTGTGCATTATCAGAAAAAGGAGAGGCAGCGTGATGGAAAATTCAAGTGAATTAAACAAACAGGAAAGTCCAATGAGTGGAATAAACAACATCAAAACAGCAAATAATTTAAAGCTGATGGAACGAATAAAAAATATTAATATCCAAATGTTCGTTATGGTTGCCGCTATTATTTTCATCATGCTCTTCTTTAGCATTATGACAGAATGGAGTTATTTAACACCCAGAAATATTTCTAACCTTTTTAGACAAACTGCAATCACGGGTATTTTGGCAATAGGGATGGTTTTTGTCATCATTAGTGGCGAAATTGACCTTTCTGTTGGTTCACTAATGGGGTTATTAGGTGGGATAGCAGCTATTTTAGATGTCTGGTTTGGTTTTCCTCTTCCTTTAACAATCATCATAACATTAACCACGGGTGTACTTTTAGGTGCTTGGAATGGTTGGTGGATTGCTTATCGCAAAGTCCCCTCTTTTATTGTTACCTTAGCTGGTTACTTGGCATTTCGAGGTATTTTAATTGGTATAACAGATGGTACAACAGTCGCACCCATTTCAAATGCAATGGGTGTTATCGGGCAAAGTTATCTGCCTAGCATGGTTAGCTTAGTGATTGGTGTTGGTTGCCTTGCAGCTTATTTTGGCTGGCAACAGAAGCGTAATGGTATGCGTAAAAAATATGAGTTATCAGTGCCAAGTATGCAGCGCTCTTTAATGAAAAACGCTATCATGGGTATCGCCGTTTTAACGGTTATATTCTTACTTAATGATTACCGTGGTGTACCGACTCCTGTTTTATTACTTATATTCTTCGCACTTGTTGGTACTTTTATGGCAACAAAATCGCGTTTTGGACGCCGTATCTACGCCATTGGTGGTAATATTGAAGCAAGTCGTTTATCCGGCATCAATGTCGAACGCACTAAGTTAGCCGTTTATGCAATGAATGGATTCCTAGTCGCTGTTTCTGCCTTAATATTAAGTTCTCGTTTAGGGGCAGGTTCACCTTCGGCGGGTAATATTGCCGAACTTGATGCGATTGCGGCCTGTGTTATCGGGGGCACCAGTATGTCTGGTGGTGTTGGTACGGTTATGGGTGCTGTTATTGGCGCTTTTATAATGGCCTCACTTGATAACGGAATGAGCATGATGGATGTCCCAACCTTCTGGCAATATATAGTCAAAGGTGGCGTTTTATTACTAGCAGTATGGATGGACAGTGCAAGTAAACAAAAACGTTAATCAAAAATATTGTTAATTCATTTGCTAGTTTCCTAGATGAGTTACCACCTAGGCATTCTTTTGCGATGATGAGTTTTAACTCACGACTATATTTGGACATAAAAAAGCCCCTCAGTAATTGGTTGTCCAACTATTGGGGGTCAGTTCATTTGGGCTTTTTTATATTCTTGAATTCAAGGTTTGGGGAGACTCAACATGGGGTTAAAACAAATCAACAACTTAACGTTTTAAATCCATGAATATCCCAATTTTTTATTTTATTCTACACAAACCTTGCCTCGTTGTGATTTTTGCGATTCTTCTGCCGTTTTTTTACCTTTTACAAATACATTACAATCCCAGTAGCCCTCTTCAACATTCGGTTTATTTACCTTATTTTGACAGGTTGAAGCCCACGGATACCTTTTGCAGGTCTCACCCACGAAATATGTTTTCTTTTGCTCTGGTTTTTCTTTCACCCCGACTGAATCGACATACAAGTGAAAGTCAAAATCTACTAACTTGTTACTATTTTGAGTAGCGGACGAATTAACATCGATATTAGAAAAACTATCCGTCCCTAACTGTTCAGAAACAGAACGAAACTCACTCAGATTATAACTTGCAGGCTCTTCATTAAACGCTTTATCAAACTGCTTCCTAAGCTTTCTTCTGTACGCTTCATTTTCTCGCGCAATCTTAGCGTTTTTAGCTCTGAGCTCGGCATCAGAAAGTGTTGCTTTAATTGTGCTGTCTGCGCTACGAAATACATATTGCCTATAATCGTCTGTAAATTTATTGGTACTCAAGTAATATGCAGTAAGGAGGTTAACAACTTCATTTTTTGATAGGCAAGTTGCATAAGCAAGGGCTGAATCGCTAGAGTAATGGTCACATCGGTATGTATTATGATAAATGTATATCTGATCAGGATTATTCATTGCTTCGAGTAACAAAAACAGCATTTCTGCTTGAGAAGGGGTCGCCTTGTCATATACTCGAATAATAGATGATAGTAGTGATCCCTTAGTCGCTTTCCATATTGCGTCGTTTGTGAGTTCTCTACGTAACTCTTTTGAAAAATCCAACCGGAATAGGTCATCTATATAGAGGCTTGTATCAGCACAATGAGTAAGTTGTTGTTTTTTTTGCCCATTTAATAAAATATCTGATTCAGCCAATAAAACTTTGAACGATTCAATATAACCTTTTCTAAACGCAAAGGTAATGGGGCGGACACTGCCATAGTCACAAACATTGGGATTAAACCCATGTGAAATAAACAGTTTAAAGTACCTGCTGGCTTCTGCATCCGATAGATTGTACCTTAGAGGTGCGTAGATGATGTGGCTTTTAAATTTCCACTCACTGGCAATATAATATTGTCGGAGCTTAATGTTATTTACTATCCATTCAGCAAGTGCATAATCATTTAAATATACCGCGCATTCAAGCAGAGAGGTACATGTCTCATTGTCAATATCAAACACATCTGAATTAGTTTCAACAGCGATGCGCTCAACTCTTTGAACTGTGGATAATGTCGGGTTTTCAACAAGTTCATCATGTAGCGTTGCACAACCAACCAGAGAACCAAATACCAAAAAAGAGGTACGAACAATATACATTTCATTAAACTCTCCCATATACATTCTCGTCAACAAATAGGTCAACATATCATCCATGAATTAAATTAACATAGTATAATCAATGAACCCAATACACTTATCCAACTAAATCAATGTTTATAGATCACGCCAAAAACAATTTACATCCAGCCATAGCATTCAATAAAACACCAAGTTACTGAAGTCATTTTGTTACCCTTTGCTGGCTATTTTATTACAGCTATAAATTCGACCATCCGAGTCAGATTGTACCTTAAGGTGCGCTTTAGTTAGGGTTATTACTGTTGATGATTCGCTGATGTTGCTTGGAATAATTTTCTTTAAGTTAAAAAACTTATCTAATTCGGGATGGCTAACATTAACAGCGCTAATATCCGTCGAGGATAATGTTAATTTGCTGCCATTAATCTGCCACGCTGAGTTATCCGTAAGACGATATTCTAATTGAGGAAAATTAGGCACACTCAATAAAAGCGAACCACCTCCACTTGTCTTCCCTGTGCGCATAAAATTGATCTTATAGTCAATTTTCGCTTTCATTTTTGTTTTAGTATCAACGCCTTCATATTGGCAATGCCAATCTCCATAGAGATAACTTTTGCTGATAGATTGTTGCTCAGCGGCAAAGGATGACATAGATAATACGAGCGGAAATAGCATTAATTTTTTAATTAGCGGCATACAGCACCCATAGATAGTGGCTTAAACACAGTATTTATTTGCTGACAAATCTAGCAACAACGCGATTGTATAGCTACAACTATCTTGTATTGTTGAACTCACTTTCGTAAAAAATCACCAATAACAACGCAATAAAAAAGCGGCCTTAAGCCGCTTTGTTGATAGCACTGATTACGCCTAGCAAACTACTAAACGTTATTGCTTACGCTTTTTTTTCTGTTTTAACGACTGCAATATTTAACTCTGCAAGTGCCGCTGGGTTAGCAACACCCGGTGCATTGGTTAGTGGACAAGCTGCTGACGCGGTTTTCGGGAAGGCAATCACTTCACGAATTGAGCTTGTGCCCGTCATTAGCATCACTAAACGGTCTAAACCAAATGCAAGTCCTGCATGTGGTGGCGCACCAAATTGTAATGCTTCTAATAGGAAACCAAATTTATCCTGTGCTTCTTCATCGGATATATTTAAGATACGGAAAATTGCGGCTTGCATATCTTGTTTGTGAATACGCACACTACCACCACCAAGCTCACAACCGTTTAATACCATGTCGTAGGCATTAGAGATAGCTCCAACAGGGCTAGCCTCTAACTCTTCTGCCGTTAAATTGATTGGTGCGGTAAATGGATGATGTAAAGGTGTTAGAGAGCCATCTTCTAATGGTTCAAACATAGGAAAATCAATGATCCAAAGCGGTTTCCACTCATCTTTCACTAAACCTAAATCTTCCGCTATTTTAAGACGTAATGCACCAATGGCTTCAGCCACAACATTCGCTTTATCGGCACCAAATAGGATGATATCGCCATCTTGGGCATTGCTACGTTTGAGGATCTCAGCAACGATCTCTTCCGATAGGAATTTAGCAATCGGCGATTGCACCCCTTCCAACCCTTTTGCGACTTCGTTCACTTTCATCCATGCCAGTCCTTTCGCGCCATAGATGGTGACGTATTTGCCGTATTCATCAATATTTTTACGTGACAGTGCAGCACCACCAGGCACACAGATCACCGCAACACGACTCTGAGGATCGTTAGCAGGGCCAGAGAATACATTGAATTCAACTTCAGTTAACAGGTCTGCTACATCGACTAATTCAAAGTCGATACGTAAATCTGGCTTATCGCTACCAAAACGACGCATCCCTTCGGCATAGGTCATTTTCGGGAAAGTGCCTAAATCAACATCAAGCATCTCTTTGAACAGCTTAACGATCATCTCTTCTGTTTTATCCATCACTTGATCTGCCGTCATGAATGACGTTTCAATATCGATTTGGGTAAATTCAGGTTGACGGTCGGCACGTAAATCTTCATCGCGGAAACATTTAACGATTTGGTAATATTTATCTAAACCAGACATCATCAACAGTTGTTTAAAGAGCTGTGGAGATTGCGGTAATGCAAAAAACTGACCTTTGTGAGTACGACTTGGCACTAAATAATCACGCGCACCTTCTGGAGTGGCTTTGGTTAAGATTGGCGTTTCAACATCTAAAAAGCCATTGTCATCGAGGAAGCGACGCACAAAGCTACTCACTTTGGCACGGAACTGCATACGTGCAGCCATTTCTGGGCGACGTAAATCTAAATAGCGGTAACGTAAACGTTGCTCTTCACTATTTTGTTGGTTGCTATCAAGGGGTAATGGCTCACTGCGATTTAAGATCTCTAATTCAAGACCACGGATTTCGATACCACCTGTGGTCATCTCTTTGTTCACTTGCCCTTCAGGACGAGCACGAACTTGACCTTTCATTTTGATACAAAATTCATTACGTACTGTTGCAGCAATAGCGGTTGCTTCTGGCGTATCACCATCAAAAAAGACCTGCACAATACCCGCACGATCACGCATATCGAGGAAGGTTACTCCACCTAAATCACGTTGCTTATTTATCCAACCCACTAACTCAATTTCTTGACCAATATTTGCTTCGGTCACTTCACCACAATACATAGTGCGCATTATCGATTCCTGTTTTAAATACATTACAAAATAATTGCTGCATTATAAAAGAAAATGACCTTTAGGCATACGGCTAAATAAAAAAATGACCGTCTGCGCTATTTTGAGTAAAATGCGCCTTTAAAAATACCCAGTTTTAAACGAATAGGCCACCCCCATGAGTAAAACAGACAATATTTATAGTCAGCCACTTGAACAAATAGGTGGATTTACCTTTAATGAACAGGTTGTGCAAGTTTTCCCTGACATGATCAAGCGTTCTGTCCCGGGCTATGAGAAGATCATCCAAACGATCGGTATGATCACTCAGCGCTGCGCGATAGAAAACAGCAACCTGTATGATTTAGGCTGTTCATTGGGCGCGGCGAACACTCTCGATGCGACGAGGTTTGACTAATAAAAGTGGTTGTAAAATTATTGCCGTCGATAACTCGCAGGCGATGGTTGAACGTTGTCAGCAACACATTAACGCCTATAAGTCAGAAACACCTGTTACTGTTCTGTGTGATGATATTTGTAATATCGACATTAATAATGCTTCCGTGGTGGTGCTCAATTTCACCCTACAGTTTTTATCACTTGAGAAACGGCTAACATTATTACGTAATATCTATAAGGGGTTATTACCGGGTGGGGTATTGGTCTTATCGGAAAAATTTATCTTTGAGGATGCCACCAGCCATCAACTATTAATCGACCTGCACTTAGATTTTAAACGTAGTCATGGCTATAGTGAACTAGAGATCAGCCAAAAACGGTCCTCATTGGATAATGTATTAATCGCAGAGACCGTTGAACAGCACTATCAACGCCTTCAACAGGCTGGTTTTAAACACAACAATCTATGGTACCAATGTTTTAACTTTGGCTCTATTATCAGTATTAAAGAGTAATTATGATCGACTTTAGTCATTTCTACAGCATTATTGCAAAAAATCGTTTGAGCCACTGGCTACGTGTACTGCCAACACAGCTGCATGAGTGGGAAAACAGCCACGTACACGGAAAACTCGCTGGTTGGATACGCGTATTAAATAAACTTCCCGCTATTAAAACAGCATCCATCGAACTCAAAGAGAGAGTTGAAATAGGTAGTGAAGGCGAGCTTGCACTGGGCGAAAGTAAAAAAATAGAGAGTCTACTGCAAAAATTTCACCCTTGGCGCAAAGGCCCATTTACTATTCACGGCATTCACATTGATACCGAATGGCGAAGTGATTGGAAATGGGATCGCGTCTTACCCCATATTAGCCCACTTAAATACCGCTATGTATTAGATGTAGGTTGTGGCAGTGGTTACCACATGTGGCGCATGCTAGGTGAAGGTGCGGAGTTTGTTGTTGGCATCGACCCTAGTGACCTCTTTTTATGTCAATTTGAAGCGATACGTCACTTTGCCAATAAAGAGCAAAATGTCCACCTACTGCCTCTGGGCATCCAAGAGCTACCTAAGCTGGCGGCCTTCGATACGGTCTTTTCAATGGGCGTACTATATCATCGTAAATCACCGATGGATCATATTACTCAATTGCAGGATCAACTCGTTGAAGGCGGCGAATTAGTGTTAGAAACCTTAGTGATTGCTGGCGATGAAAATTCGGTGTTAGTGCCGCAGGATAGATATGCCAAAATGCGTAATATTTGGTTTTTACCCAGCGCAGAAGCACTTAAATTATGGGTAGAAAAATGTGGCTTTGAAGATGTACGTATTGTTGATATTAACGATACCCTAACGGGAGAACAACGCAGCACTGCATGGATGACCAACGAATCACTACAGGATTATTTAGATCCTGACGATCCCAGTAAAACCATCGAAGGGCACCCTGCGCCGAAGCGCGCGCTGTTAATCGCTAAAAAAGCCTTTAAGCCGTTATCATAAATGGATAAACAACCCTTTTTAAATCGTTTTATATTATTCAAGCAACAGCTTGATACAGATTTACACAGCAGTAAAAAGAGTATTTATAAACAACAAAAAGGCTTTAAACAGGCCGCAGTATTAATCCCCTTTGTTAATAGCGCAACGGGGATTAATATCCTCTTTACCAACGCGCCTTGCACCTGCGCCACCACCCTGGACAAATTAGCTTTCCCGGTGGCAAGCATGAAGCGTCAGATAATAGCCTGTTAGATACCGCATTGCGGGAAACTGAAGAAGAGATTGGGATTTTACAAGGGCAAGTCGATATTTTCGGACGCTTACCCTCTCTCTCCACCATTAGTGGTTTTACTATCAACCCTTACTTGGGGTTTATTGATAGTGACTACCAACTCAGCATTGATAAACAAGAAGTGCGTAGTGTTTTTGAAGTACCACTTAGTTATTTACTCGACAGTAAAAACTTCCATAAACAGCATCTTGTCGCCAATAAACAACGCCACTATACCTTCTGTATTCGCTATCAAAATAGATTAATCTGGGGGCAACCGCACAAATTTTACACAATTTACAACAACAAATATGGCAATAATCTTTATACTCCAGACGAATATAAACCAATACACCATTTATATGTCGCGCTTTGATACATTTACGCTTAAATTGCTAACATTATTTTAACATTAACATTAAACTTAACAATAATTGCGACTTGTTTAGGATTTTAACATGCTTATAAAACACAAATTGGTACTAAATGCCTCCATATCAATTATCGCCATGCTAGGAATGCTATTACTCATAACCCTATCATCGACGACAATGCAAAAAGATCTCGCTTTAGTCACCAGTGTAGGGGAAGTGGAAAATGATATATTGCAATTACGCCGTTATGAGAAAGATTTTCTTGCCCGCAACGACCTACAATACCAGCAGCAGTTTGAACAATTAAGCAACTTAAACAGAGATAAACTGAGCGTTTTAGCTAGCCAATTACTCGATATTGGCGTTGCGTCAACTGAAGTACAACAACTTCAGACTATATTAGCAACCTATGAAGAAAAGTTTAGTGCTGTTGTGAATGTGAAAAAAACTATCGGGTTAACATCAACTACGGGTTTATATGGCGAACTAAGAAACGCCGTACATGATGCTGAAGAGAAAATCGCTAACATTGACTTTGAAGTATTAAGTATTATGTTGCAATTACGCCGCAATGAAAAAGATTACATGTTACGTATTGATGACAAATACGTACAAAAATTTGAAGAAAACAGTAACAATTTAGCCAATATCATTGAATATACAGCCTCCTTAGAAGACCAAAAGGAGGCATTACATAAAAGCTTAGATCTGTACAAAATGGCTTTTTTAGATTTAGTTAAAGAGCAAAAAAAGCTCGGTTACAACGCCAATCAAGGTTTACTAAACGAGATGCGCACGAGCGTTCACCTACTTGATGAACAATTAGCAAAAGTGAAGCAGCACGTTTATGATACTTCGGTCGATTATATGGCTGCAAGTAAACAAATGACCTATGCCATTGGGATAATATCGATATTATTAATTGCATTTATCACGTGGTTCATCGTACATAATATAATCACTGCACTTAATGGAATACAACGTTCCATGCTAACCATTGCCGACACTAATAATTTAAGTACCCCTATCCAATCTAAAAATACAAATGATGAATTAGCCGCCATAGCGAATGCCTTTAATCACGTATTAAATAACTTTAAAGGGTTAATTAGTTCGGTTAATCAATCGGTCAGCAGTGTTACCCACGTAAGCCACTCTCTCACCGATAATATTCGCCAGACCAATAAAGGCGTGCAATCACAGCTGCAAGAGACAGATATGGTTGCTACGGCGGTAACAGAAATGTTATCAACCATTGAAGAGATCGCTTCAAATACACAGGATGCAGCAGACAAAGCGCAGCAGACCAATCAGAATACTATTCAAGGTAAAGATGAAGTAGATGCAACCATCCAGCAAATTCAGTGCTTATCTGACAAGTTGATACAATCAGAATCCGTGGTACAGGAACTCGAACGCGACGGTAAAAATATTGCCAGTGTCCTCGATGTAATACGCTCCATTGCCGAACAGACGAACTTATTGGCATTAAACGCCGCTATTGAAGCGGCACGAGCGGGTGAGCAAGGGCGAGGATTTGCCGTGGTTGCCGATGAGGTACGTACCTTAGCTAGCCGCACACAGACCTCAACCAAAGAGATAGAAGTGATTATTGCTGAATTACAAAATAGAACCCATGATATTGTCACATTAATGGGTGAATGTAACCATGAAGGTGAAGAAAGTCGCATGAAAGCAGCCAAGGCGGGTGCCATGCTCGATGCGATTAACGCCGATGTTGTGGTTATTTCAGATATGAATACTGCGATTGCTACGGCAATTGAACAGCAGAGTGCCGTTGCTGCAGAGGTCAATCAACATGTTGTATCTATTCGCGATGTTGCACAAGATGCCAGCAAGTCGGCATTACAAAATGAAAAAATTAGCCATGAGTTAGTCGAGCAAGCAAATGTATTAGCTAAACAAACGCAACACTTTACGCTCTAACTTTAAAAGGGCCTCCAGGGAAAATATCGCCATGATACTTAGGAGGCTTTTTTATCATCGCAATCGAAATCATTTACAATAGAGAGTGAAAATGTGCTTGTAACTTTGCATTGACGGTCTTAAATCTAGCTGGCAGTAGGCGGTTTCTCTTTTTCACTAAATATAGATCTTCCATAACCGGCTTTTGTGATGCAAATATTTTTAAATGTTGAGGATCTTGAAAACTATCGATGGCACTTTTTGGTAAGACGGTAAACCCCAGCCCTCTCGCGACGGGTTGCAATATCTGACTTATTTGATTGATATAACCAGATACCGGCAGGGCGCTAATATTCAATGTGTTAAAATGGGAATCCTGACTTTTTGCAACGTAAAGCGACAAATAATGTTCAGCATCTGGGTGATTAATCAGCCCAAGCGATGTTAATAAATTCACGTCAATGCAATCAGACTCAACACTAGCGGGAAACACTAAGCATAACTGCTCGCAACCAAGTTCTTGCACATCAAACAGGCTATGATTAGGGATATGGGTAACAATACCAATATCAATGAGCCCTTTTTGTATTTCATTTAATATTTGCTGGTTCGGTGCTGCTTTTAACTGAATCACAAGTTGGGGATGCAAGGTTTGTAAATCCAATAACAGCGGATAAAGAATCAATGCCAGCGCACCAGAACAGGCGATGGTGACACGTCCACTAAAGGGATCATCAAAGGCTAACTTTTCCAATAATTGATGTTCGTTATTTGCTAACTGCCTTGCGTATTCATAAACTAGGCGGCCTTGCTCAGTGAGTTCAAAACTTTTTTTATCACGGCGAATAAGCGGATGCCCACAGGCATCTTCAAGCTTATTAATATGTTGGCTAACACCAGGCTGAGTCATAAATAGTTTTTCAGCACTCTTAGTAAAGTGACCGGTATCAATCAGCGTTACAAAGGTATTGAGCCAGTTAGGATTTAAAATAGCCACCTCCACCATAACAAAAAATTATAGTAATGATTATAATTCATAATTTTAAATAATAAAACAGATCTCATATACTTATCCCATCAAAACAAGTTACAAATTAAATAACAGAGATTGGAGCAAATTATGAAAATGAATCATGTCGGTATAATGGTAGGTGATATGGATAAAGCGGTTGAGTTTTACACTAAAGCGCTTGGCCTTAAAGTTGTTATGGGAAATACCAAAGTCACTGAAGAGCGTGAAACTGCAATAGGCAGAATGTGTATTGCCGTTTTTGGTGAAGGCTTCAAGGGCTTTAATATCGCACACTTAGTAACTAGCGATGGTATTGGTGTTGAGATGTTTGAAATGAAAGAGCGTGCAGAACGCCATGTGGTGGATTTTTCTCGATTAGGTATTTTCCACTTTTGTTTACAAACTGATGACTTTCATGGCGCGATCGAAAGAACTGAAAAGTTTGGCGGCAAAGTGAGAATGGATATCATGCGTTATCACCCAGAAGATGATAACAACCAAGCTAAAATGGTTTACTTAGAAGACCCATTTGGTAACTTATTTGAGCTTTACTCACACACCTATGAAGAGACTTACGCTGCAGAATATGAGTAATCTTTGACATAAACAACAAGACAAATAAACAGATTGAGGCAACTACGCCTCAATCTGACTTTCTCGATACCCGCCCCCTCTTCTTGTTAAGTTAAGAACATTCATCGATTTTACTCACACAATGCCCCTTCTTATATTTTCACTTGATAAAGTGCAATACGAGAGTTAACGCGACGTAAATACTGCCTTGTTTCATCATAGGGTAATTTAGTGATTAACTGTTTATAAACTTCATCGGCAGATAATCTATTAATCTCCGTCGCCGCTTGATTAATATTGCGCGAGCCATTTTTATTAAACACTCGTGCGACATTACCGGCGCCCGTATTATAGGCAGCAATAGTGCAATATAGGCGGCTACGGTCATCCTTGATCGCTTTTAAATAACGTTTGTCTAAAATATCTAAATAGGCCGTCCCCGTTTCTACATTAACAGCAGGAATATAAAGGTCATTTTTTTGCATCGGTTTATCAATATTACGCAGCAAACGATTAACATCATGCCCTGCTGTTCGAGGCACGATTTGCATTAATCCATAGGCAGGAACCGGCGAAGTTGCGCGAGGATCGAAGGCCGACTCAGAATGCATAATCGCCATCACTAATGCGGGGGAAATATCACGCGCCTTGCCCTCTTTTTCTGCCATATCTACATATTTTTTAGCTCTATCTTGTAAGCTATTTTTAGGTAACTGCACTTTATAAACGGCAATATTCTTGTCATTTTTACTCTTTCTTTGAGCCTCCTGATAAGTGCTATCGGCCTTGTTCATGCGTTGCTTTGTTAACTCGATAAGCTCCGCTTTCTCCTGAATCGCAATTTGTTGAGATTTATCTTCGCTAACTTGATCATTAGCAAGTTGAACTCTATCGGCTTGTTTATCAATTTGTTGGATCTGCGCTTGGGTTTGTTTGATGATACGTTCTTTAACTTGTTGTTTTTTATTTTCAGAAAATGCCACTTGATCAACCGTAACATGGCCTTTTTTAATAAATTCTCGATCACCAAAAAGACGTGCAATATTCGATTTTTTATCCTGTAACAGGGTCTCAATTTTATCCTGTACCACCTTTTCAACTTCCTGTTGAGAGAGGTTTTTATCGACTAAGACAGCAACACTCAGCTCTTCATTTTCATAGTCAACCACGGATTTCACATTTTGGTCATCACTAAATTCAACGTTTCGATCTGACTGAGAAACATCCCCTTCCCCCATTTACTAACTAATGTTTGCTGAAACTGGTCGAATTCCTTTAAATAGGCCACTAACCAAGCTTGATACTGCTTCTCTTGCTCAATAAGAAATGCTTGAAACTCTTTTTCTAATGCCACTGAATCACCAGAGCGATCATCATAAACGGCCATCTCTTGATCCAACTCAGCAAAGGGATCATTTGCATATGTGGGACAACTAATAACTACGCTACTAAAAAAAAGAAAATTAGACCATTTCATATCATCTCCTTATTTAGGGTAAAAGATGTTTCACCACAGGTATTTTTGCTAACAACATTGTACATAGCAAAGAGATAAAAAGTATCACAATGGTTAGCAGAGGAATCGCCAACCAATTGCTGTGAAAAAATTGATAAAAACCATTATCTAAATGACGTACAGGAATTAATAGTATTGGATGTAGCAGATAAATTCCCAAACTATATTTAGCAATGAGCGATATCAAGGCACGTAACTTGCCCTCTATTTTATCCCCATAATGCTGCGCATAGACAAAGATCATCGCGCCAATAACCGCTGTATTGAGCGTTTTATAACCCATATAAAAACTACTATATTCACCTGTATCTATAGTTAATTGCCAACTGCCAAAGAAGTTTAATAACAACATTGCCACGCCTGCAATTAACCAGTATTTACGTGTTTGACTGTTATCATGGCTAAATAGATAGTGCCCGAGCAACAAGTACCCCGTATATAAAATAAGATTTTCTTGCAGAAAACTTTCTACTTTCAGCCATTTCATTAAAAACAGTAACAGAAAAATAACCACAATGAATTTGTACAACTCCTCGGGCAATTTTTTTAATATCGGCTGTAACAAGGGAATTAAAAAATAGAGCGGAATAAAATCATAAAAGAACCAGAGATGATACCACGTTGGATCATTGGGTGACGCTGCAATCATCGACCACGTTATCTCGCTAGACCAGATCCCAGTAAACAGATCATCTACCATAAATCCAGCAATAAAAGCATAAATTAAGGTCCAAGCAACAAATGGAATAACAACTTTCGAAATACGTTTGCTCAGATATACTTCGCAGTTAAAGGGGCGCTGACTAGATAACAACAGCGCACCACTTATCATCACAAACACCGGTACAGCCCAACGCGTGACACTATTAATGCCCATCGCAGCTAACCAATCTGATTCGGGAATATCACCATATAGATAACGAAATGGCCCTAAAACATGAATAGAAACAACGGCAAAGGCGGCCATTGTGCGCAATAAGTCGATATAAAAAATAGAAGAGCTCGTTGACTTCATGTGATCCCTTGTAAAATAAATTAAGATAAATATTGATAACTATTAATAGGCTAGCAACTTCTCAAGCATTTGATGCTTATTTTTAAGAGAAGTAAAGCTACCATTAATACTGTTTACCACTAAATGTTTAGCCTGTTTTTCGGTCATGCTTAAAGAATTGGCTAAGGCCATAAAGTTTTCTGTTAGATACCCTCCAAAATAGGCAGGATCATCTGAATTAACCGTCACACAAATACATTGGGATAACATCTGTAATATGGTGTGGTCAGCCATATCTGCAAATACTTTCAATTTAGTATTCGATAATGGGCAAACCGTTAATGGGATCTGCTTTTCTCGTAAGTGTGTCATCAGTACGGGGTCACTGATGGCATTAACACGCGCAACATGCAAATCATTTAATGCACTCCAGATGTACTCTGCGGGCCCCTCTTCACCCGCATGGGCAACGGCTAATAATCCAAGCCCCCTTGCTTTAGCAAAAACGTGAGTAAATTTTTCGGGAGGATGCCCATTTTCCGAACTATCTAAACCAACGGCGATAATTTTATCTAGATAAGGCATGGCTTGCTGTAGCGTAACCAAGGCATCTTCTTCGCTAAGATGACGTAAAAAGCACATAATGAGCTCACTACTTATGCCGAGTTTGCTTTTTCCATCTTGCAAAGCACGGTCAATACCACCGATAACCGTAGCAAAATCAACGCCACGTGCAGTATGTGTTTGAGGATCAAAAAACGGCTCCACATGAATCACATTTTGTTCTTTACATTTTAGTAAATATGCCCAAGTTAAATCATAGAAATCTTGTTCATCAATTAAGACATTCGCACCTTGGTAATAAATATCTAAGAAATCTTGTAGGTTATTAAATTGATAAGCACACTTCACCTCATCAATAGAAGCGTAGGGAATGGCGACATTATTGCGTTTAGCTAATGCAAACATCAACTCGGGTTCTAAACTACCTTCAAGGTGTATATGCAGCTCTACTTTCGGTAATTTATTTATCCACTCAAAATTATTCTGTTGCATAATCATCCTTTCAATTTTCACAACCCCTGCTCGGTTAATTTAGCTTGTTGCTGACGCTGCATTTTTTGTAGATCATTTTGTAAATTTTTAGCTTTCTGCAACGCATCTAACTGTACATCAGGAATAATCACTTGTTTTGGCTCTTCTGCCCCACAGCCAATAATCAATAGCGATAAAAAAATAGTTACAGTGCGTTTTATTTTAGTCATTCTTATTCCTTAATTATAATACTATGCTTTCTAATACCATTAATTCGCATAATTATGGTCATAGCCTGTAGAGGATAAATGATACAGCGCAAGACGCATGGTTGAGTAAGAGCAACCTATTACGATTGAATGCAATGCTGTTATCTATTATTTTAACCAACAAGATAGATCAGATACTTATGTATAATAGTATCCAAAAAGCAACAAGGTTAACTGGCACAAGATCACGCTATCCAATGAGCGTGTCAAAAATATAAGGAATAGGTATGTTTAAGTTTTTTGAAAGATTAGTGCCAGCACTCAATGATGAGGCTCCATCACAGCCCCCCAATACTTTAATTGCTTTTTGTTTGCATTACACCAAAGGCTATAAAATAGCACTGCTCATTATGAGCATTTTGTCGGCTTTATTAGCTATTCTTGAAGTTTCCTTATTTGCTTTTATGGGGCAATTAGTGGACTGGTTAGTCAGTAAAAACCCTGAAACATTACTACAGGATGAAGGCTCCACATTGCTATTAATGACGATATTAATACTCGTCGTCATTCCCCTATTAACCCTATTACATGCACTGGTCGTGCATCAGGTATTATTAGGGAATTACCCGATGTCAATTCGATGGTTTGCACATCGCTATCTGCTTAAGCAAAGTGTCTCTTTTTACCAAGATGATTTTGCCGGAAGAATAGCCACTAAAGTGATGCAAACCTCACTCGCGGTGCGTGAAACCGTGATGAAATTATTAGATGTCCTCGTTTATGTTTTTGTCTACTTCATTGCCATGGTCGTTATGATAGCCAAAGCTGACCTACGGTTAGCCATTCCCATGTTAGTTTGGTTTATCGTATACGCTGCACTGCAATATTATTTTATCCCGCGTTTAAAACGGGTTTCCACGGAGCAAGCCGATGCCCGTTCAACGATGACAGGACGTATAGTAGATAGCTATACTAATATCTCAACGGTAAAATTATTCGCTCATACGGATTCAGAATCACAGTACGCCAAACAGGGTATGCAAGAATTCTTGCAAACAGTATATCGACAGATGCGCTTAGCAACGGGCATTAGCGTCTCCGTACAAATATCCAATTATCTGTTGGCATTTTCCATTACAGCAATTGCAATCGCCCTATGGATGCAAAGTGCGATTACCGTTGGTGCAATCGCTATCGCTATCAGCTTAGCCCTGCGCCTTAATGGTATGTCACAATGGATAATGTGGGAATTAAGCGCGTTATTTGAAAACATCGGCACCGTAGCAGATGGTATGTCTACCTTGGCTAAACCCAATATCATTGAGGACGAAGCCAATGCCCCACCATTAACCGTTACTGATGGACGTATAAACTTTAATAATGTCAGTTTTCATTATGGTGAGGCAAAAGGTGTCATCGATCACTTTAACTTATCCATTAAAGCAGGAGAGAAAATAGGCTTAGTCGGACGCTCAGGTGCCGGAAAATCAACACTGGTCAATTTACTATTACGTTTTTATGACCTTGAACAAGGGCAGATAATCATCGACAATCAAGACATCAAACAGGTTCAACAGGAGAGTCTGCGTCTTCAAATCGGCATGGTCACCCAGGATACCTCACTATTACATCGCTCCATCCGAGAGAATATTCTCTACGGACGCCCAGATGCCAGCGAAGAAGATATGATCAAAGCCACCAAACAGGCTCAAGCACATGATTTCATTCTCGAATTAACCGATAGTGAAGGCAATAAAGGCTATGATGCACAGGTTGGTGAGCGAGGCGTTAAACTCTCTGGAGGTCAACGCCAACGTATTGCAATTTCTCGCGTGCTACTTAAAGATGCCCCTATTTTAGTATTAGATGAAGCAACCTCAGCACTCGATTCAGAGGTTGAAGCCGCTATTCAAGAAAGTTTGTATGAACTGATGCAGGGGAAAACAGTTATTGCTATTGCACATCGCTTGTCAACTATTGCCGCGATGGATCGCTTAATTGTCCTTGATAATGGTAAGATTATTGAACAAGGCCGCCATGAAGAACTAATCCACAAAAATAGCGTATATGCCCAATTATGGGCTCATCAAACTGGCGGTTTTTTAGGTATTGACTAAATTTAAAGTTATTAAATGTAGATTTACATAAAAATACAAATAAATTTTACATATTTGCAACATTATAGCGCTATAGTATAAATAATTAATTTTATTAGAGAATTAGATGCAATGAAAATCCCGGCCATTTTTATATCTTTATTGCTACCCATAACAGACGTGTTCGCGTGTCATGTGAATATTTTTGCCAATGAAAATATGAAACCGAAAGTCTACTTAGAAAATGGCCAAGCTAAGGGGATTTTGATTGATATGATGGATTACATCGGTGCAGATATAAACTGCAAATTCAGCTATCATTTATCCTCATGGGCACGCGCCTATAAAAATATGCTTGATAGAAAAGGAGGGGTAATTGGTCTTTCATTTACTCATGCTCGAGAGCAGCTTATTGATTATTCAGACGTGATGTATAATGAAGATATTTTGTTAGTAAGCCACATCAACTCACCGCTTAATTACAAAAATATCAATGATTTAAGTGAAAAAAAATTGGCTGCATCACGCAGTGCAATGTATAGCGATGAATTTGAACAGGCGATAAAAGATAATGTATTCACTTTTATCGCTGATAATGGCGATCCCGCTCACCGCTTAAAATTGGTCGCTAAAGAGCGCATCGATCTCGCTATTATTAGCCCTGGCTTGCATGCCTTTAATAGTGTCTTTGATGATAATCCAGAGATGCTTAGCCTGAAAAGGCTGCTTTATATCTCACCCCAAAAATTTTTTGTCAATCCTAACTACTTGGGCTTCTCTAAACAAAGTAATCACAAAGCATTCCTTAAAAAATTTAATCAATCAATGAAAAAAGCACGTGAAAATGGGGTGTTTAAAGCGATTGAGAAAAAATATTTATATTAATCCACCCAATTTGACTATGCTAGCCTATCCATATCACCTGTAATGTAGCAGCCCTTAAACATGATAAAGAATCAAAAAAAAGCGATACTCTTTGCATTGACGGCAGTGTTAATGTGGTCCACTGTTGCTAGCGCTTTTAAGCTTACCCTCGCTTACTTTTCTCCCATACAGATGCTACTTGTCTCCTCAAGCACCACCATTTTGGCATTGACTTGTATCTGTTATCTACAAAATAAACTCCATCTGGTTAAACATTACTTCTTAAAGAGGCCCTTTTACTATTTAACCCTGGGTTTAATTAATCCATTTCTTTACTACTTGATCCTATTTGCTGCTTACGATTTATTGCCTGCACAACAAGCGCAAACGCTAAATTACACATGGGCAATAACCTTGAGCATTTTAGCAGTTCCTTTTCTCGGGCAAAAATTACATAAAAAAGATATTGCAGCAATTCTACTTGGCTACTTTGGCGCGATGATTATCGCCACCAGAGGTGAGTTATTAAGTTTAAATTTCAGCAGCCCACTAGGGGTCTTTCTTGCACTGTTTAGTACGCTATTATGGGCCATGTATTGGATTTTAAATAGTAAAAATAGCGCAGATCCTATTGTATCGTTACTACTCTCTTTTGTACTTGCTCTACCAGTAATTATCATTGCTACCCCGTTAATGAGTGATTTTATCATGCCAGATTGGCAAGGATGGATAGGTGCTATTTATATTGGTTTATTTGAAATGGGTTTTGCTTTCGTGGCATGGTTAACGGCGTTGCGTTATGCACAAAATACAGCGCAAATAAGTAACTTAATTTTCATATCTCCCTTTATTTCTTTGTTATTACTAAATTGGATAATTAAAGAGCCCATCTATCCTGCAACCATTGTTGGCTTACTATTTATTATCAGCGGATTGCTGATTCAACAAATAAAAAGTAACAAATCAAGGTAACTTTCACCTCAATCAGATAACGCTATCAAACTCAATAATCTAGGCTAAATAAGTCTGGAGCCGTCTCTAATAGCAATCGGAATAAAGAGAGCAACAAATAAATTATAAATAACTCACAAAAAGTTAACATTTAAACACACCATGAGTATTACAATATAGCTATTGTTTAGCAGCGACTATATTATTTTTCAGCAACACCTATCCCCCACCCACTATATTAATATAAGTAAAGAAGGTAATTAAACGGATAATGCAAAATATCAGATATGTTAAAAAATCTTTGCTGATGACCGCCCTATCAAGCACTCTCTTTCAACCTCTTTATGCAGCTGGGTTTCAGCTAAATGCCCAGTCTGCAACGGGATTAGGACGCGCTTTTGCCGGTGATGCTGTAATTGCCGATAACGCTTCGGTTATGGCAAGAAACGCCGCGGCAATGATGTTATTTAAAAAAACATCACTCTCCTTGGGCTTAAATTTGATAAAGACGGATATTCAAGTAAAAGATGCAACGTATAACCAACAACATATCATTGCTCCCGGTGTTGGTTACCGAGATAGCGCTGACTATAACAATGCCGGTGATACTTCATACGCACCGAATATCCATTTAATCGTACCTATTGATGAAAGGTTTGCAGTCGGCGTTAATCTTTACTCAAACTTTGGCACAAAGACTGAGTTTAATAATACTTTTGTCGCTTCTGAATACGGAGGACACACTGAACTTAAAACGATCAATTTAGGACTAAGTGGCGCTTACCGTTTAAATAGTCAATGGAGCTTTGGCGCAGGATTAGATGTCATATATGGCGAAGGCAAACTGAAACGTAATCTCAACGTATACTCACCCATCGATGGTTCTATCTTGCAATCCAAAAAAGTACTAGATGCGGATATTGAGGGTGTCGGTTTGGGGTTTAATATTGGCACTGTATTTGAACTCGATGAAAATAACCGTTTCGGTTTATCCTATCGTTACAGCCCCAGAGTTCATGGCAAGGGGGATGTTAGCTATAATGGAGCTGAACAGCACAATGATACCGTCTATGTACCCTTACCGGATATGGCTGAATTTTCTGGTTATCACCATATTCCACAAACACAATTTGCCGTCCACTATAGCGTGCAATGGATAGGTTGGTCTGCCTTCGATACGCTAGATTCAAAAGAGTTTGCGACAATTAATAATTATGAGTGGCAAGATGCCATGCATTTTTCCTTAGGCGCAACCTATTACTTAAACAGTAAATGGACACTACGTAGCGGCTATATGTACGATCAGAGCGCACAAAATAAAGTCACATCAGTCTCTGTACCGGACTCAGATCGCCAATGGTTCTCAGCAGGTGTTAGCTACCATATTGATGAGAACGCAAATGTTGATTTTGGTGCAACTTACTTACTGGGTAAAGACGTCAAGGTAAATGAATCAACGGAAAGTGACGGTGTAGAAATATCTGACTTACATGCAACGACGCATGCCAATGCAATACTACTCGCGCTACAATATAGCCAGCAATTTTAACTAAAATCAAAAATAGAGTGAGGTTGATTTATCGTTATCAACCTCGCATCCCCTCGTGTCACAACACGCTCTAACACCTGAGCGAGCACCTGACAAATATTATGGTCATTACAATCTTATTGCTGACAATTTTGACGTTTGACAGGGGTTATAGAAAGTTTGGCAATCTCTTTTTGTAAATCTTCAATTCGAGTGGAATGAGATGGATGTGTTGAGAGTAACTCAGGGGGTTGGTTCCCCCCCGAAGCCGCTGCCATATTTTTCCATAACTCCACACTCTGCTGCGGATCAAACCCGGCTGCAGCCATTAAACGTAAACCAAGAATATCAGACTCAGACTCCTGTGCTCGACCATAGGGCATAAGAATCCCATATTGAGCCCCTAGCCCAAGTCCGGCCATCGCCATGCCTTGATATTCACTTCCGCTCATTGCGGCGCTAGAAAGTTGTAACCCCATATCGACTACCTGACTTTGAGATAGCCTTTCGTTACCGTGATTAGCAAGGACATGAGCAATTTCATGGCCAATGACCGTGGCCAACTGATCTTGATTTTTAGCTACATTAAGAAGACCCGTATATACACCTATTTTCCCCCCTGGTAATGCAAAAGCATTAACTTGTTCACTATCGAATACCACCACCTCCCACTCGTTAAAATCTTTGGGTGCAGGCAACGTGCGGGTAATTGCGTAGCTAACACATTGTACATACTTATTTATTTTAGGATCGCTCTCAATCTTCTCCTGTTTTTTTAACTCAGAGAATGATTGTGCTCCAAGTTGTGACATATCGTTACCAGAAAACAGTAAAACTTGCTGCCGCCCCGTCGGAGAACTAGAGCATGCCGCCACTCCTAATATTACCGCAAGTAACGAAAATTTAAATAGAGGACGCAATGGGCGCATAGGGGGACTCCTTCCATAAGTATTGTAAAATAAGTATTGATCCTATTCGCTATTATAACTATTTAATAAATAAAAAACACAAATCGCCTAATTCAATTATAATCCACTCCATTTCGTGACGCAGCCATAGTAAAAAATTTGAACTAATATGATTTGTAAACAAATAACGTTCACTGGGAATATTATATGGCTCATGTTATCCAGCTCACCATAAAATAATTTTTATAAACGAGGAACTCATACTATGAAAAAACGCCTATTCGCTTGCATTGCTTTAGTTATCGCAGGAGGCTTGTTTATCACAGCTTGCTCTGAAAACAGTGATAAACAAGTCATCAATGTGCCTATTTCTTCATTAGATGATTTATATACCTTATTTGATAAATACCAATACACCGATCAGCAATGGACTGAGGGAAATCATGAAATCCCTAGAATGACATTTGCAGGCGTTGGAGAAAAATGGGCTGAAAGCTCAAAAAACCTACCAGTACAAACGAAAAAAATGGTCTTTTTTCGCCTTATGGCACCACTTGCATTGATGGCCAACGAACAAATTTTAGCTGAACGAAAAATAGTCAAAACGAGTCCATTAAACTCAGAAAAACTAAGAGATCTCGCATTAAAATATAAAGTGATTGACGATCAAACAAAACAGATCGATGAAAATGCGCGTAAAACATTATTAAAACGCGTTGATATCCTACCGCCCTCCCTCGTGCTGGCACAAGCCGCTGAAGAGAGTGGTTGGGCAACATCTCGTTTTACCCTAGAGGGCAATGCCTTTTTTGGTCAATGGGATTTTACCGGTAAAGGGATGAAGCCCCTGGCACAAAGAAGCGAGCTGGGGAATTATGGTGTGGCACGTTTTGATAGCCCACTCGCTTCCGTTGAGGCTTATATGCTAAATGTTAACAGCAATAATGCTTATCAAAGCTTACGCACTTTACGCAGTAAATTACGCGCTGAAAAAAAATCGATCACAGGTTACCTCTTAGCGGGTACGCTGCATAACTACTCGGAACGTGGGCAAGCATATATTGACGGGATACGAGCTATGATAAGCCATAACAAACTGCAACAAATTGATAAAGCCCATCTAGCTAAAGAGCCACTTATCCATTTAATTAACGAATAGGTCATCTATTATAATAAACGCGCCCCATGGCGACAAATAGAAGCGTACTAAAGTACGCTTCTTTACCTCTTTATTTACCGTTATTTAATGCACCATTAAAACGCACAAAAGCGGCCTCTAAATCGGCAATTAAATCATCAACATTTTCAAGGCCAATATGCAAACGAATAAGAGGTTTACTGCTATCCCATTGTGTTGCACTACGCAATTTATCAATGCCAAACACACCTAAAATAAGACTTTCATAACCTCCCCATGAAAACCCCATTTTAAAGTGTTTCATATTCTCAACAAAAGCGGTCACAGCCCGTTGATTTCCCTCTTTTAAAATAAAAGAAAATAACCCATTCGAAGCACTAAAATCACGTTTAAAGAATTCATGTCCTGGGCAACTAGGAAAAGCGGGGTGACGAAGACTATCGACCTCTGGTCGTTCAGCTAACCAGTTAGCGACCTGCAGTGCATTTTTTTCATGTTGCGCCATACGCACAGCCAGTGTGCGTAAACCGCGACTAGCTAGATACACATCATCAGGAGAAGTACATTGCCCTTGCAAATAGCTATTCTCACGAAGTTGATCCCAACATTTTTCATTGGCAGTGGCTGTACCTATCATCACATCAGAATGCCCAACAATGTACTTAGTTGCAGCTTGAATTGATATATCAACCCCCATATCAAAGGGGCGAGAATTGATAGGTGATGCCCAGGTATTATCTAACATCACAACCATATCGTGATCATGTGCAATCGCACTTAATGTCGGTACATCTTGCACTTCCATGGTAATTGAGCCCGGAGATTCCAAAAATAACACCTTGGTGTTCTCTTTTATTAAATCAACGATACCCGCACCAATCAATGGATCATAATAGGTTGTTTCAATACCAAATCCGGCTAATAAATTGTCACATAACGCACGAGTCGGTTCATAAACACTATCAACCATTAATAGATGATCACCAGACTTTAAAAAACTCAATAATGACGCACTGATTGCTGCACTGCCCGATGGGTAGAGTGCAGTTCCACCCCGCCTTCGAGTTCAGAAATTGCAGCCTGGAAGGCAAAGTGAGTTGGCCCACCGCGACGTCCGTAAAAAGGTTCACCATTGGCACGATTTTTAGCCGCGTAATTCATCTCTTCCATGCTTGCAAATAAAATAGTTGAAGCTCTAAATACAGGCGGATTCACAGCCCCATTGGTCCATTTTTTATCGCGGCCTAGACTCACTATTTTTGTCTCTTTTTCCATTTTATTCTTCCACCTTTAAATATTGCTAACATCGCGTTATTTAGTAAAAACATGTTACCATTTAAATAATCGATGAACAGTATAAGGCCTAACTATGCGTTTTCAATCAGAGTTTTCACTCAACCGCGAACATCTGCAAGAGTGCTATGATGAATCTTTACCATTTAGCAAAAATAAGACGCCACGATATAAATTTATGGCACTACTCATTGCTGCGGCTATTGCCATTTTTATTTTCACTGATGATGAAGATATATTAGGCTACTTTCTCTTAGCATTGGTCATAGTAGAGTGGTTTAGCTTTCGCTATCGACGAGCGTGGTGGCTTACTAGACAGGTATGGAGCAGAAATTCAGGCAATACTATCCATTTAATTATTGATGATAAAGGCATTGAAATAAAAAGTGTATACAATAACAGTCAACTGCTTTGGGGAGATATTGCTAACGTTGAAGAGACAAGCAAAGGATTACTGTTAATAGCTAACAATGGGGGAAGCCATTATATTTCCAAAAGCACAATCAGTGAACAGGCAAAAGCGTTCATTATTGAACATACTCAGCCTGAACATTAATCATCAAAATCCGCTAAGGTCATCATAGCGTGGACGCTATAAGCTGGTGTTTGATAGGGATGCTCAGCAATCAACGCCTGTAAAACGTTTTTTATTGATGCCTTAGCACAAACCATTTCGACTTTATACTCCGCGACACACTCTAACTGATCAATGTTCCCCAAAAACGGGGAGCTAGCGGAGAGCGGTCTAAATTGACCAGTACCTAAAGTTTGCCAAGCACAACAATCATAATGGCCTATTTTTCCAGCCCCAGCCTTAAAAAGCGCGCTTTTAACTTGCTCAAGATGAGTGCTAGGCACATAAAAAATAAGTTGATACAAACAATTCCCCTACATAAACAATTTCATTTAATATGAGAGAGAGTAAACCAACACCATACTACAGGTTAATAAAATGAACAAAACCTGAGATACCTTCTAAAAGCATCTGTATACCAATAACAGCAAGAATCAATCCCATTAAACGAGTGGCAATACTTAACCCACCTTTACCAAGAACAGCGACAATTCTGGCACTAAACATAAAACAGACAAAGGTTATCAAACAAAGCACGGCAAACATGGCAATCGTCAGCCCAACTTCAGTCATCCCCTTTGAAGCTGCAAAATTCATCGCTGTCGCTATTGTTCCTGGCCCCGCTAAAAGAGGTACAGCCAGCGGTGAAATAGCAATATCATCATCTTCATCGGCTGACTCTGAATCATGCATTTTAGAATTACTACCTTGTAACATATGATAACCAATCAAGAAGACCAAAATACCTCCGGCAATTCGTAAGGCTGGCATAGTGATCCCAAAAAGATGGAAGATAGCCTTACCAAGGGCAGCAAATGCAACAATCACTAAAAAGGCAACAAACAACGACTTGATCGCTATTTTAATCTGTTCGGGGCGATTTCGTTCGCCACCAAACCTGCAAAAATCGCAGTGTTGGCAATTGGATTCATAATTGCAAAAAAACCCAAAAAAACCGTCACCGCATGGTTTATAAAATCACTCATCATTTTTCCTCTAATAAAAAGTTCACAGTTAAAAACTATAATAGTAACAAAAAAAAAAGCCAAATAATCAATACCCTAAAAAAACTTACCGACTTCCCACATGCTAACCATTCTGGTGCAATTCGATTAAAAATCATTAACCGTGGTGCATCTATCTATACTAAAAAACCACAAAACAAAGCAACACACTGATATTAAAGAAAATAAATAAGTGGCATCAGATTTGCTATTAACCCAACAAGAGAGTGTTAAATAATTGTTACGCATTTATTAATTAAATTGATGGGCAATGAAATGAATAAGACAGATAGAGAAAATCATCAACATCAAAGTAATTCTATTTTGCTGGTGGAGGAGCAGTTCACGCATCACTCTATTTTGAAACAGACGCTAGAAAATTCTGGATATGTTATTTGTAAGCACCTTCATGGGGAAACGACTCTTTATGAGGAGATCAGTAAATATGAACCCGATTTACTACTCCTCAACATTGTTCAGCCTAGCCAAAAAACATTACATGAACTGGCAAAAATACATCAATTAGCGCCATTAAACGTAATTATTTTTGCTGAAAAAGATTGCCCCCTATCAATGCAAGCATCAATAAAAGCAGGCGTCAGTAGTTATATCGTCGATAAGGTGCCAGCTGATCGCCTCAATAGCATCATCTCAGTGGCACAACAACGATTTGTAGAACATCAAGCACTGCGTGAAGCATTAGAGCAGGCCAAGACAGAGCTGATAACACGAAAATTATTAGAACAAGCAAAAGGATTACTTATGCAACAAAAAAACATATCAGAGCAGCAAGCAGATGAAAACTTACGCCAAATGGCAATAGATAATGGGCAATCCTTAGCGGTTATTGCGCATAACGTTATTGAAGTCAGCGGTCTGTTACAGATAAAAATAAAGCACTAGGAGGTGACAATATAAAAATAAGAACATTCGCCACAATACTATTAATCATACAACATTAAATAAGAATAAAAGGACTTTACTATGAGTGGGACAAAACCGATTAAATCTGTATTTAAGAAATTAATCATAAGCTTTGCAATTTCAGCTTCGCTGATTGCTACTGCGCAAAGTCAAAAGCTAGGCATGCCAGAAAAAGATGAACTAAAATTCGGCTTCATCAAGCTCACCGATATGGCGCCTATCGCCATCGCCTATGAAAAGGGGTACTTTGAAGATGAGGGGCTATACGTCACTATCGAAGCGCAAGCTAACTGGAAGGTTTTACTCAACGGCTTAATTGATGGCACTCTAGATGGCGCACATATGCTAGCAGGACAACCCCTTGCTGCAACGATGGGATATGGCACTCAAGCAGACATTATTACGCCCTTCTCCATGGATCTAAACGGTAATGCGATTACCGTATCGAATGACATTTGGGCTCAAATGAAACCTCATATCCCCAAGCAAGCTGATGGGAAGCCCGTTCATCCGATAAAAGCCGATGCATTAAAGCCTGTCGTCGATGCTTACAAAGCACAGGGTAAACCCTTTAATATGGGTATGGTTTTTCCCGTTTCTACGCATAACTACGAACTACGTTATTGGTTAGCAGCTGGTGGCATTAATCCCGGATACTATGCTCCCCACAAAGGCGATACAAGTGGCCACATTAGTGCCGATGCAATCCTTTCTGTGACGCCACCACCACAGATGCCTTCCACTTTAGAAGCGGGCACAATATACGGCTACTGCGTCGGTGAACCTTGGAATCAACAAGCGGTATTCAAAGGTATTGGCGTACCCGTTGTTACCGATTATGAGATATGGAAAAACAATCCCGAAAAGGTGTTTGGCGTAACGGCTGAATTTGCTAAAAAATATCCGAATACCACCATTCGCTTAACCCGAGCACTGATCAGAGCGGCGATTTGGTTAGATGATAACAATAATGCTAATCGCCCTGAAGCGGTCAAAATATTATCGCAGTCAAATTACGTGGGGGCTGATTATGATGTTATCGCTAACAGCATGACAGGGACGTTTGAATATGAAAAAGGAGATAAACGCTCAGTACCAGATTTCAATGTATTCTTCCGCTATAACGCAACCTACCCCTACTATTCCGATGCAATTTGGTATCTAACACAAATGCGTCGCTGGGGACAAATTTCAGAGGCAAAAAGCGACCAATGGTATAAGGATTTAGCGAAAAAAGTTTATCGTCCTGATATATACCAATTAGCAGCACAATCATTAATTGAGGAGAAGTTAGCCGATGCAAAAGACTTTCCTGACTTTAAAACAGAAACCGGTTTTAGAGCACCACAAACACACTTTATTGACAATTTAGTTTATGACGGCAATACACCAAATGCTTACATAGATTCTTTTAAAATTGGTCTTAAAAAAGATAACAAACTGTAATTTCAGCAAAATAACAGCAAATCAGTTAGACCAACCGCTTAACAAATGTTGGTCTAACCAAAAGGATGATTTATTATGACAATTAGCTCACTGACCAATAAATTAGTCACAGCGACATCTTCTAGCGCTAATCTACAACGCCTATTTAAGTCTGTTTGTCAGTTACTACTTCTGCCATTTTTAGGTATTACGATATTTTTACTACTATGGACAATTACAGCCAAAAACATTCACACATCATTGGGCGATTTTCCTGGCCCAACGGCTGTTTTACAACAATTTCAGACATTATACGATGAGCATCAAACGGAAAGAGAAAAAGCACAAAAGTTCTACCAACGCCAAGAGGTACGCAATAATGCCAGAATAGCCAAAGATCCAAGCTATCAAGCAAAGGATCGAAAATACACGGGTAAAGAGACTTTTTTCGATCAAATCGTCACCAGTTTAATTACCGTGAGTAGTGGCTTTTTACTCGCAGCAATTATTGCAATTCCATTAGGTATTGCAATGGGATTAAGTAAAAACTTAAACTCAGCGGTCAACCCTATTATACAAATATTTAAGCCTGTATCACCGCTTGCATGGTTACCGTTGGTGACGATGGTGGTCAGTGCGCTGTATATTTCCGATGATCCCATGTTATCAAAATCATTTCTCAACTCAATGATGACGGTAACATTATGTAGTTTGTGGCCAATGGTCATTAACACTTCGATTGGTGTATCTACACTAGATCAAGATTTAAAAAATGTCAGCCGTGTATTGCGTCTACCGATGCACAAACATATTCAAAAAATTGTCCTACCCGCTTCAATACCAATGATCTTTACCGGCATGCGTTTATCCTTTGGCGTTGCTTGGATGGTACTTATTGCCGCCGAAATGTTGGCACAAAATCCAGGGCTAGGAAAGTTTGTCTGGGACGAATTCCAAAATGGCAGTTCAAATTCATTAGCCCGTATTATGGCGGCGGTCATTGTCATTGGATTCATTGGTTTTATTCTCGATAGAGGCATGTTGCAATTACAACGTATGGCATCTTGGGATAAATCGACGGTCACCGTTTAACGCATTCACATTAAGGATAATAATAATGAAAGCATTTCTTGATATTAGCCATATTGATATGGTTTTCCCAACACCGACTGGCGATTTCACAGCCCTTAAGGATGTTGATTTACAAATAAAAAAAGGAGAGTTTGTCTCATTAATTGGCCATTCTGGCTGTGGAAAATCCACGGTACTAAATGTCGTCGCAGGTCTTTATCAAGCATCTAAAGGTGGCATCATACTCAATGGTCGAGAAGTGAGGGAACCGGGACCGGAACGCGCAGTGGTTTTTCAAAATCACTCGCTGTTGCCTTGGTTAACAGCATATCAAAATGTTGAATTAGCGGTTAATGAGGTTTTTGCCGGAAAAATGAACAAGTCTGAAAAACGCGAGTGGATAGAGCATAACCTCAAACTAGTACATATGGATCATGCTATGGATAAGCGCCCGAGTGAAATATCCGGAGGCATGAAGCAACGAGTAGGTATTGCTCGCGCGCTAGCAATGCAACCCGAAGTGTTACTTATGGATGAACCCTTCGGCGCATTAGACGCACTAACAAGGGCGCACATGCAAGATTCTCTAATGGAAATTCAAAATGAACTCAATAATACGGTAATAATGATAACCCATGATGTTGATGAAGCAGTGCTGCTCTCAGACCGGATCATCATGATGAGCAATGGGCCTGCGGCAACGGTTGGTGAAATATTGCAAGTTGAATTGGAACGCCCAAGAGACAGACTGAGCCTTTCTAAGGACGCCGAATACAACCGACTGCGCTCTGAGGTATTAACCTTCCTATACGAGAAACAACGTAAAGTCGAAATGATCAAACCAGCAACGGTAAAAAAAGCGGCAATAAATAGCGCAACGGCTTAAACAATTAAGTGATAAACAAGGTTAGCATTCTAGTTAGAGTTGCCGTTAAATGTCACTCGCTTACTTGCGCAGCAAAATGCAGCACAAAACAAACCTTCTCTTACCATTAGGGGATGATACCAATCTGGATAATATTGTAGTCATAGCTTGTTAAGGAAAAGAGAGAGAGCAAGGCGCATGATTGAGTAATAGCAGACTATTACGATTGAATGCAACCCAGCTACTTATTATTCTAACCAATAAGCTCGAACAGTTACGCAGATTGGTATTCATATTGACGATGTCACAGACCAACGCAGCTTATTTATAGTCGATGATGGAGATTGCCATGTCATTCATTAATATAGCCATATTGTTATTGCTAATTTTTAGCGTCACTTTCCTGCCCCTTTTTCTTCACCAAAGAAAAATAAAGGAAAATCAAAAACAACGTTATTTACAGGGGCTGCTCTGGTTAAAAACCTTTAAAGCGTTATTGACTAATATCCAACAGCACAGAGGCTTAACCATGGGCTATTTACATGGAGACAGCTCATTATTACCGCGCATAAATATCATTAAGGAAGCGATAAATAAACAGATAAAAGAGATAAATATTAAAAAGGGATGGGTCAGCGACAATCAAATTTGGAACGGCATAAATGATCACTGGTTACGTCTTTCCATTAATTATACAAAATATGAAAGCTCTCATAACTTTAGACAACATGGCAACTTAATTATTAATATACTTAATCTTATAGAAGAGTGCGCAGATAATCATCATTTACAGGAACTGCTGACCAGTGATAAAGATAACGCCAACTTTCTCTGGTCACAATTACTGACCACGGCAGAACATATCGGACAAGTTCGAGCAATCGGAACCAGCATCGCAGCGGCTAAAATTTACTCCCCCTCTCAAAAAATAAAGCTTAATTATCTACAAAACTGCATCGATAAATTTTTAACACAGCAAAACCATGCGCTCAATACACAATTGTTAAAAGAACTTTTACAGACAATCAATAGGAAAATATTAAGTGAAAGAGTGGACATATCCGCTGAAGCCTTTTTTAATTTGGCGACCTCAGCATTAGATATAGTATTGGATAAATTTGATATTTATATCGATGAACTACAAACAGGCATTAGCACAAAAAAACAGAGCCCTAAATCACCTCAAGATGCTTCATCAGCCATTAGTTCGGAGACAAGAGCAAGAGGTCACTATAGATAAGCGTTAATCACTTACAACATAGGGCTATTGCTCTTGCTGACTATGCACCTTGACGTAGCAAAGGTAAAATGGCCATCAATAACAAATTAACCACGTTTAGCCGCGATTGCCCGTAATGCCTGTTTCTCAGAAACAGATAAAAAAGCCAATTCCAACCCATTGACCTGCGCTTGACGAATCGCGCCCTCAGATAACCCTACTTTACTAGATGCTATGTGGTACTCATGCGCTAACTCAATACCTTCGACAGCGGGATCATCGGTATTTAAACAAGCTCGCACCCCCTGCTGTAAAAAATGATGGATGGGGTGATCGGCAAAACTTTTTACCGTACTTGTTTGTATGTTCGAAGTGATACAGGATTCAATACCTATTTGCTGCGTCGCTAAGTACTCCATCAAACGGAGATCTTCGATCGCCTTAACACCATGGCCTATTCGCGTCGCCCCCAATTCAGTAATCGCTTGCCAAATACTGGCAGCACCAGCGGCTTCACCGGCATGCACGGTAACCTGTAAGCCAGCATCGCGAACACGACGAAAATGTTGAGTGAACAAATCCCCCGGCTGTCCAAGTTCATCCCCCGCCAAATCGATGGCTACTAACTTATCTTTTTGTGTTAACAACGCATCGAGTTCTTGCTGGCAAGCATGTTGACCGAAGGTACGACTTAAAATCCCAATTAAATTGGCCTTTACAGAAAAATCTCGACAGCCGGCCTGCACACCATCGACAACGGCTTCAACAACACCGGCAAGGGGCAAGTTATGTTTAAGCGCCATATAATAAGGCGAAAAACGCAATTCAGCATAATCAATTTGCGCATTTTTTATATCTTCAACATTTTCATAGGCAACACGACGACACGCATCTAAGTCACCTAATACCGCTACCCCCCAATCCAATTTTGCAAGAAATCCAAGTAAATCGGGCTGAGTTTCAACAATTTGAACATGAGGACGAAGCGCCTCAATAGTATTTGCAGGCAACGCTAATGCAAAGTGCTGTCCCAACTCCAAAATGGTATTAATACGAATATTGCCATCTAAATGGCGATGTAAATCGGTTAACGGCAGTGTTTTAGTAATCATTATTCTATCTCCCTGAAAGCGAAATGCTACTTACAGTATAGGGAGTACCGACTGCGCATGTCTCTAGTAAAAATAACTAATCGGTTACTTTTAACAGGAGTGAAGCATATTCATTACAAAATCTGTTGTTATTCAATAACAGGGGTTAATTGTGCTAAAAAATCAGCCAAATTTTCCGCCAAAACAGCTTCCTGCCCTTTACCAAGTGTCTCTAACTGTACTTGCCCTGTTTCATTTAAAATAGAGATGATCTGCATCTCATCACTACAACTGGCAATAAACATCGACGCTGGTTTTTTTAACCGTTTTTGCATCATAAAATGAGCAATCATATTCTCCTGTAATAACCTAAAATCCTCTTCATTCCAAACTTGAATTAATTGAATGGGATGACCATCAAAGGTACAGGGTAACTCCCCCGCATAGACGCTACAAAAGAAAACGCTGATCGTAGGATGAAGCTCGATACCCAGTGCTTCTTCGATATTATGCAAATCCGTATTTGTGTCACGCTTAACCGCTGCCCAAGAGATATAACCGTTCTGCTCTTCGCCGACTTCACAGGGTGATCGCCATTGTTCATCAAAGGGCAATTGAGGAAGACACTTTTTTTCACTTTGCCAAAGCGCTTTTTGACGATCTAAAAGTGCCAATAATTGTTGCTCAGTTGGAGTATTCATTGCTCGAATATTTCTATAGTTTGTTTACAATGGCATTATTGTATACTCAAACTCAATTTAATTAGCTGAAAAATTTCAAAAAGCGATCCCATTATGACCGATAAGCACCTTTACAAAAATAGTAGCGCATTACAAAACCTCTCTCTAGGAAAGAACAGTGAATATAAAGATCACTATGATGCGTCTTTGTTACAGGGAGTTCCCCGTAGTTTGAATCGCGATGAATTAAAAATAAGCGCCGATAATTTACCCTTTGTTGGCTATGATTTATGGAATATTTATGAATTATCTTGGTTAAATAGCAAAGGTAAACCGGTTGTTGCAACGGCGGTTGTCACTATCCCCTTTGATAGTGACAACTTAATTGAATCAAAATCTTTTAAACTCTATCTAAATAGCTTTAATCAAACTCAATTTTCTTGCCTCACTGAAGTGCAAGAAAGATTAACAACAGATTTGTCAAAGGTCGCCAACAAAAGCGTGCGTGTTGAAATTAATGACAATTTAGATAAATTTACGGATAAGTTAGGCACCTTCAAGGGGCATTGCATCGATGATTTGGATATAGCGGTTAATAACTACCAATTCACAAGTGACTACTTGCAGGACATTGGTGGTAATCAAATAGTGACAGAAACATTATATTCACATCTTTTAAAATCAAACTGTTTAATCACTAACCAACCGGATTGGGGAAGTGTAGAAATAAGCTACACAGGACAAAAGCTTGATAGAGAAAAATTATTACGTTACTTAATATCATTTCGTCAGCATAATGAATTCCATGAGCAGTGTGTCGAACGAATTTACTGCGACCTCATGAAATTTGCACAAATAGATTCGCTTTCAGTCTATGCGCGTTATACTCGCCGAGGTGGTTTAGATATCAACCCATTACGATCGACGAACAGCATCGAAAGTGTTAATAATCTACGTTTATTACGACAATAAAATCGGATGTTATGAAATATATTGGCTTATATATGCGCACAATGTTTGCGCTATTTTTATTGCAAATCAGCCTCACTGTAGGTGCGTTTGAACTGGTAGAAACATCGGTTAGTATGCCATTGAGAGAGGCGAGTAATGATCGTTATAATGATCCATTAAATTGCGTAGAAAAAACCAAGCGTTATATTAGCCAACAAAAATATTTCGAATTAAATTCATGGCCACAGCACAATGACAATGTGCCTAAGAAAATAGCCAATCTAGGCGCGGTGCAATTACTGGCATTTTGCTATACACAATTAGAAAATTACGAAGATGCAATTAACTTATTGCATCCCATTTTACAAAATAATGGTTTTACTCGTGACAATATCAATATATTAAATTTAATTGCCTTAACCATACCACCACAAAATAGGTCGCAGCTAACCAACTCAACACTATTAAAAATGTTACATGATAGCCTAAATAACCTTGAAACTGGGGCTTTTTCTGATTCGCCTAATCTCACCATAGAGATACTCTTTGCCATCGTTAATTTATCATTACAGGAAAATTTATATCAAGATACATTAAATGCCCTAGAAGAGATAAAAAAACGCATAAAAGACAATAATGACTCCAAGTTAAAGGCTTGGTTGATCTATTACTACGGCCTCTATTACAATCAAATCAATCAACCACAACTCGCCAATTCAGCGTTTATGCAAGCGAATAAACTAGCAGAACAAAATACATTAGTAGAACTGAATGGTTTAGTAAAAAAAAGTTTAGTAGAAATTTATGCAAAACAATATCGCATATCAACGGCGTTGGTTTTTGCTAAACAACGTATCGAATTTTATTTAAAAACTAAAAACAATGTCAAACAAGCAGATAGCCTAATCGAATATGCCATTTTAGAAAGACAAAAAAATGGGACTAATGAATCTCTCATTTATCTTTTTAATGCCCTTGAATTAGTTCAAATAAATAAACATAACTCGCTACTGCCACATATTTATCTTGAGATAGGTCGCACCTATCTTGCCAATGGGCAAAAAGATAATGATGCTAAACAGTTTCAACTCGCACAAAAATACCTACAAAATGCACGCTACCACTTTAAACGTTTAAAGCTAACTCATTTTCAAATAGAGTGTTTATTACTTCTTGCACAGCTAAATATCATGAATAAGGATCCCGCTCTCGCGATTATTCAGCTCGAAAAAGCACTCCAACTAAGTGATAACAAATATCTACCATTACGTGCACAAGCCTTTGAAATGTTAGCGTTAAGCTATGAGCTAACTGGCAATTTACAGCTCGCCATTTTACATTTTAAAAACTTTCATGCGCTACAGAATCGCATCAAACAAGGGCTGTTAGAATTACAACAATTACAAATTAGCGAACAGCTGCAACTTTTTGAAAAAACTCAAAATCAAGAACAGTTAGAAGCACAGAATACACACCTACGGCAGCTTAGTTCAGAACAAAAGACATTAGCTAACTGTGCATTACTACTATTAATTTTAGTGAGTGTTCTATATTTTTATACCGTCACCAGAAATAAAAATCTCAATAGAAGTAATCGCCACAAGCAGCAACAATTAGCAATACATAAACGCACTAAATTACCTTTACAATATGCAAGAAATAATAATTTCAATACGTTATACGACGGTGAACCTCTTTACTACATGTTGGTCAATTTCCCATTTTTAAATAATTTAAATGAATTAAAAGGCAGTAATGAAGCTTCTAAAATAGAGCATCGATTTGGTGCGGCCATAAAAAAACAATTTCTCAATAACATGGCATTTTTTCAATTACGAGATAACCAAATACTGTTTGTGGGTAAGCAAAAGGAATATGGTTCAGCACAAGCACTATTTGACCAAATAGAAACTTTTTTTACTGTTTTTAGTGAAGATAATCAGATAGATAATAGTATCGCCTGTGGTCTTGTTACCTTTCCTTTTTTAAAAAATTCAAGTAGAGCACTGTCTGCAAATCGTACCTTAAAACTAAGCATTCTAGCGATGTCTGCAGCGAATCAAATTGGTCACACTTTACATAAAAATAGCTGGGTAGAACTTTATGCAATTGATAACCTACAACCTGCATTTTTAGATGGCGATTTATGGAATGCAACGCAAATAGCAATTAACAAAGGGTTGATTAAAATCAATAGTAGCCACCCAGACTATACGTTTACCTGGCCAGCTCTAAAGGATTAATTGTTTTAATTGCTCTTAGATTCACACAAATTATTTAATTATTGTGCTTTTAATAGTAAATATGATTTACTGTTCCTTGCCCCCATAAGCAAAGTTACTGATAATCATATTTGCAATTTAATTTTAGAAATGGAATACCCTTTATGTTAACAGTGGATGTTATCAATTTACTCAAAAAATTATTAGAAAGAGCCTCTCTACAAAGCAAATCTTTTGATAGCTACAAAGTAAATTTATTAAATAAATTACAAAACAGTGCATCTAATGCAACCACCCAAGCCCTAGCAAAAGAGTGCTTAGAAGAGCTAGATGCAACAGAATATCCATTACAAGAAACCCTCTCAGAGGGACGTTTATTAGTTTCTCAATCGCAATTACAGATACAAAAAATTCCCGAATTACCCGATGCTATTCTAAATAAGCTAACACAAACAAAAAATACTCAATGCCCCTACACCATTATTGACCACCATAATGAGCTTTCTGAAATAATCAGACTATATCAACGCGTTATCAATCAATTGAATAACAAAAGCAGTTCCCTTGTGCCGCATATTGATAGTCAACAGATACTTTATGAGTTCAATGAAGAACTACTACGACTCATTCTCTCCTTAGATATCGACAGTGCCTATTTGAATAAAATTAAGCATATCCATCAAACAATGGAAAAAAGTACCTGCTTACAGCAATTACCTGAATCATGTATCCGTATCATTGAAATTATCATCGATAGCACGCGTGAAGAGCGGCGCTCATCCCGCCATTTTCTTTACACGCTTAACGACAGTCTAACAAAGTTTAATATTGATTTTACCGACAACCTTAAACAAGCAGATGGATTATTCGCAGATCAATCTCAGTGCATCAAAAAAATGCACAAACGAGTCGATAGATTAAGCCATGAAGTCCGACAACATACCGATTTTTCTTCTTTACAAGCAGGTATCATCTCTTATATTGAAACGATGAGTTACTTAACACAAGCTACGGATGACGAACAAAAACAGGCACAAGTACTGCAAAAATTTCATACCATGGCACGGGAAATAAAAGATCTACAGAATAAAACTAAACATTATCAACGCACACTAAAAGATCAACAGAAGCAATTACAAACAGACTTCTTAACAAAAATACCCAATAGAGCCGCATGGAACGAACGTTTATCGATAGAATATAATCGTTATACCCGTTATAACAATGACCTGAGCATCGCTATTATAGATGTTGATAAGTTTAAGAAAATAAATGATACCTTTGGCCATGTTGCAGGAGATAAAGTAATTAGTGTCGTGGCATTAATGCTACAAAAATCATTGCGTAATACAGACTTTATTGCTCGCTACGGTGGTGATGAATTTGTACTTTTACTACCAGAGACCAATCAGCAACAAGCACAGAACTTATTAGATAAACTCTGTGAGAAAATACGGTCGATTCCCTTTAAATTCAAAAAAGAGAATATCAGTATTACGATTTCCATCGGTTGCACTAGCTTTACAAAAAGGGATAGTATTGAGACAGCTTTTGAGCGCGCGGACAAGGCACTTTTCCACGCTAAAGATAATGGCAGAGATTGTTATATTACTTTTAAAGAAGAAGCATAACTTATTTACCCCTAGATTCGGATAATAAGTGCAATTTCTTTTATCAAGATGTAGCACCTATAACTCATTGCTTTAAATATAAAAATGTAAATAAATTTTTTTAGCTTATGCTATAGGTATTAAATCTAATCACAGACAGAGGCCATATTATGATTTCCCATATCAGTCCAGTAGGCAGCATGGCACTACTTTCTCAGCTTGAAGTAAACCAATTAACACACAGTGCAAGCAGTGAAATTTATCAACTTTTTCGTAACTGTTCTCTTGCGGTATTAAATTCCGGTAGTCATACCGATAGCAGTAAAGAAATTTTAGAAAAATATAGCGATTTTGAAATCAAAGTATTACGCCAAGAGAGAGGGATGAAACTTGAATTAAAAAATCCACCTCAAGAGGCTTTTGTCGATGGGGAGCTTATTAAAGGGATACAAGAAAATTTATTCTCCGTATTACGTGATATTTTATATGTTAATTCAAAAATTTATCATTCTGAATATAACGAACATGACTCTGCACAGACCACCAGCTTGATCTTTTCTATTTTGCGTAATGCCAATACCTTACGAGCAGGTGTAGAACCTTCCGTAATCGCATGTTGGGGAGGTCATTCAATTAATGATATCGAATTTCATTACACTCAAGAAGTGGGTAGCCAATTAGGCTTAAGAGAACTTAATATCTGCACCGGTTGTGGGCCGGGTGCAATGGAAGGCCCAATGAAAGGCGCTGCTGTTGGGCATGCAAAACAGCGTGTCAATGATGGCCGCTATATTGGTCTAACGGAGCCGGGTATTATCGCGGCTGAACCACCAAACCCGATCGTCAATGAATTAGTTATTTTACCTGATATTGAAAAGCGCCTAGAAGCCTTTGTGCGTATCGCTCATAGCATTATTATTTTCCCAGGCGGGCCCGGCACAGCGGAGGAATTATTATATATTTTAGGGATAATGATGCACCCTGAAAATAAACGCCAGCCCTTCTCGATTATATTAACGGGCCCCAAGGAGAGTGAGTCCTATTTTAAAGCAATAGATCAATTTATTGGCGATACGCTCGGTGAAGAAGCACAACAACATTATGAAATAATCATAGCCGACCCAGCCTTGGTAGCACAGACTATTAAAAGATCCATGCAAAAAGTGACTGATTATCGTCGTGCCATTGGTGATGCTTACTCATTTAATTGGTCTTTAAAAATAGATCATGCTTTTCAGCACCCATTTATTCCTAACCATGAAAATATGGCCAATCTTCAATTAGATGCCAATCAGCCTATCGACCAACTTGCCGCTAATTTGCGCCGACTATTCTCAGGTATTGTAGGCGGTAATGTTAAAGATGAAGGGATCAAATCTGTCGAGCAATTTGGCCCCTTTAAAATAAAAGGAGATAAAGCACTAATGCAAAAAATTGATAAATTACTACAAAGTTTTATTAAACAAGGGCGTATGAAATTACCCGGTTAGGTTTACACCCCCTGTTATGAGATTATCAAGTAAAGATGCTATCAACGTTACTTGTAATAGATGCAATGAATCTTGTGCGGCGCATTTACGCCGTACAAGAAAAACAACATGGAGAAACACAAGCTGCCATTTTGGCAACAGAAGTAACCGCCTGTAACGCATTAAAAAAATTATTACAGTTACATCAACCTAGCCATGCTATTTGTGTTTTTGATAGCCATAGCCACAGTTGGCGTCATGAACTCTATCCGAACTATAAACAGGGGCGAAAACCGATCCCCTCCCTGCTAAAAAATAATTTACAGCAGATACAAGATCAATTCTTTGCAATAGGAGTCGACTCATTAGTCACTGAGCAGGATGAAGCGGATGACCTTATCGCGACCCTTGCACATAAAATGGCCTACAATCAACAAAAATGCATTATTGTATCAACCGACAAAGGCTTCTATCAGCTGTTAAATAGCCATATCATTATCTATGACTATTTTCAGCAAACCTATACTGATGCGCTACGCGTTAAAAATAAAATGACGTTATCCTGTCAACAGTTATGTGATTATTGGGCAATCACAGGTATCACAGGCAGCGCAATTAAAGGCGTTGAAGGGGTCGGTAGTAAAGGAGCATTAGCATTGTTACAAAGCTATTCTAGTTTACAAAATATTTTACAACAACCACTCGAGACAACTGACAAGCGCGTCCAAAAAGTTTTACAACAGCAACAACAGGCGTTGCTTGCTAAGCAGCTAGTAACGCTGCAAACCTCCATGACCCTAGGCTTTAACTTACACGATTTACGCTATCAAGAAAAAATGTGATGCACTGTCACAAACCAGCAACAACAAAAAGTCACAAATAGATATAAATCAAGACTATTTTTCATTATTTCAGTAATATATCCATGTTATCTCAGATGCATAGTCAACATATTGAGGTCACATGGCAATATCCAACACCAACCAATGCATAACTTAGAGAGAATTCAGTGAAAAAAATATTACTCATCGCTATTGTCGCGGCCGCCGGCGCTGGTGCTTATCTTTTTAATCAACAACAAACGCCATCTAAAGCCGATGTAAACAATATCTTAGAATATGTCCCTGCAGATACGCCTATTTTTACAGGCATGCTCGACCCATTTCCTTTAAAAGAGTATCTTGCTTCTCTGCCAGCTATGAACATACCCGATTCGCCACAAGCGATGGAAACACTCTACTCTGATGATGATCCGCGTGTTAACTTTTTCCTCAATCTCTTTAAAAGTTATCAAATGGGGCTGCAAAATCCCGAACAACTGCTAAAAACATTTGGTTTTCCTGATAAATTACGCGCCTATTTTTATACGTTAGGACTGCTACCTGTATTTAAAATAGAAGTGCAAGATGAACAAGCGCTATGGGCATTGCTCGATAAAAATGAACAAGAGACGGGCTTTACCTCTACGATGGGCACCTTGGAGAAGGTAAATTATCGTTCTTATCTCTTATCTGAGACAAATGATCCAGCAAAACTCGCGCTTATTGTTGCGATTAATAATGGCATGTTAACAGTAACAATGAATAGTGCTTATCAAGAAGCGACATTGCTATCAACAGCACTTGGGCTAACAAAAGTAGATAACTCCCTAGCCCAATCAGGCAAAATTGAACAGATCATTAAAACACATGATTTTTCTCGTGCGAGTGTTGGCTTTATTAACCATGTCGAAATAATTAAAGGGATGACAACCAAGAACGCAAATCAACTTGCGGGTCAAATCACTTCTTTAGAAAAACAGTTTGCGGAAGAAAACGCCCTCGCTGAATTACATACACCTGAATGTGCCTCTGAATTAATGAGTATTGCAAATAATTGGCCAAATACAGTATTTGGTTATACACAACTAGCCATTAATGAAAAAGTCTCTGATGTGACTATCGCAACGGTTATTGAAAGTAAGAATCAAGTCATTCTTGATGCATTAAACAGTCTGCGAGGATATATTCCAAACTTTGCAAATGATATCAATAATAATGTGTTTGCCATGGGTTTAGGAATCGATGTTAGTCAATTGGGTAGTACGCTTAATACCATTTGGAGCGATCTACAAACACCAAGCTTTACCTGTCCATTACTTGCACAAGTGCAAAGCGAAATTAGTCTCGCAGGAGAATCTGTCACCATGGTCAGCATGGGAACTGCTATGGTAAATAGCATGAAAGGATTAAGTGTTGCCCTTATCGATTATCAATTAAATCAGGAAGAAGAATTACCTATATTGGAAAATCTTGATGCTTTAGTCACAATATCAACCGATCAACCTCAGCTGTTATTCAACTCACTTAAAATGTTTATCCCCCAACTACAAACTATCCAACTTGAAAATAATGGCACTCCCGTAAACTTAAAAGAATTTGTAGCTATTCCGCAGGAGTATAATATTGATCCTAAACTGGCGATTAAAGGGAAACATATCGTTATTTATACTGGCAAAAAAGGCAATGAAATCGCTGATACACTGGCAACCGAACAACTTACTGCAAATGGGTTATATAGTGTTACCGTCGATTTTAAAAAGATGTTTAATCCACTTATATCTGCAGCAGAACTGGCAGAAAGCATACCTGAAGAGGCTGAATTTTTAATGGATTATGACTCACGCATGAAAATGAATCTCGATATTAATGCGCAAGGTATTATTTTCGAATCCAGAGTAAATAGCAAAGCCGCTAATTAACCTAGCCCATTTCGTCACTGCATAGCCGAATCAATCAGCTATGCAGTGCGAGTTAATTGTTCATTAATTAATCTAATAACTCGTAAGAGAAATAAAAAAACTTTAATAACTGGATTATCCTCACACATCCCCCTATAATCCGACCATTTTTTAAACAAACCTTTTAAAACATAGCTTACATTTTACCCCTATAAATATGGATATATTATGCTCGATAAATTTTTTAAATTAAGCGAACACGGCACAACAATAAGAACGGAAGTTGTTGCGGGATTTACCACCTTTTTAACCATGGCTTATATCATTTTTGTTAATCCACAAATGTTATCTGCAACGGGCATGGATTCAGGAGCAGTCTTTGTGGCAACCTGTCTGGCTGCTGCGCTAGGCTGTTTTATTATGGGCTTTTATGCAAACTACCCTGTTGCACTAGCACCGGGTATGGGTTTAAATGCCTTCTTCACCTATGCCGTTGTACTTGATATGGGTTATACATGGCAAGTGGCTCTAGGCGCTGTATTCCTATCCGGTTGCTGTTTCCTCGTATTAAGCTTATTTAGAATTCGCGAGTGGATAATTAATTCAATTCCACTACCAATGCGTAAAGGTATTGCCGCAGGTATCGGTCTATTTTTAGCATTAATCGCCCTTAAAAATTCAGGTATTGTGGTAGATAATCCAGCGACATTAGTTTCACTTGGAGATATGAAGTCATTACCGGCAGCACTTGCTTCTTTAAGTTTCTTCCTCGTTATTGCATTAATGCATTTTCGAGTTAAAGGTGGCGTTATGCTCGCTATCTTAGCCGTTACAATCATCGGTATTATTGTTGGAGATGTGCACTACACCGGTATAATATCTATGCCACCAAGCATCGCACCAACCTTCATGCAAATGGATATCGCTGGTGCATTTAATGTTGCCATGATAAGTGTTGTCTTTGCCTTCCTATTTGTCGACCTATTTGATACATCAGGCACCCTCATTGCGGTTGCAGATAAAGCAAAATTACTCGATAAACAGGGTAACTTACCACGTTTAAACCGTGCACTATTAGCAGATAGTGGTGCTTCTATTACAGGCTCAATGTTAGGTACATCAACGACAACCAGTTACATTGAAAGTATTGCTGGTGTTGCAGAAGGTGGCCGTACAGGTCTCACGGCAGTTGTCGTTGGTTTACTCTTTTTAGCGTCACTGTTTTTTGCCCCTCTAGCTGGCATGATCCCAGGTTACGCAACGGCTGGCGCATTATTATATGTCGCAGTGTTGATGGTTGGCGGACTAAAATCAATCAATTGGGATGATATTACAGAAGCGGCACCCGTGGTCATTATCGCATTGATGATGCCATTAACCTTCTCTATCGCTAATGGTATTTCACTTGGTTTTATCGCCTTCGCTGCGATTAAAGTATTCAGCGGTAAAGCCAAAGAACTGAGCGCAAGTGTTTGGTTCTTAGCTGCATTGTTCCTCGCTAAATTACTGTTCTTTCCTGGTTAAATAACTATTTTCAGTATCAAAAAGCCATTTATAGCCATGCTATAAATGGCTTTTTTTATCTACATAAAGGTCGATTTAATATTATTAGCAACGGCCTTAATTAAGGTCTCCTTTGCCTCTCGACTTGCCCATGCAATATGCGGCGTGATCACTAAACGGGCCTTAGCTTGCACGGATAAATAAGGGTGTCCTTCTACCATTGGCTCTTCAGCTAACACATCGGTACCATGATATAGCCCAGCATTATCAATCGCCTTTGCCATCGCATACTCATCGATAATGCCACCACGGCCTAAATTAAGAATAATGGTTTTTTCTTTCACTTGCGCCAATGCTTGCGCATCGATTAAATTTAAGGTCTGTTCATTAAGTGGCGCATGGATAGAAATAATATCGCAACTCGAAAGCAACGTTGCTAAATCAACTTGCTGATAAGCCTGTTGACTGTTTTTCCCTGATGTTGAGAAATAACAGACCTCGCAACCAAAGGCTGTTGCAATATCTGCAACTCGACGTCCTATCGCGCCAAAACCAATAATTCCCCAGCGCTTGCCTTTGATTTCAAAAAAAGAGTCCTGCAGGTGGGTAAAAATGGGACTGCTACACCACCCACCAGAGCGCGTGTAATTATCATAGTAACGACTTTGATGTACTAATTGAAAAAGCATCGAAAAGGTCGATTGCGCGACACTTTCCGTTGAATAACCCGCCACATTTTTAACCACAACACCGGCTTTTTCGGCGGCAATTAAATCAACGTTATTAGTCCCCGTCGCAGTAATACAGATCAATTTAAGTTGTGGGTTTGCCTTAATGACCTGTTCATCAATCACCACTTTATTGGTGATAATAATCTCATTATCACCAATATGCGCTAAACGTTGCTCTGTTGATGTCAACGGATAAGCATTAAAGTCACCCAGTTGCGTAAATAAAGTTAAATCACACTCACCTAGGGTTTGTGCATCAAGTAAGACTATTTTCATTATTCCTCCTATTCCTATGAGTTGAATACTAGCTATAAAATAGCATATTGAAAGGTTCGAGTATCCATCACATTATGGCTAAAGTAGGAATATAAAAATGGACGAGTTCGGGAAGTTGATAATTGTTGCGCGGGTATCCATGCAAATAAAAAGGTAAGAGGTTGCCCTCTTACCAGAAAGGATCTAGGCGTGCTCCTTTAACATATCTAAGGCGACAGCTTGTGCTATTTTTATACCATCAATACCCGCTGATAATATCCCGCCTGGCATAGCCTGCACCTTCACCACCAGGATATAACCCTTTGGTATTAATGCTTTGGAAGTCATTACCGCGTTTTATTTGCACCGGTGATGAGGTTCTGGTTTCGACCCCCGTTAACATCGCATCTTTACTATCAAAACCGCGTATTTTTTTAGCAAAAGCGGGTAGAGCTTCGCGAATTGCAGCAATCGCAAATTCGGGCAGCGCTTCACTCAAATCGGTCATTTTTACATTGGGTTTATAGGAAGGTTCAACATTTTCAAAGGGCTTACCTTTACCTGCCGCTAGAAAGTCCCCGACCATCTGCGCAGGCGCATCATAATTACTGCCGCCCATAATGTACGCATTACGCTCCCACTTACGCTGTAGTGCAATCCCCTGTAATGGGTCATTATTAAAATCACTCGGCGCAATACCTACCACAATCGCACTATTCGCATTTCGTTCACTACGTGAGTATTGACTCATTCCATTAGTCACTACCGCCTCTTTTTCCGAGGTTGCCGCAACAACAACACCACCGGGGCACATGCAGAAACTGTAAACAGAGCGACCATTCTTACAATGATGCACCAGTTTATAATCCGCCGCCCCTAAAATAGGATGTCCTGCATTGATACCAAAACGGTCTTTATCAATCATCTCCTGCTTATGCTCGATGCGGAATCCCATCGAGAAAGATTGTGCCTCAAGGTGTACCCCTTTGTCATGGAGCATCTGCACAGTATCGCGGGCGCTATGTCCGATTGCCATGACTACATAGGGAGAATCAATTACTTCACCATCACTCAGGGTTACCCCTGTCACCTGACGGTTTTCATCAATATTAAGCTCCTCAACTCGCGTTTGAAAACGAATTTCGCCACCTAAAGCAATGATCTTACTGCGCATTTTTTCCACCATGGTGACTAATTTATAAGTACCAATATGCGGCTTACTGACATAGATAATTTCCGCAGGCGCTCCCGCTGCAACAAACTCTTGTTTTACTTTTAAACCTAAGAAACCGGGATCTTTCACTTGGCTATATAACTTACCATCGGAAAAAGTACCAGCGCCACCTTCACCAAACTGCACATTTGATTCGGTATTGAGCTCGCTAGTACGCCAAAAACGAAAGGTATCTTTGGCACGCTCATGTACTGACTTACCACGCTCAATAAGAATTGGTTTAAAGCCCATCTGCGCTAAAATCAGTGCTGTAAATAACCCACAGGGGCCCATCCCGACAACAATCGGTCGCTCTCTCATATTTTCAGGGGCTTGAGCCACATATTGATAACGGGTATCGGGGGAGGAACGCACATTTGGATCCTTTGCAAAACGCTGCAGAATATCCTCTTCATCAACATTTTTTAACGTAACATCAAGGGTATAAATTAATATCACTACATTACGTTGACGTGCATCGTAACCGCGTTTGAAAATATGAATATCAACCAATTGCTCTGCTGAAATAGCAAGCTTCTCGAGTACATATTGCTGCAAAGCCGTTTCACTATGATCCAGTGGCAGTTTAACTTGATTGAGACGTATCATGGGGTCACCTGAGTAAAAATAGAGCACAATAATAAAGCGCGTAGTTTACGTTATCTTAAGATGAAATGAAAACAGAGGGGCTGGAAATCAGTAAATAATATATGGCACAAGGAATGTCTGATAAACCATTAGATTAACGCTATCAACTATGATGTAATGATATTGTTTAGTTTTTCATTTATCGGAATATTACATGACACTGTTGATTTTATACTTATCTATTGCTATTGGCATTTCATTTATATGCTCCATTTTAGAGGCCGTGTTGCTTTCGATTACCCCAAGCTATATCGAACAAATTTCCGCAGATAATTCTCGTTCAGGTAAAATATTAGTTAAGGTAAAAACTAATTTAGACGAATCACTTTCAAGTATTCTCATTTTAAATACCTTTGCACATACTATCGGTGCAGCCGGTGTTGGCGGCCAAGCAATTCGTATTTTTGGAGAACAATGGGAAACACTGATTGCCGTGTTATTAACCTTAGCTATTTTATATTTATCAGAAATAATACCAAAAACCTTAGGGGCAACTTTTTGGCGTAATCTCGCGACACCAGCTGCCTACACCATATCTTGGTTAATCAAACTTGTTTACCCTCTAGTCTGGCTATCAACTAGGATCACTCAACTATTTAGTAAAGATAGAGAAAATGAGATCACCCGGGAAGAGATCATTGCATTGGCTTCTTTAGGGCATAAAGATGGTGCATTGTTTGCCCAAGAAAATGAGTATTTATCGAATTTGTTAAAATTACGCGAATTCAAGACTGAACATATTTTAACTCCTCGCACCGTTGTACACATGTTACATCAAGAGATGACTGTTACAGAGGCGCTCAATTTAGCTGAAACACGGCAATTTTCACGTATCCCAATTTACAGGGAAAATATCGATAACATTGTAGGCATGGTATTACGTAACCAGTTATTTGAAGCTGAACGGTCAGGGTGTGGCGACCACCCTCTCAGTGACTATATTGTGCCACTGATGCGAGTATCTGAAAAATTACCGGTGCAAAAATTACTGGATCGGTTTATAAAAAACCATATTCACTTATTCCTCGTTGAAGACGAATACGGACAAACAGCAGGAATTGTATCGCTAGAAGATGCGATTGAGACCTTACTAGGTCGTGAAATTATTGACGAAAGCGATACGGTAACCGACTTACAGGCGTTAGCCAGAGGGAATTATCGAGAACGCTTACGCACAGAAAAAAATGGGGATGTAGAGTAGTATTAACAGCCATCAAGTTAGCTTAATTACAGCTCAATAACGCCCTCGGCAGCTCAATACAATCGTGCAAAGGCGGACTGAAGTCCGCTGTTCAATAGGGGGGAAAGTAAAGGTTATCGCCCTTTCATTGCCCCCATCATATCCCACATTGGGGTAAAGATACCCAAGGCTAAAATCAGTACCATGCCTGCTACAATACAGATCAAAATAGGCTCGATTTTCGCGGTCATATTTTTTAATTCATAATCCACTTCGCGCTCATAGAAGTCAGCAGCTTCATTAAGTAATTCATCAACTTGCCCCGTCTCTTCACCAACCGCCATCATTTGCAATACCAACGGCGTGAACAGCCCCGCTGCATTAGCGGTATTTAATAGCGTTTCGCCTGACTCAATTCTGCCGCGCATGGTTAATATTTTAGCTTTGAGATATTCATTATCAACCGCAAAAGCAATCAAATATAAGGCATTATTTAACGGCACTCCAGCACTTAGCATCATTGCGAAGCTACGTGAAAAGCGAGCTAGCAAAGATCGTTCAATCACAGAGCCCACAACGGGAATACGTAGTTTCCATTTATCCCATAAATAGCCGCCTTTATCTGATCCTAGCCAGATTTTAAGAGCAATGAATATGGCAATTAAGCCGAACAGTAAGTAGTACCAATAATTAACAAAAAATGCCGAGGTCGCTAATAAAACTTGCGTGGTCCAAGGTAACTCGGCATTAAATTTTGCAAACATATTGGCAAAAACAGGGATAACATAAATATTCAAAATAACCATGGCAACCGACAAAGCAATCAGTACAAAACTAGGGTAACGCATGGCGCTTTTAACCCTTCTAATCGTCTCTGCTTCTTGTTCGATGTATTCCGATAGCTGTAAAAAAATGCGATCCAACTGACCGGTATTCTCGCCAACTTGCACCAGCGATATATACAGTTGCGAGAATACACGTGGGTGAGCGTTCATGCTTGCAGATAATGAGTAACCATTACGCATACGCTGCAAAATATCATGTAAAGCCGCACTTAACAGTTTTGAATGGCTCGAATCAGCAAGTCCATTGAGCGCACGTAAAATGGGAATGCCAGCTTTAGTTAATGAATATATTTGTCGAGTGAAAATGATTAGATCCGCTAATTTAACCTGTGATACAAAAATTTTCGAAAAATCTAGGCCATCGCCTTTAGCCGCAACCTCTTTTAATGCATTAGGCAAGATCCCCTTTTGCATTATCATATCAGCAGCGGATTCCTTAGAAGTAGATTCAATCTCCCCTTTAACGTTGTTGCCTTGGCTATCTCGCCCCGTGTATTTATAGATGGCCATTAATTTTTAAATCCATCATCTAGTGTTAAAGGTATGCTATTTGGCTGCGCTAAATTACTACTCGTACTAGCTTGCTCTGAAATTGCGTCAACGGCCTTTCCCCGCTCAAATCGATCGACCAATTTAAAGACCTCTTCTAAAGAGGTGATCCCCTGTTTTGCATAATCGAGTGCAGACAAAGCCAATGATTTAAAATTGGGCGAAACCTGCGCCGCTTTAGAGAATGCATCGGTATCATCTAAACGTAATGCAGAGATCATATCTTCGTCTAATTCCAATAACTCAAACACACCGATTCGCCCCTTATAACCAGTGAAGTTGCAACGTTGGCAGCCAATCGCAGAATGGAATTGTAATTGTTGGTGAGCATCACCCGTTAGTTGTTCAAGTAAAATCTGTTGTGATACTTCAGGGGCTGCTGAGACTTTACAGTTACCACATAATCGACGCACTAAACGTTGTGCAATCACAGCACGCAATGCACTGGCGACTAAATACCCCGGCGCGCCCATATCTAATAGACGTAGAGTGCTACTAATCGCATCATTGGTATGCAAGGTTGAAAGCACTAAATGGCCCGTTAAAGCACCACGTAGACCAATTTCCATGGTTTCCGCATCGCGCATCTCGCCCACTAATAAAACATCTGGATCTTGGCGCAGAGCGGTACGTAATACCGTTGAAAAATTTAACCCTATTTTGCTATTGACCTGTACTTGATTGACACGATCTAAACGATACTCAACGGGATCCTCAACGGTAATAATTTTTTTTCCGGGCGAATTTAATGTGCTAAGAGCGGTATAGAGCGTCGTCGTTTTACCACTACCCGTTGGCCCCGTTACTAATATCAAACCATTTGGACGCTGCAACTGTAACTCAAAACGTGCTTGTAAATGGTCAGGTATGCCAATCTCTTCAAAGGATAGCACCCCTGCCGATTGATCAAGCAAACGCATAACCATCGATTCTCCATCTTGAATCGGCATGGTTGAAACACGTACATCAATACTGCGCCCTTTAATATTGATATTAAATCGGCCATCTTGTGGTAAACGTTTTTCCGAAATATCTAATTGTGACATTAACTTTAAACGTAATATCAAGGCGCTGGCGATACTATTTTCTGGTAATAACGTCTCCTGTAAGACACCATCAATACGTTGCCTGATACGCAATACTTTCTTATCGGGTTCGATATGAATATCCGATGCGCCAACCTGCACGGCATCTTCAAACAGAGATTGGATCAGTTTTGCAACTGTGGCATCGGACCCTTCGGTCATATCTAAATTTGAAGTTGCATCAAATGCGGAACTTTCACCATGTTCTTCACTAAGTTTTACGGCGAATGAGGCGATTTCTTTAGTACGTCGATAAACACGGTCAAATGACTCTATGATTTGATCTTCGCGAGCGATCAATAGCTCAAAGGGACGCCCCTTTAATAGGCCAGATAAAACTTCTAAGTTATGTAAATCGGCAGGATCAGAAACAACTAAGGTGATCATATTACCGTTATCATGAATCGCTAAAGCACGCATACGACGCGCATGTACTTCAGGAATTAATTGCACGGCATTATGGTCAATTTTGACTTTGCTTAGATCAACGATTTTTATATCTAACTGACGAGATAAAAAGGTCAGCATTTGATCTTCACTGATATAACCTAAATGGATTAACGTTGCCCCTAATTTAAGCCCTAATTTGCCTTAGCGTTCCTGCAACGCGTCATTTAGTTGTGATGGGCTAATTAGTTGCTCTTCAACAAGTAAATCACCGAGGCGTTTCTTTAATTTAGGTTTCATTGCATGCCCCTATGTTGATCTAAATAACGCAACCGTTGATTAATATAATCCTTCGCTTTACTTGATAAGTCATGTTGCAATAGCGCAAAATTATAGCTTGTAATCGCCAACTCTCTTTTCATTTGTTTATCCTGCGCTATCGCTAATGACATTCTCCAGCGACCATTATTAACCTGTTGCGATAGCAAATCCTGATATAATTGTTCCGCTTGTGCATATTTTTTTAGCTTAAGCGCTAACACAGCAAAACTAACATAATAATCCAAATGGCCTGCAACATTGGGTGGGTTATGCGCCAGATAGCGGTAGGCTTTTTCTTCATTTCCCTCTTTTAACGCCATCCGTGACAATATCAAGTTGAAATCGGAATAGTGTGGAGATGTTAGCGCCCCTTGTTGTAATAAACGTTGTGATTTAGAGACATCCCCAACACTATAGTAATAAAGCGCTAAGGATTTTCGCACTTCATTAAGCTCAGGCTGAACAGAAAGTGCCTGTTCACGCTTATTAGCGGCTAAATTCAAGTCCCCTTTAGCTTCGGCTTTATCGGCCTCTTTTAAATAAATTTGTGCTAATTCTGATGCACTTAGCTGCGCCGGTTTTATCTCTAAAAAGGTGCTTTCTTCACTACTCTCTGTTGTTAGCGGAGTGACTGCCACAGCGGTTACTTTTTTATCAGCCAAGGTTGGCGGATTCGCAGGTGGACTCATCAACGTGTTTGCTTTCTCTGAGACAACAGGTTGTACTTGAGGTTTAATTTTAGGTTTAGGTTTAGGTTTAGGTTCAACCAGTGCGACAGGTGCGACGTTATTAATGACCGCAGGCTGTTTTTTTCTGGCGTGGCGACCTGATTCATGGAGGGGGGCGTTATTGCTGATGTTTGCTCAACACTTTCAAGAGGTGCGTTAGCATTGCTGGGTGGCGCCACTAATCGCTTATTATTACCTTCATCAATACTCGGAGGCGCGCTCACTAAAGAGGGATCGGCTAACCCGTTATTTTGCGTAAAGATAAGATAAGAGAGGCCCAATGATGAGCCGATTAATAGGATAATAAAAAATATGATTGCTAGTTTTTTTTTGTTATTTTTTTTCGGCATACCGCTTAATACGGGTTGTGCATGCTGTGATTTTTCAAAATCTTGATACATTTGATTAATAATGCTCATATTCCACCTTTCCACCACCAAAATAAAACACCATTAAATATGACAAAGAAGGCTAGCAACAACCACCAACGATTCAATTTATCTAATGCATAGGCATCTTCAGTATCATCAATAGCTTGGGCTACCAGTTTATTGTTAATTTTATAATGTTGCTGCCCATAGGTAAGCATTAATGTTTTATGGCATAAAATATTAATTAAACGCGGGATGCCACGGCTAGCGCGGCTTATTTTTCGGCATACTTGAGGAGTAAATAATGACGCACCACGATAACCAGCTTGTTGTAAACGTTGGGAAATATATCGTTCAATCTCATCATCGGACAGCGCCCGTAATTGGTAAGAAAACGAGATCCGTTGACGCAATTGCCGTAAATTACTTTGTGCTAATCGAACATCCAATTCCGGTTGTGCAAACAAAACTACTTGCAATAATTTTTGCGACCCCGTTTCTAAATTGGAGAACAATCTCAACGCTTCAAGCGTTGAATCAGGAATCGCCTGTGCCTCATCAACTAGCACCAACACCTTCTTTCCCTGCTCAAGTAAATACAATAACCGCGTTTTAATCTCTCCAGTTAACAGAAACTGTTCCTGCAAATGGCTCGGGTCGACACCTATTTTATTAGCCAAAGCAGAGCGTAACTCATGTGCACTCAGGTAAGGATTGTCGATATTCACGATAATGTATTGATCCGCGAGGTCACGTTGGATTTTATTACATAAAAGCGTCTTACCCGTGCCAACCTCTCCGGTTATTTTTAAAATCGCTTCGCCCAGTGAAAGCGCAGTAACAATCACTTCTGATGCTTCTTTGTGCGGCGTAAAATCAATATAAAAATTAGGATCGGCAGTTAAAGAAAATGGCACTTCAGCTAATCCAAAATGTTGTAAATATATCATTCTGACGGATACCACTTTTCAATCAATTCAGAGGATTTCACCAACTCTTGTTTCCAGGTATTCTGCTTAACAATTTGTGGCTTAACTAAAATGATTAATTCAACCTTTTCGTTCTTTTTGTCTCGATTAGTAAAGAATTCACCTAACCAAGGTATATCACCAAGTATCGGCGTTTTAGAGACGACATCCTGTTCAATCTGGCTCATTAAACCACCAATAATAATGACATCCCCAGATTTTGATTTAACCACCGTATCCGACTCCCGCACTTCACTTTTCGCTAAAGGAAGCGTTAGTGAGCCAAGTTCAGTCCCAAAGTCGATGGTTTTATTCTGTTCTTGAATATCAATAATTGAAGGGTGGATATGTAATAAAACCGAATCATCGTTATTAATCTTCGGCGTGACATCAACAGCTATCCCCGAGAAAAATGGCGTCAACTCTATATTCGGGGTTGAGGTTGTCGCATTACCAGTCACCGTTGTTGTGGAAACATCGGTGACAAAGTATTCATCACCACCAATCTTAATTAACGCTTTTTGATTATTCATTGCCGTGATGCGAGGTTTGGAGAGCACATTTACATCGCCCTGTGTTTTTAATAGTGAAAGAACCGCGCTAAATGATCCTTTACTCACCGTCAAAGCGCCCCCCCCACCAATCGCAGTTTGAATCACGTTATCAGCTATCTTAGATACACTATCAAAGACTAAATCGGACCCGCCAATACTGGCGTTAGCGCTCTGCCAAGAAACCCCCTGTTGATAACGGTCGCTCAATGTGACCTCAATGAGCTGCATCTCAAGTATTACTTGACGGTTTAAGTGATCGGTTTCGTTCTCTAAAAACTCTTTAACATTACGAATTTCATCAGGATATGCTCGGATAGTGATCGTCCCTGACATCGGGCTAACAATAACATCTCGCCCTGTTTTTCCTCCTAATAAAGCTCTTATTTTATTATCTAAGTAAGCCCAATAGTTGGTGCTAGTCACTGTCACAATTTCAGTGCCATCATCTAGGCTACTGGAAGCAAAATCACCAGTAAATTCATCACCACCAGTTTCAGAGTCTCCAGTAAAGTTGTTATTAGCACTATTATTGTTGTTATTATTATTATCGTTATTATTATCGTTATCTTGATTATCAGCCGAACTACTTAAATGGCCTGCTAATACGGTAACTTTAGCCCCCCCCATACGGTTCATAAATAAATAGTCCAATGTAAAACTCGCGATACGCATTCCGACAGGATAAATATGATAAACGTTACCTTTAAGCTTAATTTCGTAACCATACATATCTTCGATGACGGCAAGCGCCTCGGGTAACGTAACCTGTTTTAAAGAGAGGGTTATTTTTCCGCTAACATTCGGATGAATAGCAACACTATAGGATGAGTCTCGAATTAATGACGAAAAAAATACGCCAGCATCAACATCCCTTGCGGAAATATCGATACGTTTTTCCGCCACAAAGGTCGATTCCGACAATTCGGATAAATCGGCATAGAGCTCATCGGCAACATCACTCGGCAATTCAAGATTTTGAACTTGCTGATCGATGCCCTCTTGTAATATTTGTTTCTGCTCTGACGCGGTGTTTTTTTTCGTTGTTTGACAAGCTGTTAACAATAAAATACAACAACCTATCGAAATCATTTTTTTCATTTTCTATTTTCCATAATACATATTGCGATTACTTTATAAATTGCTCTTTGTTGCTATATAAATTTAATTTATATAGCTTTTCGGCGTAACGTAATAAAACCGCATCCGGATCAATTTTGACGATCTGATAACCATTAACCCAATGATTTTGGCTATATAGCTTATTATTTAAAATCACAGTCTGCTTGTTTTCACCAATAAAAATACTAGTTAACCTTGGTAACGCAGGCCGCCCAGCTTTTTTCACTACCTTTGCTTTATAATCAAGCGGGGTTGTTGGGTCAACCAACACCTCCTCGGCATTGAGATGGAAACTGCTCATACAAGCCAATAAAAAAATATATTTAACCACTGACTAAATCCTGTTGATCACTAAGTGTATAAATTTCAATCGTCACCTGCGCTAAGGGGTAGTGAGTGACTTGATAAGTAAGAGCCGACCAATAAAACTTCTCTGGTATATTTTCTAAATTAACCAGATATCGATAAATAGCGTTATAATCACCCGATAACGTTACCGCCAAGGTATGTTTATAAAATGGGTTTTGTAGAGTTTTAGTCATATCACTTCCGGCCTGCGAGTTCTCTGCGTTGAACGCTTTAACAGGCAATGAAACGAGTGACTCTATCTTAACGCCAGTGCTTTTACTAAGCACTTTCGTTAATGCAATAGGCATCTTTTGCGCTCGAATAAATTTAACTAATTTTTCATCAAGAGTTTTGTCCAAGCTAACTAATGTTCGCTCAGAAAATGCTATTTGCGTATTTATCTCCTGTAGAGGGTCTTTCTTTAATTCACCTTTTACTCTTGCAACCTCTTTGTTTAATTCATTCTCTTTTTTATAACTTAGCGCCAACGTTTTCTCTATTTTCACCTGTTTTAGCTGCGCAGGTTCAATGATCCAATAATAGTTAATAACCAAAATAGAAAAAAGCAATCCAGCAAAGATAATCACCCGTTCACGCAATGTTATGGCGTTGAATGCTTTTTCTAATTTATTAATGTGGGCTTTTATCATTTTTGCCCCCGTTTGTTATCTTCTTTTTTAACCATATTACTTAATATAAAATTAAAGCCGTTGTCACTCTCTGATATATTGATCTGCTCAAAGGCAATATCTAATAACTCATCCGTTGTTTGTACTTTACTTAACCACAGCGGCACAGAATCACTCTGTTTTGCATATCCGGAGATATTGAGTCGCCCATTAATAATAGAAAAGTTATCAATACTAACCGCATCGGTGCTTGCCAATGATAGCCCTTTCATCAGAACAGAAAAGCTCATTACGTCAATATCAATGATATCTAAGCTCGCCAACAATTGCTGCTTAGCATTAATCTCTTGCTGTAATGCAAGCTGTCTGCGCACTTTATGTTCAGGAGCCCTATTCTTTTGTAGCTCAACCACAAGTGCAGACAGTTCATTCTGTTTATCTGTTAATACCGATTCATGTACACGTAATTTCTTTTGCACATGTTCTATTCCCTGATTAACAATAAAGGGAGTAATAACAAGGCTCAGCACGCATAACGCAGCCACTAACGAAAACTGCTTAAAGGTCGCTTTTTCGCGTTTAGGATAACAACTAGGTTGGTATAGATTAATCTTCGTTTTCATTTACCTAACTCATCCATCAATAGTCCATAGGCAACAATATTACTAAAGTCATATTGTTGCGCTTCACCAAAGGGTTCAACCTTGCGAGCCAGATTTGCCCCTAATTGGCTGGTTAAGGCATTAATATCGGGGCAAGATAAAGCCACATATAAATGATTTATTGATGCAATACGTAATTGCGAATTAATATAGTCAAGCGCGCGCTGTAATTCTAAACTTAACCCATCGATAAGTACGTTCTCCTGCTCACCAAGTGGTAGCGCTAATAAATCATTAAAGCCTCGAATTCGGTGCGAAAAATAGAGCTGACCATTTTTAACGACGGTAAAGACTAAGGCATTCCTCTCTTCAGAGAGTAATGCATTGGTTTCGTTTTCTACATTTAAAAGTGCCGTTAATGATAACTCTTCGGTACTAATCTCCTTTAATTCCATTTCACACTTAAGTAGTAAATCACGGATATGAATAACCAATTTCATCGCCGTGCAGACCACGGTAATTTGCTCGCCTTTATGTTGTTGTAGCGGAATATCATAATAATCAACAACAAGATCAAAAATACTTTCTGATACCAAATCTTTTATGGCAAAGGGGATACTGGCTAATAACTCACTATCTTCAACCTTCGGTTTTTCTATATCAAAGGTTTGATAAAAATCGCGACTTAACACCACTCGCACTTGATGATGTTGTAATTTATGCTGCTGTACTAATGAGGATAAGGCTTCGCCCCATTCTTGATCAGTGGCAACGCGCGCCTGTGCAAGCAAATCAACACGTCCATCTGCCATGCCACAAATAGCGACTCTATTCGTCCCTAAATATACGCTAATTTGAGACGATGATTTTTTAGAAAAAAACTTTTTAAGCATCTTGCTTTTACTTTCCCAACAAAAAATAATTGATCTTTATTAAATAATCATTAGAACATAGATTTTCTAAAATATCGTTGATATGTGCCGAAAATATAATGTTTCCTTTCAATTAGGGAGTCACCTCCCATTATTATTTACCTAATATCCCCATGTTACCTCAAGATGCTTTGTCAGGCGCTGAGTTCGGATACCAGAGCAAGACGTAACATGATGCACTTTTCTATGGTTACAACGCAGGAGAGTTGCGAGCTAGTACCTGATTAGTGGATAAATACATTTTCTCTAATAACGAGTATAATAGGTCACTAATACCCATTTCACCGGAATAATTGCGAGAGTCTGGTGAATTCATCACATAGGAAAAATAATGTCACCTGCGAATAAAATTTACTCGAATACCAGCCAAGTATTACAGCGCAATGAAGCACTCTTTGAAAATAAAAATATACTGGTAGCCGGTAACATAGATGATGATTATCCAGTACAGCTGCAGACATTAGCAAATTCCAGCACTTTTTGTTTTAGTGACTATCGGTATTATACGGCCTTAAAAGGTAAATTAAACAGTTCAGAAGTACATTTCTGCGCTAACTTTCAAAGCAATCAAAAATTTGATTTATTACTGATTTTTTTACCTAAATCTAAACAAGAAAGCCAATATCTATTAGCTAATTTAACGCCCCATTTGCTACCGGGTGCAGCCATTATTCTCGTTGGTGAAAAAAAGTGTGGCATAAAAAGTGCCGGTTCCTTATTAACCCCCTATTCACCCACCGTTAATACCATTGATTCGGCTCGTCATTGCAGCATCATATTCGCTGAATTAACCCATCAAGTAAAACCCTTTGAACTACAACAGTGGATCAAAACATACACGCTAAATATTAATGAGGTCAGCATCGATATCTGCTCATTACCCGGTGTTTTTAGCTATGGTGAGTTAGATAAAGGCAGTGAATTACTATTACAGAATTTACCCAATGAAATGAGTGGCACTGTACTTGACTTTGGTTGTGGCGCAGGTGTTTTAGCTTGTTATATATTAAGCCTACATGCAAACCTAAAAATAAATCTTGTCGATATCAATATTTATGCAATAGAGAGCGCCAAACTCTCATTAGCTAAAAATAAACTCCAAGCGAATGTTTTTGCATCGAACGTTTTTTCGGATGTATCAGATAAATATGACCTACTCCTCTCTAATCCCCCTTTTCATTCAGGTCAAAAAACCGATTATAGTGCTGCAGAGACCTTTATTGCAGAGGCAAGTTTACACCTTAACAATGGAGGAAGAATGTCCATAGTAGCCAATAAATTTCTCCGTTATGAACCACTACTCAACAACGTGTTTTCAACGGTAACAACAATCGCTGAGAATAATAAATTCAAAGTAATAACTAGCTTCAATAAATAGATATATATTATCCGTAAAAGTATCTCTTTAGTGAATTTCTGCTAATTTTTATATGGTAAATAACATTTATTCACCATTTTACTTTGGAGATATTTATGGCTGGTATTCTGGCAATGATTTTAGCCAGTGGGGAAGGCGCTCGCCTTTTCCCTTTGACAGAGACAAGAACGAAACCAGCAGTCCAGTTTGCAGGAAATTATCGCATTGTTGACTTCGCATTAAATAATTTTGTGAATGCAGACTTATTAAAAATTTATGTGCTTACGCAATTCAAATCTCAATCTCTAAATTTACATTTACGTAAAGCGTGGCGGCTCTCTAACATAACTAAACGTTTTATCGAGCCAATCCCAGCACAGCAGCGCGTTAATAAAAATTGGTATATTGGTACAGCTGATGCTATCTACCAAAATACACGTTTTATTAAACAAAATTCACCTGAACACGTCTGTATTTTTGGGAGTGATCATATTTATAAAATGGATGTTCAACAAATGGTTGAGCACCATAAAAACAAGGGAGGATGCCTCACTATCTCCGCGATTCGCGTTGCCAAGGAACAAGCCTATCACTTTGGTATTATCGAAATTGATGAAGATGGACGGGTAATCGGTTTTGCTGAAAAACCCGCTGTACAGGATGCTAAAACAATTCCCGGAGATCCTGACCATGTCTTAGCTTCAATGGGTAACTATATTTTTGAAACGAAAACGTTACTGAAAGAGCTCTACGCAGATGCAAAAAATATCAATTCTAGTCATGACTTCGGTAAAGATATCATTCCTAAACTGTTCGCTAATAATGCTGTTTTTGTTTACAAATTAAGTGATAATTTTATTCAAGACGAACCAGCAATCGCCTATTGGCGAGATGTCGGCACGATAGATTCTTATTGGGAGGCTCATATGGATATGTTGCGCCCAAATCCACCTTTTTCACTTTATAATAAACATTGGCCACTGCATACCTATCATCCACCTCTGCCTCCCGCAACATTTAGCGAGTCAACTAATTATGTCACTCATATAACACAATCCTTCATTGGAGCAGGCTCTTATATCAACGGCGCTACGATTAGAAATTCCTGTTTAGGGTTCCGTAGCCATGTCTATCAAGATGCCACTATTGACGGCTGTATTTTTCTAAGTAACACGAAAATCGGGCAAGGTTGCCGTTTAACTAAAGTTATTCTTGATAAAAACGTTGAGATCGCACCGGGTACCATTATTGGTGAAAACCTAGAGGAAGATCGTAAAAAATATACCGTCACTGAAAATGGGATCATTGTGATAGGTAAAAACAGTAAAGTAGGCTTTTAATCCCGCTGATATCTGTTAACTCAGGTTTTATGGGTATATTAACTTTAAATATAGGTTGCAATTATGGCAAAAATTCTTTCAATGATTTTAGCGGGTGGAGAAGGTTCGAGACTTTATCCGCTTACACAATATCGCACCAAGCCTTCTGTACCTTTTGGTGGTAGCTATCGCCTAATCGATTGTGTACTCAATAATTTTGTAAATTCAGATTTAATTAGAATATATGTACTAACTCAATTCAAATCTCAATCTCTTAATAAACATTTACATCATGCTTGGGAGCTAAATAGTTTTACCGATACCTTTATCGATGCAATACCGGCACAAATGCGAATAGGCAAGCATTGGTATAGCGGTACTGCTGATGCTATTTATCAAAACCTACAATTTATTGAATCCGATGAAGCCGATATAGTTTGCGTATTTGGTAGCGACCATATTTATAAAATGGATATTCGTCAAAAGATCACCTATCACGAAAATAAAAAGGCTGTTTTGACTGTTTCAGCTATTAAACTTCCCAAAGAACAAGCCCACCATTTTGGTATTATTGAAGTGGATGAAGATGGCCGCATGATAGGCTTTGTTGAGAAACCGAGGGTGCAAGAAGCAAAAACAATTCCAGATGATCCCACACATGTGCTTGCCTCAATGGGTAATTATGTTTTTAACTCCAAAGCGCTTCAGGAAGAGCTAAAACGTGATGCCGCAATTGCTGATTCTAGCCATGACTTCGGTAAAGATATTATTCCCTATCTTTATCCACAGGGTAACGTCTTTGTCTATGACTTTACTAACAACACCATACAAGAAGAAGATGGTGAAACCTATTGGCGTGATGTCGGCACCATTGAATCTTACTGGCAAGCGAATATGGATTTAATCCAATATCCGCCCCCCATCTCCTTTTATAACCATAAATGGCCAATGCATACTTATTATCCTGCATTACCACCCGCTCATTTTCAAAATGCCGAAGATGCGAATTGTTCGATACGGAAATCGCTTATTTCTGATGGATGTTTTATCATCGGGGCGATGATTACAAAGTCTGTCTTAGGTTTTAACTGTGTTGTCGAAAAAGATACCGATATCTCAGAATCAATTTTACTTGGCGACATTAGAATTGGTAAAAATTGTAAGCTCCATAAAGTGATCATTGATAAAGATGTTCATGTTGCCGATAACATCAATATCGGCTTTAATCTTGAAGAGGATAAAAAGCGTTTTACCGTCTCCGATGAAGGCATTGTGGTTATTCCCAAAGGGGCCAGAATCACGGCATAACAAATTTAACAAAAACAATCTCTTCATAGTATCACTATTGAGGGCTTAAACTTATTGTACATGGCAATGCGATTGCCCAAGGAGTTTTTCATTGAATAATCATAGAAAATTAAAAATTATTTTCATCTCATCAGAAGTAGACGGTTTTTCTAAAACAGGTGGTTTAGCAGATGTCGCCAAAGCACTCCCCATTGAATTACGCGATTTAGGCCATGATGTTACTATCATCACCCCCTTTTACGGCACTATAGAACATCGTGAAGAAGCTCAACATAGGCACTCCTTAACATTAAATACCGATGCCTGTCGTCCCGATGTTAAATTTAATGTACAGTCTCTTCATTTAGATGGTATTGAAGTATTAGCCATTGATAACGCGCATTACTTTGATCGCCTCGGATTATACGGAGAAGAGAATAAGGCTTACCCTGATAATGGAGAGCGTTTTGCTTTTTTTGCCCTCGCTGCGTTGCAAACTTGCGAAGCGTGTGACTATACCCCCGATATCATCCATTGTAACGATTGGCATACAGGCTTAGTCCCTTATTTACTAAAAACGCGTTACCATGATAGCTCTCGTTTTACTTTCACGAAAACAGTGCTCACAACACATAACGCCTGTTATCAAGGTATTTTTGATAAGTCTCAACTTAACTTAATACCAGAAATAAGCGCTTGCATGGATGAACGAGTTTTAGAGAATTATAATTATATTAATTACTTGAAAGTCGGTGTTACCTACAGCGATAAAATTAATACAGTTAGTCCTAACTATGCCAGTGAACTATTAACCGTACTTGGTTCGCATGGAATGTCAGAACATTTTATTGCTCGTATGCATGATTTTGAAGGTATACTAAATGGTTGCGATTACCTAGATTGGAACCCTCAAAGCGACAATTTGATTACAGATAATTTCTCCGCAGATGATCTCACAGGCAAAGCATTATGCAAAAAATCGCTACAAAATAAAGTGGGTTTGCCTGTCAATGACAACCCGTTATTTGGGATGATATGTCGCTTAACAGATCAAAAAGGTTTTGGTTTAATAATACCAATGCTGGATCGCTTTTTAAAACATAACGTACAATTGGTGATTATAGGTTCAGGCGATCCAGGGATTACAGGCCACCTAAGCGCAATCGCCAAACATTACCCCGATAAATTCAAATTTATTGATGCCTACAGTGATAGGCTTTCACATATGATAGAAGCCGGTGCTGACTTTTTCCTCATGCCATCCATTTTTGAGCCCTGTGGTCTAAACCAACTCTACAGCTTAGCGTATGGGACTCTTCCTATCGTGCGAGGTGTAGGTGGATTAAAAGATACCGTCATCGACTATGACCAAGATCCTGACAACGCAAATGGTTTTATGTTTCATGATATAAACCCAAATCAACTGTTGAATTTATTACGTCGTGTATTGCTACTCTACATCGAGCACCCGGAAGAGCTACAACGTTTAAAACAACAGGCGATGCGCAGCCATTTTTATTGGTCTGATGCCGCTAGACATTATCAACACCTTTATTACAACGCCCTTTTTTCCCATAAGATATAATAGCAACTCCTATTTATTAAAAGAAAAAGCCCCTGACTCAAGGATAAGTCAGGGGCAAAAAGTTATAACCTGTTTATTATTATTTATTTAATTACTTTGTAAACTCAGGATAAGCTTCAACACCACAATCGTGTAAATCCATACCCGTTTCTTCTTCTTCTGCGCTAACGCGGATACCCATGGTTACTTTGATAATCGCCCAAACAATCCAAGAAGCAATAAAGACAAAACCAAAGATAACTGCAGCACCATATAACTGGCTAGCAAATGATGCACCTTCATTGTTCATCGGTACAACTAACAGACCAAATAGACCACACACACCATGTACTGATAATGCACCCACTGGATCGTCTAACTTTAATTTATCAAACATTGTAATGCTATATACAACTAGGATACCTGCAACTGCACCAATGCCTGCTGAAAATAGAGGTGTTGGAGAAAGAGGATCCGCCGTAATAGCAACTAACCCAGCTAATGCACCATTTAGAATCATAGTTAAATCTGCTTTACCCCATCTTACTTTACTGACCAACATTGCTGCAATTGCGCCCGTTGCTGCTGCTGCATTGGTATTAACAAAGATAAGACCCACTGCAGTTGCATTTTCAGCATTTGACAATGCGAGTTGCGAACCACCGTTGAAACCAAACCAACCCATCCATAGAATAAGTGTACCTAATGTTGCAAGTGGCATGTTTGAACCTGGAATTGGGTGAATTGAACCATCCTTACCAAATTTGCCTTTACGTGCACCAAGTAGGATCACGGCTGCTAATGCGGCAGCTGCACCCGCCATATGTACGATACCTGAACCAGCAAAATCACTAAAACCAGCTTCACTTAAAAAGCCACCGCCCCATGTCCAGTAACCTTCCATTGGATAAATAAAGCCAGTTAAGAAAATAGAGAAGATTAAAAATGCCCAAAGCTTCATACGCTCAGCCACGGCACCCGATACAATTGACATCGCCGTTGCCACGAAAACCACTTGGAAGAAGAAGTCGGACTCAAGAGAATGGTCTGCATCAGCAGCCTGCGTGCCAATCAATCCACCTAATGATGGCAACCACCCACCGGCAGCGTTATCAACATACATAATGTTATAACCAACTAATAAAAACATCGTACAAGCAATAGCATATAGCACGATATTTTTAGTTAAAATCTCAGTGGTATTTTTAGAGCGAACAAGTCCAGCTTCTAACATGGCAAATCCCGCAGCCATCCACATAACCAAGACACCCGATATTAAAAAATAAAAGGTATCAAGCGCAAATCTAAGTTCTGTTACTGTATTTTCCATAATAATTCCCTTCTTTAAATTCTTAAACTAAATTAAAGTGCTTCATCATCGAGCTCACCGGTACGAATACGCACTACTTGCTCAAGTGATTGGATGAATATTTTACCGTCGCCCACTTTCCCTGTATTAGCAGCACTTGTGATTGCTTCCACTAAGATGTCTACCTCTTCATCTTTTACCGCTATCTCCAATTTTACTTTTGGTAAAAAATCGACTTGGTATTCTGCGCCACGGTACAATTCTGTATGCCCCTTTTGACGACCAAACCCTTTCACTTCAGAAACAGTAACGCCGGCAATACCTGCATTCATGATTGCTTCGCGTACTTCATCTAATTTAAATGGTTTAATTATTGCGGTTAACATTTTCATGATAATTCCTTTTTTATTGAAAATTAAATCGAACATTAAATGTGTTAGTCAAACATCATGGTGAACAACCCAACTGACACATAACTAAAAATTGATAACTTACGACTACAAATACAAATAGCATGCCAAAGTTAAAAACCATTAAATAACAACAACTTAATCAAAAACAAAGGAATGCAACATCATATTTCGCACCATATTGAACCATCAAAAAAGAGTTATGCACCAAGTTAGTAACAATTCAGCAACAACATGCATTTGCATAATAAATAAACTTAATAAAGACAAAAAAATTTCAATGAAAACAGTTACTATATTGATACATTCGTTAATATTGTAATTGCACAATTGCAGTGCATAGGCAAATATAGATAGATAGCATAAAATACACCGCTAAGATTATTTTAATCATGAGGAGAGGCTAAAAGATAAATCATTTAGCCTCACACTAAAGCATCTGCTATCATCACCATTAATTTACACTTATGACATTCATATAACTATTCAAAGGTAAAACCGATGAAAAAAATAGGCCTACTGTTAATCACTTGCATATTAAGTTTTAATGCGTTCGCAGCTCCACAGGTGGTTCCAAATGCCCCCGCTATTTCTGCAAAAGCTTATTTGTTGATCGATTATGATTCAGGAAAAATACTCTCAGAAAGTAACGGTGAAGAAAGATTAGCCCCAGCAAGCTTGACTAAAATGATGACCAGTTTCATTATTGGTCAAGAGTTAAAATCAGGAAACTTAAATCCGACAGATAAAGTAATCATCTCAGAAAAAGCATGGTCTAAAAATTTCCCAGACTCTTCAAAGATGTTTATTGAAGTGGGTAAAGAAGTTAGTGTTGAAGATCTTAATCGCGGTATTATTATACAATCTGGCAATGATGCCTGTGTTGCAATGGCTGAACATATCGCAGGAAGTGAAAGTGCTTTTGCTGACCTAATGAACTCATGGGCAGCGCAATTAGGCATGACAAATACACATTTCGTTAATAGCCACGGTTTACATTCAGAGGACCATTATACCAGTGCTCATGATATGGCGATACTCGCCAAAGCATTGATCGCTGACGTGCCTGATGAGTACAAAATTTACAGCGAGAAATCATTTAAGTATAACGGTATCTTACAATACAACCGCAATGGGCTTCTATGGGATAAAAGCTTAAATGTTGACGGTATAAAAACAGGTCACACCAGCGATGCAGGATATAGCTTAGTTTCTTCAGCAACGAAAGATGGCATGCGTTTAATTAGCGTCGTCATGGGAACTAAATCTGAAGATGCACGTAAAGTTGAAAGTAAGAAATTACTTAACTGGGGATTCCGATTTTTTGAAACATTAACGCCATATAATGCAGGAGATCAACTTGCCACTGAACGTGTTTGGATGGGGAATAGAGAGATGATCGGCTTAGGGGTTAATGTTGATACAACAATCACATTACAAAGAGGCCAAGCTAAAAATCTTAAGGCCGATTTTGTTATAAACGATGAGTTACGTGCACCGATCCAAAAAGGGGATGTGGTTGGCCAAGTAAACTATTCCGTGGATGACGAGTCTATTGCCAGCTATAACTTAGTGGCCTTAGAGACAGTAGAAGAAGGTGGATTATTCAGTCGCCTCATTGATTACATTAAATTATTATTTATCGGTTGGTTTGGTTAATAGTAACTTTCACCATTCATACAGAAAATGGGGCGATACACCTCATTTTCTTTTTTATTTTTGGAGGTGCCAATGGCATTAAATACCAATTTCGACCAACTATTAGAATTTCCATGTAGTTTAGCGTTTAAAGTTATGGGAGTCGCAGATCCTAAATTAATCGATGATGTCGTGACTGTATTGCAAAAACACGCACCGGGCGACTATTCTCCACGTGTCACCCCAAGCTCAAAGGGTAATTATCACGCATTAAGTATCCCGGTTATCGTGACAAGCAAAGAACATATTGAAACGATTTATACTGAATTAAATAGCCTTGAACTGGTTCGTTACATTCTTTAATCTGCGTGCTATAAAATGACTGATATCAATCAACAACTTTGCGTTCGCTATCTAGGTTTACAGCCATATCAAAAAATATGGCAAGCAATGAGTGAGTTTACAGAGCAACGTGATAAAAACAGCATAGATGAGATATGGCTAGTAGAACACCCCCCCGTATTTACTCAAGGAAGAGCGGGTAAAGCGGAGCACCTATTAAAAGAAACTAACATTCCCATTGTAGAAAGCGACCGAGGGGGGCAAGTAACCTATCATGGCCCAGGGCAACTCATCGCCTACTTGCTCATTGATATTCGCCGCAAAGCATTTAATATTCGCACATTAGTATCGGGGATTGAACAAAGCATTATTGATTTATTAGCTGATTACCATGTGTTAGCAGAGGCAAAACCCGATGCGCCAGGTGTTTACGTTAAAGGAAAAAAAATTGCCTCGCTTGGATTAAAAATTCGTAAAGGCTGTTCTTTTCATGGTTTAGCATTAAACATCGATATGGATCTATCCCCTTTTCTTGCAATAAACCCCTGCGGATATGCCGGGCTAGAGATGACACAATGTTGCAATGAAGGAATAATGCTAGGTGTAGATAAGTTAGCCCCACTGCTTCTTGATAAATTAACCACACAATTAAACTATTCACAGATAGAGAGTTTTTGATGAGCAATAAACCAAGCCAGTTAACCCCAGGAAAAAAACTACGTGATGCCGATAAGCTTTCTCATATCCCAATCAAAGTGATTCCTACGGATAGTCGCACTGCATTGAAAAAGCCCTCATGGATGAAAATCAAACTCAAATCAGATAATAGCCGAGTTAATGAGATCAAAGCAGCGCTACGAAAAAACAAACTCCATTCTGTTTGTGAAGAAGCATCCTGCCCTAACCTAAATGAGTGTTTTAATCACGGTACAGCGACGTTTATGATCCTCGGTGATATTTGTACAAGACGCTGCCCATTCTGCGATGTTGGTCATGGCAAACCGCTTGCCGTTGATACCGAAGAACCCAAGAAACTGGCTGAAACCATTCGTGATATGAAGCTTAAATATGTGGTTATCACCTCCGTAGATAGGGATGATCTGCGTGATGGAGGGGCACAACATTTTGCCGACTGTATTCGCGAGATTCGCCTGCTTAATCCTGAAATAAAAATTGAAATTCTCGTTCCTGATTTTAAAGGGCGCATGGATAAAGCATTAGCTTGCTTTGAGAAAGATGTACCAGATGTGTTTAATCATAATCTAGAAACCGCACCACATTTATATCAACAAGTGCGTCCTGGTGCTGATTACAAATGGTCATTGACCTTACTGCAAAAATTTAAAGAGCAGCATCCAGAGATCCCAACTAAATCGGGGTTAATGATGGGGTTAGGCGAGAGCAATGCAGATATTGAACAAGTAATAACGGATCTGAGTAACCATGGCGTCACCATGTTGACTTTGGGACAATATTTACAACCAAGCCCTCATCACCTCGCTGTTGAACGCTATGTACCGCCAGCGGAATTTGATGAATTGGGCGAAAAAGCCAAAGCGATCGGATTCACTCATGCTGCATGCGGCCCCTTTGTTAGATCCTCTTACCATGCAGACTTGCAAGCAGCAGGCAAAGAAGTTAAATAATCGCGACTTAAAAATAGTGGCTTTAAAATAAAAAATCCCCTTAGCTAAGGGGATTTTTTATGCATAGCAATAAACCTATTTTTTGGCAACAACCTTCATTACTAGAATAGTCACAGCAAACATAGCAAAGCATGCCATTAGTGAATAAAAAATTGACCCCGTAAAACCGATAATAGTAAAGCCAAGCGCAGAGATTAATGCCGTTACTAACGCATAGGGTAATTGCGTCGCCACGTGATCAATATGCTGACAACGCGCCCCTGTGGATGACAAAATTGTCGTATCGGAGATCGGTGAACAGTGATCACCAAAAACAGAGCCAGCTAATACCGCACTTAACATCGGTAGCATTAAGGTTAAATCCGTTGACCCCGCTAAGTCGCCAGCTATCGGCAGCATGATACCAAACGTCCCCCATGATGTGCCCGTTGAAAATGCCATTAAGCCCGACAAGACAAACAGAATAACAGGTAACCAATGTAGGCCAATATTCCCTTGTACAAGACTTGATAAGTACGCACCAGTTTTCATATCGCCAATCACTGCACCAATCGACCAAGCAAAGAACAGAATAATAATCGCACCAAACATCGATTTAGCGCCAATCCAAGCCGCAAAAGCAATCTCTTTTAGTGGCAACTTCTGCTTAAAAGTCGTTGTTAGGGTAATGAGTAAACCAACTAGACCACCATATATTAATGAAGAGCCGACATCGGTATTCTCAAAGGCGCCCAACACAGAAAATGGTAAAGGTATTTCTTTTTCGGCGAGAGATTGGCCACCAGAATAGAGCATAAAAAACAGGGTGCCGGCAATCAACGCTAAAATAGGATAGATGAGATCGCTTACTTTACCTTTTTCACTTTCCGCAATACCGAGCTCATCATGAAGATTAGCTGCATTTTTATCCCCAGCATGCTTAGCGCCACTTTTTTCAGCTTCAATTTCATGCTCTTTCATCAGGCCAATATCAAGCTTAAAATAGATAACTGCAAACACCATTAATAGTGTAAAAACAGCATAAAAATTCATTGGAATGAGGGCGATATAAGCACCCAATGGTGAATATTCTGTCATCCCATGAGCCACTAAAATACCACTGATAATAGTCATGATATATGCCCCCCAACTTGAAACAGGCATCAAAATACACATCGGTGCGGCAGTCGAATCAAGTATATAAGCAAGTTTTGCTCGTGATACATTAAATCTATCGGTCACCGGACGAGAAATCGAGCCAACGGCGAGACTGTTAAAATAATCATCGATAAAGATAAATACCCCTAAAAATGCAGCCAAGAATGAAGCACCACGCTTATCTTTAATATGATCTAACGCCCAATCAGCAAAAGCGCGAGTACCACCTGAGAGCGTTAATAACGCGGTCATCATGCCAAGTAGGAGTAAAAAGCCAACAATACTCATATTCCAGCTGTTGATTCCTCCCTCTTCAATGACCACACCTTTGACGGTATTGAATAAATAAGTGCCGGCATTAGCTAATGAAAAATCTGCCAATAGCAAAGCACCTAAAACGATACCTACACCTAATGATACTAATACCCTACGTGTAATAACGGCTAAGCCTAATGCAATAAGAGCTGGCAAAATAGCTAGCGGTGATGTAGTAAAGTCTATCAATGTCATTTATTTTTTTACCTTTAAAAAAGAAAAGCCCCGATTCTTTTTATAAATCGAGGCTTAGCACAAAATAAACTGTAAAAACAAATAATTACAGCTTAAAACTGATTCACTAATCAATAAGCATTAAAGAATCATTAATTGCTTCTAAATTTGTATTACCCATTAAGTAAGCATCAATGGCACGAGAAGCTTCACGACCTTCGTTAATACAACGCACAATTAATGACTGGCCTGTGCGCATATCACCAGCAGCAAAGATACCTTCTTGAGTCGTCTGATAATCGTTAGTTTTAACATTACCGCGCTCATCAAGTCCAATCGCTAACTGAGCTAACACACCCGTTGGTTCTGGGTGTAAAAAGCCCATTGCCAAGAATGCTTTAGTACAAGGTATTGAACGAACGCTCCCTTCAATCTCTTTAAAGTTAGGACGTTGACCTGGTTGTGCCTCTTCCCACTCAATATCAGCAATCACAAGCTCTTTAACCTGGCCATTTTCATCACCGATGAACTCTTTTGTTAGGATTGACCAATGACGATCCACCCCTTCCTCATGAGACGTTGATGTTTTCAAAATCATTGGATATGAAGGCCATGGCATATTCACTGTGCGCTTCTCAGGTGGTACTGGCATAATTTCCACCTGCGTAACAGATGCTGCACCATGACGATTAGAGGTACCAACACAGTCAGAGCCCGTATCACCACCACCGATCACAACTACATGATCATCAGCAGCATGAATCTCTTCAGTTTTAAGATCCATTGCATTTGCACGACGGTTATTTTGCCCTAAAAACTCCATGGCAAAATGGACGCCTTTTAAATCACGCCCCGGGATAGGCAGATCACGCGGCACCGTTGAACCACCGGTAAGTAGTACAACATCAAACTGTTTACGCAGCTCTCTGGCATCGAAATCAACACCAATATGCGCATTAACGACCATTTTGATACCAGCAGCTTCCATTACCGCAATTTTACGGTCAATCACGTCCATACCCAATTTAAAATCAGGGATACCAAAACGTAATAGGCCACCTACTTTTTCATCACGCTCATAAACGGTTACCGTATGGCCTGCACTGTTTAGTTGCTCTGCAGCAGCAAGGCCTGCTGGGCCACTACCGATGATAGCGACAGTTTTACCTGTACGAGCTGTCGGGATTTTAGGCTTAACATAGCCCTTCTCGTAGGCTTTTTCTACGATAGTCTTCTCTATGTTACAGATGGTAATCGGATCTTGATTAATGCCGAGCACACAGGATGATTCACAAGGTGCAGGGCAAACACGCCCAGTAAACTCTGGAAAATTATTTGTGGAGCTTAGGATATCCCATGCTTCTAGCCAACTTTCACGATACACTGCATCATTAAACTCAGGAATAATGTTACCAATAGGGCAGCCACTATGGCAAAACGGTACACCACAATCCATACAGCGAGATGCTTGGTCATTAATTTTTGTACCAAACTCGTCGTTTAATACGAACTCTTTATTATTTTTTAGACGCTCTTGTACTGGCAATTTGCCCGGTAATTCACGACCTAATTCTAAAAAACCTGTAGGTTTACCCATTATGCTTCTCCTTCCGCTCGAGCCGCTAATACCGCTTTATAATCACGCGGCATAACTTTAACAATTTTCGCCAAGCTTGCTTCAACATCATCTAGGAATGCTGCTGCAACATTCGACTCGGTTAGCGTTAAATGCTTCGTTACTTTTGCAATTATTAACTCTTTATCTGCTTGCTCTAGTGGATCTAAATCAACCAGTTCCATATTACATTTACTAGCAAATGTTCCATCTTGATCCCAAACGTAAGCAACACCGCCACTCATACCTGCTGCAAAGTTACGTCCAGTTACACCAAGGATAATCGCAATACCACCAGTCATATATTCACAACCGTGATCGCCCACACCTTCCACAACTACTTCAGCACCAGAGTTACGCACACAGAAACGTTCACCCGCTACACCGTTGATGTAGGATTCACCAGAAGTTGCACCGTAGAAGCAAACGTTACCGACAATGATATTGTCTTTCGCAACAAGCGTTGAATTACGGTAAGGGTACACCACAATTTGACCACCAGATAAACCTTTACCCCAGTAGTCATTGGCATCACCTTCAACGGTAAACTCAACCCCTTTAGCAAGGAAACAGCCGAAGGATTGTCCCGCAGAACCGGTGAATTTAACTTGCATTGGTTTTGGTAAACCTTGGTCGTTATAGACTTTCGAAATCTCATTAGAGAGCATAGTGCCACAGGAGCAATCGGTATTGACGATAGCAAACTCACCCGACACGGCTTCACCATTTTCCAGAGCAGGTTTCGCTAAGGCAATTAATTGACGGTCTAAAACGGCTTCCAAATTATGATTTTGCGCAATTTGGTTATACATACCATCTTCAGTTTTCGCCGTTTCTTTAAACAAGATAGTGCTAAGATTTAAGTTTTTGTATTTCCAGTTGCTAATATTATCACGCACTTTTAGATTTTGCGTTTGACCAATCATTTCATTGATCGTTGCATAACCTAGCATTGCCATATTTTCACGCATACCTTCAACGAGGTAAGAGAAGAAAGTGACAACGTCTTCTACACGGCCATCAAAACGCTCACGTAATGTTTTATTTTGTGTCGCAATACCAACTGGGCAGGTATTTAAATGACACTTACGCATCATAATACAACCTTCTACGACAAGAGCTGCAGTTGCAACGCCCCACTCTTCAGCACCAAGCAGTGCTGCAATAGTTAAGTCGCGTGGTGTTTTCATCTGTCCATCTGCTTGTAAAACAACGCGATTACGCAGGCCATTTTTAAGCAATGTTTGATGTGCTTCAGATAAACCTAATTCCCATGGTAAACCGGCATGACGAATAGATGATAATGGTGAAGCACCCGTACCACCGTCAAATCCAGCAATTAAGATAACATCCGCTTTTGCCTTAGCAACACCCGATGCAATCGTACCAACACCCGCTTCTGATACCAATTTAACGTTAATACGACCTTTACGGTTGGCATTTTTCAAATCGAAAATTAGCTGAGCCAAATCTTCAATTGAGTAAATATCATGATGTGGTGGCGGTGAAATCAGACCAACACCCGGAGTTGAGTGGCGCGTGCGACCAATCCAATCATCAACTTTATGACCTGGAAGTTGTCCACCTTCACCCGGTTTAGCCCCCTGTGCCATTTTAATTTGTATTTCAGCTGCATTGGTTAAATAGTACGAGGTCACACCAAAACGGCCAGAAGCCACCTGTTTAATCGCAGAGCGCTCCCAATCACCATTCTCTTTTGGCAAGAAACGAATTGGATCTTCACCACCTTCACCGGAGTTAGATTTTGCGCCAATACGGTTCATCGCGATAGCAAGCGTTGAGTGTGCTTCGTGTGAAATAGAACCAAAGCTCATTGCCCCCGTCGCAAAACGTTTGAGAATGTTTTCTGCTGATTCAACTTGGTCAAGCGGAATTGGACCACTTGCATTAGCAACAAAATCAAACTGACTACGTAATGTCGCCGCATTCTCACCTTGGTTATCAACTGCCGCCGCATACTCTTTAAACTGCTGGTAGTTTTTACTACGTGTTGACTGCTGTAATAATGAGATAGTTGTTGGGTTAAATAGATGTTTTTCACCACGCTGCTTCCATTGGTAAACACCACCAACGTCTAGGCGAGATACAGGCACTTCACGTAATGGGTAAGCAAAACGATGACGCACTAAAATTTCAGTGGCGATATCATCAATGGATAAACCACCAATACGGGTCACGGTGCCTTTAAAGTAGTTATCGACAACCGCTTTGCTAACACCTAGCGCTTCAAATATTTGCGCACCTTGATAGGATTGAATCGTTGAAATACCCATTTTCGAGAAGATCTTCAACAGACCCGCATCGATTGCGTATTTATAAGATTTAAAGATTTCAGCAACACTTTTATCTTTTGGTAGACGATTCTTCGCTTGTAAATCAACGATCATCTCTTCAATTAGATACGCATTTACCGCAGATGCACCGTAACCTATGACCGTCGCAAAATGGTGCGTTTCACGCACATCACCCGTTTCGACAACAATGTCACACAGCGCACGTAGACCGCGCTTAATAAGATAGTGATGAACAGCGCCCGTAACTAGCATCGCAGGAATAGCAGCATGGTCTGAGCTTGCCTTACGATCCGATAGAATAATAATCGAGTAGCCATCATGGATAGCATCTTCAGCATAGCGACAGATACGATCTAATGATTTCGCTAGTCGCCCTGGCTCACCCGTTGCAGGGAATAAGGTTTCTAATGTTTTTGCCTGTAAATGTTTATCATCTAAGGCATTGATTTTTTGTAATTCTGCATTGCTTAATACTGGCGATTCTAATTCAACTTTATGGCAGTGCGCCGGTGTTTCAGATAATAGATTTTGATCTTTACCTATGTAGGTATTAAGCGACATAACCATACGTTCACGAATCGGATCGATAGGTGGATTGGTTACTTGTGCGAAAAGCTGTTTAAAGTAATGCGACAGATGCTGTGATTGATGTGAAAGCACCGCAAGAGGCCAATCTACGCCCATCGCACCAAGCGGTTCTTTGCCATCAACTAGCATCGGCAGTACGATTTCATTTATCTCTTCAGAGCTAACACCAAACGCTTGTAAACGACGTAATAAATGACCATCTTTAGGTTGTAAATTACGCTCTAATGCCGCTGGTTGTTTCTCTAATTTAACTAAGTTATCAGCAAGCCATGTTTCATAGGGTTGTCTTGCTGCAATCGTGCCTTTAACTTCATCATCTGAAATAATGCGGCCTTGCTCAAGGTCAGCAACAAAAATACGCCCTGGTTGTAAACGACCGCGTGATTTAATGTTTTCTGGCTCAATATTAACAACACCACTTTCCGATGCCATGATCAGAAAGTCATCTTTAGTCACACAGTAACGTGAAGGACGTAAACCATTACGGTCAAGTGTCGCCCCAACCTGCACACCATCGGTGAAACAAACTGAAGCGGGGCCATCCCAAGGCTCCATTAAATTGGCATGATACTGATAGAATGCACGACGAGTTGGATCCATATTCTTGTTTTCTTGCCAAGCTTCAGGGATCATCATCATTAATGCATGAGGTAAACTACGACCAGAAAGAACAAGTAGCTCTAATGCCATATCAAAACTAGCAGAGTCCGACATACCTTCAGTACAAATAGGCATTAACATGTTTAATTCGGAACGGGTGAAGAATTCAGCTTCAAGTAACGCTTCTCGTGCTTTCATCCAGTTGATATTACCGCGAACTGTATTGATTTCACCATTGTGTGCAATATAACGGAAAGGTTGCGCTAAGCGCCAACGCGGGAAAGTATTGGTAGAGAAACGAGAATGCACCAAGGCTAACGCCGTGACCATACTTGGGTTCTGCAAATCAAGGAAATATTGCGGAACTTGTTCAGTGGTTAACTGACCTTTATAAACAATGGTTTTGTATGAAAAGGTGTTAATATAAAAATTGTCTTCGATACCTGTCACCGCTTGTAAACAGATTCGAGTTGCATAGTTACGTAAAATAAATAATTTACGCTCAAGTGTTGCAGGAGGCATATCAATACCACCCGTCACAAACATATGCTCAAATTGAGGCTCACTACTTAGTGGATCAGCACCGATCATTGAATTATCAGTAGGAAGAACACGATAACCTAACACTTCTAGCCCTAAACTATCTGCAGTTCGGGCTAATATTTCACGACATTCATGACGTTGGTTAGCATTTTTTGGAAATAGAATCGTACCGACACCGTATTGATCAAACTGAGGTAACGTAATCCCAACATTAAGGGCTTCAGTTACTAAAAACTCATGTGGTTTTTGTAAAAGAATACCAGCACCATCACCACTACAAGGATCGCAACCTTGACCACCACGATGTTCCATACGTGCTAGCATATCTAATGCTTGCGTCACGATCTTATGTGATTTTCTATTTTTTAAATGAGCGACGAAGCCGATACCACACGCATCATGCTCCATCTCTGGCACATAAAGGCCTTGAGCGTTTTGCTCTTTATTAGTCATAAACATGTCCTTCAAGATAAAACAGTAAAGTGACCTTTACCCTTTTAGTTTTAATATTCAAAGTGCTGTACATAACCTATTTAAATAAACAAAAAATAGGCAATTCAATTTTACTTTTTTGGTAAAGGAAACTAACTTTATCGTACTGATTCGCACTTTTAAATAATTTCCCTAGTAAGAAATAACACGCAAAACATCCCTATAAGCGCAGTGCTCATACATTATTTCTTATTAATAGCAGCCAAGCAGACGTAACTGTGCAGGCATTCTACCGTTTCAAACGCATAAAATCCAATTTTCTTATTTTTAACACACAATTCTTAATGTTAGTTTTTTGTAAAATTAAAATAAACTTTTACAAAACCGCCAATAAAAAACAAAAACAGATAAATAACAATGAGTTAAGCAAAAACAACAGGATCTTATCGGTACAGTTATGCGCTCAGCTATATCCACAACCAGACTCAAGATTAACAATTAAACAACAAAGCCACTAAAAGAACAATAATATTTATACAGAAAAAGTGAATATAAATTCATTTTAGAGCGGTTTTTATCTTTTAAATGATTAAAAATTAATGACTTAATTCGCCTGCAACGCAGCTAATAAATGCACTAATCAGAGGTTTTTCAATTTGCGTTTTATAACAGCATAAACCTAAATCAAAAGATTGCAGACGATGCCTTGTTGTTAAACTTTGTACGCGATCCCGTACAGGGCTGTTTTCAATCACGACATCGGGGGCAATGCCGACACCGCAACCAAGCGCAACCATACTGATCAACGCTTCATGCCCTGCCACTTTGCCGTAAATGAAAGGTTTTCCCACTTTCAATAAGCGATACCAATTATCAAATCGTCGTCGTACAGAACCATGCTCAGGTAAAATAAAAGGTATTTTTTTCCAATCGATTTCACTGTTTTTTATTTGTTGAGTAACGGTACAGGGAATAGTTGGACCTATGATAGAGAGTGGAATTTCCGCCAATTTAATAAAGTGTAAACGGGCAGGAAAGGGCTCAGGATAGGCAGTAATAGCAAAATCAACTTGCTCCTTAAGAACATGATCAACGGCGACCGCACTATCTCCCGTTGTTAATTTTATTTCGACTTTCGGATGCAGTACGCGAAAACGCTCTAAAATGGGGGGTAAATGGCTATAAGCGGCAGTGACCGAGCAATAGATATTGATTTGTCCTTCTAGCTCACTATTGCTCTGTTTAATCGTCCGTTTAATCAATTGCCACTGTTCGACTTGTTGTAATGCATATTGCTTAAATAACAATCCCGCTTCCGTCAAGGTGACGGAACGGTTATCACGCAGTAACAGCTGCTCACCAACTTCTTCCTCTATACGCTGAATTGAACGCGTTAAGGTTGATGGACTAACATGTTTTTCTTGCGCCGTTTTAGTGAAGTGCAAACTGTTCGCCAGATGCAGGTACAACTCTAAGGTACGTATATCCACAACTTAGCTTACCACCGGTAAATCATCTCGACTTCCCCATTCACTCCATGAGCCATCGTAAACAGATAAATCTTGATAGCCGGCTAAAGTGGCAGCAAGGGCAAGAATACAGGCTGTCACCCCAGAACCGCAACTAAAAATAACACGCTTATTTTTAGGCGCTATTGCTTCAAATATTAAGGCTAACTGATAGGCATCCTGCATCTTTTGATCTTTAATTATATCCGCCACAGGTAAATTCTTACTATTGGGAATATGTCCAGAACGCACTCCCGCTCGAGGCTCTGCTTCCTTTGCATAAAAACGATTTGCAGAACGGGCATCAAGGATCGCTTGTTTTTCATCTTCTGTAGCCTGCAAAACTTCATCAGCATTACAGATAAGATGGCTTTGATAATTAGCCACAAAATCACCTTCAGTAATAGGATCTTTTTGCGGCCCGTTTTCAATGGCTAAATCTCGCTTTTGCCATGCAGGCAAACCGCCATCTAATACCGCAACGTTATTGAATCCCATCACTTTAAACATCCACCAAACGCGCGGGCTAGAAAAAATACCCAACGTATCGTAAATAACAATAATGCTATTTTGATTAACGCCCAAATGACGTACCGATGTTTGAAAATCAGCTGCATTTGGCATCATGTGGGGTAAATCACTATGATGAGCGCAAATTTCACGATCAAAATCAAAATAGATAGCACCGGGAATACGTGCCTCAAACCACTCTAATTTTCCATCGCGATTGGTATTGGGCATAAACCAACTCGCATCTAAAATAATTAATTCTGGATAGTGAAAATTCACTTGTAACCACTCAGCGGTCACCAATGGACTCGGTAATGTTAATACTGACATATCTATTCCTTACAAAGCCAATGACATTGGCTTATAAACTTTTATCTAAACTGTGCTTATTATATTGCAAAATTCGCAACATAACATTGCCAATATATCATTTTGCGCAACAACACTTATGCGCTATAGTTAGCGTCGAAAATTAAAGTCTACCTTAAAAAAGGATTTTAGACTCGTATTGTCCCTTATTTGTCAATTTTTGGAGTGTCACCACATGGCTAACTATTTTAATACTCTTCCTCTACGTGAAAAACTAAACCAACTAGGTCAATGTCGTTTTATGGATCGCAGCGAATTTGCTGACGGCTGTGAAGCATTAAAAGGTAAAAAAGTAGTGATCATCGGTTGTGGTGCTCAAGGTCTAAACCAAGGTTTAAACATGCGTGACTCAGGCCTTGATGTTTCTTACACATTACGTGCAGAAGCGATCGCAGAAAAACGCCAATCTTGGAAAAATGCAACGGAAAATGGTTTCACTGTAGGTACTTACGAAGAGTTAATCCCACAAGCCGATCTTCTATGTAACCTAACACCTGACAAGCAGCATACAGCTGTAGTTGGCGCGGTTATGCCTCTGATGAAAGACGGTGCGACACTCGCTTACTCACACGGTTTCAATATCGTTGAAGAAGGCATGCAAGTGCGTAAAGATATCACTGTTATCATGTGCGCACCAAAATGCCCAGGTACTGAAGTACGTGAAGAATACAAGCGTGGTTTCGGTGTACCAACACTGATCGCGGTTCATCCAGAAAATGATCCACAGGGCCAAGGTCTTGCATGGGCAAAAGCATATGCATCTGCAACTGGTGGTGACCGCGCTGGTGTCTTAATGTCTTCTTTCATCGCAGAAGTTAAATCAGACCTAATGGGCGAGCAAACTATCCTATGTGGTATGTTACAAACTGGCGCAATCTTAGGCTTTGAAAAAATGGTTGCGGACGGTTTAGAGCCAGCTTACGCATCTAAATTAATCCAATACGGTTGGGAAACAGTTACTGAAGGTCTAAAATATGGTGGCATCACCAACATGATGGATCGTCTATCTAACCCAGCTAAAATCAAAGCATTTGATATGTCTTTAGAGCTTAAAGATATTCTACGCCCACTATTTAACAAGCACATGGATGACATCATTGAAGGCGAATTCTCTAAAACAATGATGGAAGACTGGGCTAACGATGACGTAAACCTACTTAAATGGCGCGCAGCAACGGCTGAAACAGGCTTTGAAAAACAACCAGCTGGCGACATGGAGATTGGCGAGCAAGAGTTCTACGACCACGGTATCTTCTTAGTAGCGATGATCAAAGCGGGTGTTGAGCTTGCATTTGAAGCGATGACTGCATCTGGCATTATCGATGAGTCTGCATACTACGAGTCACTACATGAAACACCGTTAATTGCGAATACCATTGCACGTAAGAAACTTTACGAAATGAACGTTGTTATCTCTGATACAGCTGAATACGGTTGTTACCTGTTCGACCATGCTGCTAAACCACTACTTGCTGATTTCGTTAAAGCGATGAGCCCACAATTCTTAGGCTCAGCACTACAAGTTAAATCTAACTCTGTAGATAACGCGCGTTTAATTGAAGTTAATGAAGCTATCCGTACTCATCCAGTAGAAATTATTGGTAAGAAACTACGTGGTTACATGAAAGATATGAAAACGATTGTTTCTGCATCTTAATAAAGCCAATCGCTAGCACATCATCAAGCCAAGGTATTTACCTTGGCTTTTTTGTCTATTAAGAAAAGGTCGGTAACAGATCTCGAATACCATTAATAAACATTTGTACGGACATAATTAACAATAACATCCCCATTAAACGCTCTAATGCAGTCAAGCCTTTCACCTTTAAAATTTTGTAGAGTTTAGTCGACGAAAGCATTATTACCGCAGAGGCAATCCAAGCCAAAAACAGCGAAATAAACAGTGCACCGGAATGGTCAGCATTGGTTTTTGCTAATACTAATAATGTCGCCAACGCAGCAGGCCCAGCAATCATAGGCAATGCAATAGGGACGACCAAGGGCTCATCACCAACTTTAGTGGCAAACATATCTCCCCCATGCGGACTTGGAAAAATCATCTTTAATGAGATCACGAAAAATATAATCCCACCTGCAATCGTGATTGCCTGTGTTTCGAGATGGAATAGACTTAAAAATTGTTCGCCAAAAAACAAGAAAACAACCAAAATTAAAAAGCCAATTAGCATTTCTCGCACAATGATCTGAGTATGCCTTTGCTTATCAATATTCTTTAGAATGCTTAAAAGTAAAGGGACATTACCAAAGGGATCGAGAATAAAAAATATGAGTACTGCTGTTGAGAAGATCGGAAAAGTTGTCTCCATTCGCCACCATCCTTGTCAATAAATAATATTTCAAAACGTATTGATTACTGAAATCGGCAATACGATATAGCTATTTGATTTGAATATACAGTTTTATTATTTAAAAAATTCACACGCTGAACAATAGAAATGATTAACAGTAAAACATGGAGGTTTGATCAATAGGAGGACGGAGATATTAGGAAGGCTAGAAAAAACAAGGAGGTTAAACCTCCTTGTTTACATTAATGCTGTTTAATTACACTTACTGACCATTAATTCACCACCATCATTATTCGCATTGATACGGAAACTATAAACATAATCTCCAGCTACAGGGATAGTAATTGCTGACTCGGTACCAGGTCCTGAAGCTATAGTCATGTTTTGTTCACTGGCAATAACAACGGGAGCCGAATTGGCTACGGCAAACTCAGAACTCCAATCACCTGCTGCAAATTTAAATGAAAATGCAGTAGGGACACTCTCATTAACCACTACTTGATAGATATTATCTCCCTTGTAGCTAAATTTATGACTATCTGGTGTCGCATCGAAACCATCGGGAGTATAAGTACCACGGATCCACATCTCTTTACCTAAAGGTCCAACTTCATCCTCATCGGCGGCATTACAATCTGCCAATGGCCCCGTTCCAACTAGATTATCGCCATCCCCCACATTTGGCCCTTCAGCACTTGGAGTGACAATATCTAAAAAGCGAGCCTGTAGTGGTGCTAATGTCACGGAATATTCATCGCTAACAGACTTGATGACTTCTGCCGTTTGCAAATCCACCAAATCACCCTCACTACCCGATTGAGCAGCAGTAAATGTCACTGTTTTGTCACTATTGCTCGTATTCAAAACAAACAGTACCGCATCATTACCAGCTTGTTTATGGTCAATATAAACAACAGCGTCTTGATCTGTATTAAGATGTGTACGCACACCATTATAAAGCGCTGGTTGAGTTGCACGAAGATTCATCACTTCGGTAATGTAATCGCGTAGCGATTTTTGCTCTGCATCAGCACTGAATGGAGTGTCACCGATAACAGCGGCAATACCTTCAATCTTAGCAGGTGAACGCGAAACATGGTCATCACATAATCCGGCACGCGCATTCGCACCGTTATCATTCGCACAATCCACACGATCCGCAAAACCAGCCACTTCATCACCAATCTCATCACCGTAATACATGGTGATAGGCCCAGTATAGGCGGCTAAAAGCGCATAGGCCGCTTTATGACGTTGTGAGTACTCCGTTGTACCTGGCTCTGCAATATTACCGCGCTGTAATAAGTCACCAAAACGGACTAAATCGTGATTAGTTAAAAAGCCATTCGGCGCCGCAAAATCAGGATAAACAATATGCGTAGCGTAACCAGCAGCTAAGTTAGTCGCATCACGCCCACCCGCACCACTCTCTTCTACAGCTAAGGTTTGTGTAATGCTATAACGCATTGGGAAATCGAAGTTCGAGCAAAGACCAGGCATCGCAGTATTACCATAACCATTGTTGGCAATCTCACCGGCACTACTCCATATCTCCCCGACCATATACCCCAATGGATTAACAGTCTCGCCCTTCATTGTATAGGTCACGCTCTTAGCCGCATCTTCAACCGTTTTACGTGATTCTCCCCACGCACCAACAGGTACCTGATAGGCCTGATCTAAACGCCAACCATCAATACCAAACTCAGTGATCCAGTAACTGGCCACTTCTTTAAAAAAGGCTAAATCATTCGGATAGACCGCTTGTCGGCCAGTTGCACTTTGCCCTGGACCATTAGTCGAAACGGTCAGCCCTGTCGGTGAAGGGTAATCAGTGGCGTTGGTCTTGAAATGACCAAAAACACCATCAAGGATCACATATATACCTCGTGCATGTGCTTCGTTGACTAAGGTTTGCAATTCCGCTTTAGTACCAAATTTAGGATCCACATCAAAATAGTTAGAGGCAAAGTAACCAGTACCATCGAGACGATCTGCCCACTCATCCTGACTTGATAACTCAACGGATTGGAATATCGGCGTCATCCAGATAGCATTCATACCCAGAGACTCAATATAATCAAGTGAGTCAATCACGCCTTGGATATCACCTTTATGCTCACTGTTACCATAAGCCATGTTGTAATCAGCATTGGCATTGCCATCAACAAAGGATTCGCTCATCACTTGATAGATACGCAGTTGATTAGCTTTTTCATATAGCGTGCTATCACATGCATAGGCCTGATATTCAGGTGTTGGAGGAGTTGGGGGAGTGTCGCCACCGCCACCACCACCACAGGCTGTCAATACGGTTGTTAACGCCAGTGCTAATAAAGACTTTTCAAATTGCATTATTTCTTCCCCTGAATATAACCATTAAAAATAAAAAAATTCTCACGAGTATATGGGGGTGAAAAATCCTGTCAATATGAGCAGATGGATTTACCAGAAGCAAGGCCTTTCATTTACCTATACCGTGATCAAACCCTGACTTCTAAAAAAAATATAGTCCATATTTAAACGTCGATGAGCTATTAACCAGCGACAATTTACCACTTAAAATTCAAATGGTTACGTTTACATTTTTGATAATTAGCGCAACAAACAACATGCTAAAGCAACCACTAAAGCACGCAAAAATAGCACTACCTAGCTTGTTGTAGAAATGATTTAACGAGCGAAGGGAAAACAGCTATTGCCATGCATATCAACCACAAAAGCGAATATGCATGTGCACAGAGATAGTATTTTTCAGCTATGCGCTAATTTAAGGCCAACAATACCCGCACAAATCAACCCCAAACTCACTATTTTTAAAGCGTCAGTGGCTTCATCGAACAATATAACCCCAAAAATAGCGGTTCCAAGGGCACCAATCCCCACCCATATTGCATAGGCAGTGCCAACTGGCAATGTTTTCAGAGCAAGACCCAACAATAGAAAACTGGCAATTAACGCACCTACCGTCGCAACACTCGGCCAGAGTTTCGTAAAACCATCGGTGTACTTCAACCCAATAGCCCAACAAATTTCCAAAAGACCAGCGACAAATAAAATAACCCAACTCATAGATACCTCTTGATTAGTTTTGGGCCGTCCCCCGATGAAATAGAGCGGTGAGGTCGTCCTCACTTCAACACCGTTATCGCTCTAAAGAGAAATGCCGGCAGGAGAATTTAACGATAAATATTCACACACCCCCATCCCAGCTAACCGTCCCGTCGCAAAACAGGCCGTTAAAAGATACCCTCCGGTTGGCGCTTCCCAATCAAGCATCTCACCAGCACAGAAGACGCCGGGCAATTGCGTTAACATAAAGTAGCCGTCAACACTGCTTTCGCAAACACCACCAGCACTTGAGATGGCTTGCTCAATACTTTTTACTTTATTAAAGGTGATCGGTAATTTTTTTATCGACTCAGCTAAGGATTGCGCATCTTGTAATTGATCCTTGCTGCACCTCTCGTATAACAGGGCCGCTTTAACCCCACTGATGCCTAAGCAGCGTTTTAAATATTTACTAAAAGAGTCTTTCCCCTGCTTAAGCTGCAATTTTTTAACTATCTGTTGTTCACTTAAATCGGGTAATAAATCGAGTTGCAAATGGGCTGCCCCATGGTGATTTATCGCATCACGCAAATGCTTCGAAAAAGCATAAACCAAGCTGCCTTCCATACCATCTTCGCTAACAATACATTCGCCCTTACGATATATATCCTCGCCTGCTAGGGTCTTAAAACGAAAAGCGATATTCTTAACCGGACTACCGGCATGATTTTTTTGTAAATGGTCGCTCCATTGACTATAAAAACCGCAATTAGCGCTCTGTAATGGTTGTATCTGCACATTGGCGGCAGACAACATACTTTGCCACGCTCCATCTGAACCTAATTTTGGCCAACTTGCTCCGCCCATCGCAAGCACCACGGCATCGGCATGCACAGAGACACTATCACCAGCATGGCGAAAAGATAATAGCTCACCTTTAATATCAATGAGGCGATGATTCATGTTGAAAGTGACGCCTGATTCCCGTAATCGTTTTAACCAATTCCGTAACAGCGGAGCGGCTTTCATATCGCTCGGAAATACACGTCCAGAACTACCGACAAAGGTATCAATCCCTAACCCTTTTATCCAGTGACGCAGAGCGCGTGCATCAAAGGCACTAATCGCTTTATCCAACCATTGCAACTTTTCATAATAACGTTTAATAAATTCATCATAGGGCTCAGAATGAGTGATATTCATGCCCCCGACTCCAGCCAATAAAAACTTACGGCAGGCACTTGGTTTGGCATCAAAAACTTGTACTTGATAACCAGCGGCATTAATCACTTCAGCAGCCATTAACCCCGCAGGTCCGGCTCCCACTACTACAACCACTTTTTGTTTCGTCACCGACTGCCCCGCTTAAAATATATCCTCATCTATTGAGGTATAGGGTATATGAATCAATACTTGGTTTCACTGAAAATATGAGAGCAAAACGAAATCGTCTGCATATCTCGTATTTTTATCTACATTAGGTATAATGCGCCTGCTTAATTTTGGAGTTCAGCATGTCTAATTATCACCATCGCTTTGGCGGCATTCAACGTTTATACGGCACACAAGCTATCAATAAGTTTCAACAGAGTCACGTTTGTGTAATCGGAATCGGTGGCGTTGGCTCATGGGTTGTTGAAGCCCTCGCTCGCTCTGGGATTGGTCAACTCACTTTGATTGATATGGATGATATTTGCGTCACTAATACCAATAGGCAAATACATGCGCTCGCCAATAGTATTGGTGAAACCAAAATTGAGGCGATGGCCGCTCGCTGTCGGTTAATTAACCCCGAGATTAAACTTAATTTAATCGATGATTTTATCGACAAACAGAACTGTTTTGAATACCTCTCCAGTGAATTTGATTATATCTTTGACGCCATCGATAGCATCCCAGCAAAAGTGGCACTAATTGCCCACTGTAAACGTAATAAATACCCCTTGCTTACCTGTGGTGGTGCCGGTGGACAATTAGATCCCACACAGATTCAAATTACCGATTTATCCCGCACGATTCAAGATCCGCTCGCCGCGAAAGTGCGTTCAGAGCTACGCCGCCATTTTAACTTTAGCAAAAACCCCAAACGGAAATTTCGCGTTGATTGTGTTTTTTCCACGGAGCAGTTGAGTTACCCTGATATGAATGGTGAAGTTTGTCATCAGAAATCGGAATCCGATGGTAACATGAAAATGGATTGTGCCAGTGGCTTCGGGGCATCTACCATGGTAACGGGCAGTTTTGCCTTTGTTGGCAGCGCGTTTATACTGAAAAAAATAGCCAGTAAATAAACGAGGCGCTTTAACAAATTAAAGCGCCCATGCCACTACTTACTTAAGTCTAATAATTCACGCAGTGCAACCTGACACATACTAAACTCAGGCACTTTAATCGCCAATAATGAATCTGCCATTTTATACCAACGTTGTGCCAGATTTTCATACTGCGTTTCCCAGTCATTAAAGGTTTGCTCAACATCCTCCCCTTTCATCATCGTCAACAACGTCCTCGCAATACGTTGCTGTTGCCATTCAAGGTCATCACACATCGCCTCCTTAGCCAATGATTGCCAATTATTATCAACGGGCAGTAAATTGAGCTGTTTAGCAATATCAAATAACTTCAATTTGTAAGATGCATAAAAATAGACTCTAGCTGCTAAATGGGGATCAACCTGTAGTTTTAGCGCCACAGAAATCACACTCAATAAGGCATAAAACTGCTCCGTACAGGAGATTTTTGCCGCCAAAGAAGCAGGAACAGAAGCTTCTAAAAGAGGATTAATAGCAGCAATACGATAATCAACCACATTGCCCATTAAGACTTTTTCAATATTAGCCGCCACCGATTGCAAGGGCTGTTGATATTGACGTATTAACTTACCAGTCTCTAATTCATCACGATGATTACGTATCAACCAACGCGTGCTGCGATAAATCATACTTTGCAGTTTAAAAATCATATCGTTCTGTAGGGCACAATCAACCTTATAATATAAGGCTTCTATCTCCTGCAAAATATTGTTAAGTACAAAAATATCCCGACTAGCAATCCACGCCTTACTCAGGTCTAAAAATGAACAGCCCGAGCTAGACATAATACGATACGCAAAGGTTGGCCCCATTATATTAAAAG
>NZ_JBEWXI010000005.1:0-4399 GCF_040566515.1 Psychromonas sp. MME2 | reverse complement strand
CGCTATTTTAACTATCGCTGCTTGGTTAAAGTTATCCAATAACAGATTATAATGCGCTGTTTTTTCTTGTGACTCTTCCTGCGCTTTTAATAAGGCGGCTGCAAACAGGTAATCCATGGCATGTAACGGCTGTTTATGGTCAGGGACGGTGGTAAATAGTTGAGCATAATTGACAGGTAATCCACAATGCTTAAACAACAAAGGTAACAACCTTGTGTTGAGCAGATCTGCACGCTTGCTCATTTCCTCTTCACGGTGAGAAAAGCCACATTGATACTGTAAACTAAAATCGCTAAGCACAGCTAAACGCCCCGTATGTTGTAAAATACCCAGTAATAAAATATCTGAAATATCTATTTTTTTGACGTTGGCACTGCCGCTTAAACGATGCTGGGTATAGAGTTGCGTCGCTTGTTGGGATAAATCCCAAGCAAGCCGCCAATTTTCTTGTAACAAAGCGGCGATATCAGGCGATACAAATTGCTGCTCATGAAGATTTTTAAGTACAAATGTGAGTGCATATTGACTAACGCTATGCATTCCGATGCGTTGTATAACCGAGAGCAGGTTTATACTCGCCGCTTTGCCCGTACTATACAGGGCTGAATTCCCTAATTTAAGTATATAGGTAGCAAATGCAGGCTCCTTAGCAACCGCTAATTCAACATCATAGATAGATGAATCAAGGCGATGGCATAAACGCCGCAGCGCCATTAAATTTTCAGGAATAGGTAGTAAGCTATTTTCGATATTATCTGATAAAAGTTGCTTATTAATCCTATCAATTTGCTGTGAATACATATCTACCTTAGTACACTTTATAAAATAAAAAGTATAGCGGTAGCTATTTAGAATCGAAATATAAAAATCAGCAAATAGAGAGATGCGTTGTGATAATAATACCAATTAGCGAAAATTGTGGATTTATTTTACAGTTAGATAAAACTATTTATTAACCATAAAAAAACCTGATAAACAGCAACGATTATCAGGTTATTTTTAGATAGATGAGAGCATTTTGTTAAACGGCGAAGACTGGCTCAATATATTGAACAGGTGATTCACTCACTGGCTCTTCAAATGTCACCATTTCCCAAGCTTCTTGATCTTCTAACATTGCGCATAATAATTGATTATTCAATGCATGCCCTGTTTTATAAGCCTTCAAGTGACCTAAGATGGTGTAACCAGAAAGATAGAGATCACCAATGGCATCTAACACTTTATGTTTCACAAACTCATCTTCGTAGCGTAAGCCTTCTGGATTTAAAACCCGGAACTCATCCAAGCCAATGGCATTATCTAAGCTTGCACCAAGCGCTAAGTTATTAGCTTGTAGCTGCTCAACACCCTTCATGAATCCAAAGGTTCTTGCGCGACTAATCTCTTTTACAAAGAGATCACCAGAAAAATCCATCTCTATATGTTGATTTTGACCTTCGAATACGGGGTGATCAAAATCAATTTTAAAGTCTAAACTAAAGCCTGATGCTGATGGCTGTAATTCGGCCCATTTACCCTCTTTTTCATCTTCAACACGAACTGTTTTTTTAATACGAATAAATTTCTTTGCCGCATTAAGTTCTTCAATACCCGCCGACTGTAATAAAAAGATAAATGGACTAGCACTACCATCCATAATCGGAATTTCAGGTGCATCGACATCAATAATAATATTATCAATACCTAATCCGGCTAACGCAGCAGAGAGATGCTCAACCGTAGAAATTTTTTCACCCTGCTCATTCACTAAACAAGTACACAAAAGCGTTTCTTGAACGGCTCTAGCATGCGCTTTAAATGTTACAACAGGATTTAAATCGATACGACGATAAACAATGCCTGTATTAGCAGGCGCAGGATGTAACTCTATCGTCACTTTATTTCCTGAGTGCAAACCAATACCTGTTGATTTAACACTTTTCTTTAATGTTCTTTGTTTAATCATCTTAGCCCCTATCTATCGCATATTTCGATTTTTGCGGAGTATATCAGTTTGAGATATATATCACAAATATCAAATCGACCTATTAATCGGCTTGTTTACGTAAAAACGCAGGAATATCTAAATAGTTACTCTCTGGTTTTTCCTTAGACAATGAATCTTCGACCTGTTCTGATGATTCATCTGCTGTGGCTTTTTCTTCTACCGCATTCACTGCAACAGGAGTCTCTGCCGATGCCACTGGGTTTTTCACCACACTAAGGTCTGATTTACGCTCCCCAAGACCCGTCACAATCACGGTTACATGCAGTTCAGCGGTATCAAGTTTTGGATCAACAGATACACCGATGATAATTTGTGAGTCTTCTGAGGCGAACTCACGTATTGCATCACCAACCGTTTCATATTCATCCCAAGTGAAGTCCATACCAGCCACAATATGAACAAGCACTCCACGTGCATTAGATAAGTCAACGTCTTCAAGAAGCGGACAAGAGATAGCAAGTTCAACAGCTTCTTCCGCGCGTGCTTCACCTTTTGCAACACCAATTCCCATTACCGCATTGGTACCAGCTTCTGTCATTACGGTTCTGACATCAGCAAAGTCAATGTTAATGGTACTTTCTTCGTTATTAATTATGGCAGAAAAACCAGATACTGCATCATACAACACACCATTTGCAGCTTCTAATGCACCAAGGAAGGTAACACCTTTAGGTAATGACTTTTGTAATTTATCATTTGGGATGATTAATAAAGAGTCAATATGCTCCGATAATCTGGCAATCCCCTGACTCGCATAATTAATGCGTTTTTTACCTTCAAAAAATGAAGGCTTAGAGACAACACCAATAGTTAAAGCACCAAGTTCAATAGCCACTTCCGCGACAACAGGTGAAGCACCCGTTCCCGTTCCTCCCCCCATACCTGCCGCAATAAACACTACATCTGCGCCAGCTAAAATATTACGAATATTTTCTTTATCTTCTAATGCTGATTTATACCCAACTTCAGGGTTAGCGCCCGCACCTAACCCGTGCGTAATCGAGGCACCAAGCTGCAAACGTACCGTGGCTTTAGATGAACGTAATGCTTGAGCATCAGTATTCATTGCAATGAACTCAGCTCCCGTTAGCCCTTTATCAATCATATGATTAATCGCATTACCACCACCGCCACCGACGCCGACGACTTTAATGACTGCCTGTTGTGTATGCTCTTCGTCAACTATTTCAAACATTTGCTCTTTTTCCACTTTATTTAATTGTTCAGACATTATGTGTCTCCACCTTGGTGAGATATATCATACCAACTAATATTCTTTTTTTATCCAACTTTTTATTCTATTAAAAAATACTATCAATGGATTTTCTATGATTGTTTCATGATTCACTGAAAATCCCTCATTTTTATAACGTAACAGTCCCACCGCAGTAGAGTATGCAGCAGTATCAACAAATTCGGCTAAACCTTGAATATTCTGCGGTTTACCAATGCGAACCTGTATATTATCAAAAACTTTTTCAGCAACTTCAACTAAGCCCGGGATTTGTGCAGCACCTCCCGTTAACACTATTCCAGCGGCTAATTGCTGCTTCAACCCTTCACTCAACAGTTTTCATTTAACTTATAGATCTCTTTTTTCACCATCGTTAGTAATTCACTATAGCGCGGCTCGATCACGTTGATTAATGTCTTTCGGGGTAAACGACGCATATCTCGACCACCGACACTCGGCAACTCAATCATCTCATCATCATCTATTTGATCTAAATTCAAACTGCCATGTTTAACCTTGATCTCCTCCGCAGAACTGGGCGGAGCACTAAGCAATGGCAATATCATTCGTCACCGAATTTCCTGCGTAATCAAGTACTAAACGGTATTTTAGCGCCCCTGCAACATAAATGGAGATATCCATGGTACCGCTCCCCATATCAACAACGCAGACACCTAACTCTTTTTCATCTTCACTTAAATTTCTAACAGCTTGAAGCGACACCTGAAAAGGTAAGCTGATTAATAACCAAGCCACATCGTTCTACGGCTTTTTCTAAATTTTTCACTAATCGTTATGACAAGTTATTAAATGAACGTCTGCTTTTAATTTTACTCCCGATAGCCCCAATGGGTTTTTAATACTCCCCAATAGTCGATAGAAAACTCCTGTGGTATCACATCTAAAAGACGTTGGTCATCACGAATTTTCACAGAGCGAGCGTTGTGTAAAACACTCTCCACATCATATGTGCTGACTTCATGATCCTCAATTGCCCATGTTCCTGATTCATTTAATGATTCAATATGAGAGCCAGACACATTTAGGTTAACCGATGAAACTGAGCAGTCTGCCATTTTCTCTGCACGTTCCAGAGCCGTTTTAATCGCCTCTACGACAGAATTCAAATCAATAACTAAGCCTTTATCCACTCCTTTCGAAGTAGACTCGCCAAT
>NZ_JBEWXI010000004.1:0-10320 GCF_040566515.1 Psychromonas sp. MME2 | reverse complement strand
ATAAATAATGCAATATATCAACACCAAATGACATTTTCATGTTATTTATATCAGATTCATATCATCAAAGGGGAATTAGTCGATGACAATTACTGTTGGTATTTCACACCATACCGAATATAAATATAACCGTTCTGTGAAAATGGGGCCGCATATATTTCGTTTACGGCCTGCTCCTCATAGCCGTACTAAAATTAAGAGTTATTCTTTAAAGATCACCCAGAATCACTATATTAATTGGCAGCAGAATCCCTTTGGTAACTATCAGGCTAGAGTGGTATTTAATGAACCGACGACAGAGTTAGCTTTTACTGTTGATCTAGTCGCTGAAATGACGGTCATTAATCCCTTTGATTTCTTCTTCAGAAGAGTATGCAGAAGAGTTTCCATTTGTTTATGACAAAACATCAAAGGCAAACTGCTCCCTATTTAAAAAAACGTAAAGCCAGTCCGAAATTATTGAGTTTAGTTGCCTCTTTGACACCTAAAGAGCCGATACGTAGTGTCGATTTTTTAGTAGCAGTGAATAAGGCGATCTATGAGTTAGTGGATTACGGTATTCGTTTAGAGCCTGGTGTTCAGACTGCCAATGAAACGCTCACTAAAAAAACGGGTTCATGCCGTGATTCAGCTTGGCTATTAGTACAACTATTCCGTCATTTAGGATTAGCTTCGCGATTTGTTTCAGGCTATTTAGTGCAGCTAACCTCTGATCAAAAATCATTAGATGGACCAAGCGGCCCTGAAGAGGATTTCACTGATTTACACGCTTGGACTGAAGTTTATATTCCTGGTGCAGGTTGGATTGGTCTTGACCCAACCTCTGGATTATTTGCTGGTGAAGGCCATATACCATTAGCTTGTACACCAGAAACCAGCTCTGCAGCACCAGTAACGGGCGGTATCGATAAGTGTGAATCAGAATTTAGTTTCTACAACAAAGTAACTCGCGTACATGAAATCCCCGTGTGACAAAACCCTATTCAGAAGCACAGTGGTCTGCCATTAACCGTTTAGGGCAAAAAGTTGATCATATTTATGATGACGAGGGCATTCATTTAACCATGGGTGGCGAACCGACATTCATCTCTATTGATGATATGGAACACCCGCAATGGAATACGGCAGCCGATGGCGAAGAAAAAAGAGTCTTAGCACATCATCTGTTTTTAGAAATGAATAAAGTCTTTACGCAAGGCGGTTTCACTCATTACGGTCAAGGGAAATGGTATCCAGGTGAACCTTTACCTCGCTGGCAGTACGGCTGTTATTGGCGTAAAGATGGTGCGCCACTATGGAAAGACGCCAACTTATTAGCAGATCCCAATAAAGATTATAAATTAAAGAAATCATAAAGATCAAGAAATTTGCTGAAAAGTTAAGTGATGCATTAGGGTTAGGTAAAGCAGCCTTAACCACTGCTTACGAAGATATTCTTTACCATATGTGGCAAGAAGCGTCTTTACCTACTGAAATTGGTCCAAAACAACCTGAAGTATTAGATGCAATGAGCCGTAAAGGTTTCTTAGCTAAAATGGAAAAAGGGATAGAAAAACCAGTTGGTTATGTGCTGCCTTTACAATGGAATGATGGCAAACATTGTTGGCAGTCGTGCGTTTGGGAATTTAAACGTGGTCACTGCTTCTTATTACCTGGTGAATCACCATTAGGTTATCGTTTACCTTTAGATAGTCTTCCTTGGTCAGATAATATTATCGATCGCGACCCGTTTGATATTCCTGATAGCTTTGCGAAAACCAAGAAAACGAAAAAAGGTATTATCGGCAAAGAGATGATTAAAACGGCACTGGCACTTGAGGTCAGATGCGGACGCTTATATGTCTTCATGCCGCCAACCAGTCACTTTGAACATTATTTAGCGATTTTAACTGCCGTTGAAAGTGTCGCTAAAATGCTAGCAATACCTGTAGTAATTGAAGGCTATACACCACCTAAAGATAGTCGTGTTGAAAAATACGCGGTAACGCCAGATCCTGGCGTTATCGAAGTGAATATTCATCCGTCTAAATCTTGGGAGCAATTAGTTGAAAGAACAACAACCTTATATGGTTTAGCTAAACAATCACGTTTAGGCACCGATAAATTTATGGCTGATGGTCGCCATACGGGGACAGGTGGTGGTAACCACGTAACCTTAGGGGGTGAAACACCTGATCAAAGTCCGTTCTTACGTCGCCCAGATATTCTAAGAAGCTTCATTACTTATTGGCAGCATCATCCAGGACTATCTTACCTATTTTCTGGTCTGTTTATTGGCCCAACAAGCCAAGCACCAAGGGTAGACGAAGCGCGTGATGAAATATTGTATGAGTTGGAAATTGCCTTCTCACATATGCCTGAAGGTGAAGTGCCTGCTCCTTGGTTAGTAGATAGATTATTACGTAATCTATTGGTCGATTTAACCGGCAATACGCATCGAGCTGAGTTCTGCATTGATAAGTTATATTCACCTGATTCGGCAACGGGGCGTTTAGGTATCGTAGAGTTCAGGGGCTTTGAAATGCCACCTCATGAACAAATGAGCTTAGTACAGATGTTACTGTTACGTACTCTGTTAGCTTGGTTCTGGAAGAAGCCTTATCACAAACCTCTCGTTCGTTGGGGGACAGAATTGCATGATAAATTCTTATTACCGCAATATGTTGAAAATGATTTAGCAGAAGTAAGCCGTGATTTACAACAAGCGGGTTTTGGATTCCAATTAAGCTGGTTAGACCCTTTCTTTGAATTTAGATTCCCAGTTTGTGGTACGCGTGAACTGGATAATGTCACATTAGAACTAAGAACGGCTATTGAACCTTGGCATGTATTAGGTGAGGAGGCAACGGGCTCAGGTACGGCGCGTTATGTAGACTCTTCGTTAGAAAGGGTACAAATCAAAGTACAAGGTACAATGAGTGACCGTTATATCGTTACTTGTAATGGTCGCAGGGTTCCCCTTAAAGCTGTTAAAGGTAAAGCGAAGGATGAAATGGTTGCCGGTATTCGTTACCGTGCATGGCAACCACCAACGGCATTACACCCAACGATCGGTGTGCATGCACCGCTTACGTTCGATTTGATTGATACCTGGGAAGGACGTTCATTAGGTGGTTTTGTGTATCACGTTAGCCATGCTGGTGGACGTAATCCTGAATCGTTACCTGTAAATGCCTTTGAAGCTGAAGGACGACGTGTAGCACGTTTCTGGAACATGGACATACACCTTCATTACTGAACTCAGATCAAGCAAGTTGGACACCATCGGCAGTAACGCATCGTTTTAGCAATGCAGGGGTCAGTGAGTTTGTTGTTCCTGAAGAGGAAAGTACTAACCTCGATTACCCAAACACATTAGATCTACGTCGACAACCTTCCTTTAAATAAGCATCAATAGTTGTATCATTCCACTTTTAAATTAATTAAAGTGGGATGATGAATTTTTGCCAATCCAATTTATACAATGACAATTATTTTCTTAAACATGGAGTGCGATCAGCTTGTATATTAAAAATAGTACTATGCCTGAATGGCTATCCTTATACCTCGATAAATCACACAACCATGATGAGTTAGTTAACTACAGTGGCTTGAATCCAGAACATTGGGATACGTTGTTTAATCGATTATCTAACTTAACTGCTGAAGAGGTTAATAGTCGAGCTATCGAAATTAGCCAATTATTGCAAACGGGTAATATCAAATTTGAAAGTAATCAACAATGGCAATTTAATCCATTACCTTTTATGTTATCTAAGGATGATTGGAGTTCGATTGAAGCTGGAATTAAACAACGAACAACGCTATTAAATATCATCCAACAAGATATTTATGGTAAACAACAATTATTGATTGACGGCTCGCTCCCCGCTCAGAAATTATTTCAAGATAAAAATTATCTCAGAGAAGGTTTTAGTCTGCCGAGTAATGAATTAAAGTTATTTTTTACCGCTGTAGATATATACCGTACTCCTTCGGGTCAATTCAAAGTCTTAGCGGATCATTGCCAATGTCCCCTTGGCCTTGGACTGTTACTAAAAAGTCGTATTATTGCTCGTCGAGTGATGGCAGAAGAGTTTGCTGAATGTAATGTACAACAGATTAAAAATTTCTTAAAAACCTTTCAAGAAACAATCAATGAATATACTCATTATATGGATGACCCCCGAGTTGTTATTCTTACCCAAGGCATAGACGATCCCAATTATAATGAACATGCGTTTCTATCTACTTATTTTGGTTATACATTAGTACAAAGTGCTGACTTAACCGTGAGAAATGGAGAAGTATGCTTAAAATCTTTACAGGGTTTGGGGAAAATTAACGTCATTTTACGCTGGCTACCTGACCGATGCATTGACTCCTTAGAGCAAACAGAATATTCATTACATGGCATTCCGGGTCTGTTACAGGCTGTACGAGAAAATACAGTCAAAGTATTGAATCCGTTTGGAAGCGGCATATTATCCTCTCCAGCCGTGCAGTTTAATTTGGAACAGTTATCACAAGCTCTATTACAAACACCATTGTTATTAGGCCAGCCCTCTTATCATGCTATCTCTGATGCTGCATTATTAGATTGGCGGTCTCTAGAGTTAAGAAGTTATCAAGACCCTCTATTTAAATTAGATGGAAAAACTGATATTGAAAAAATAAAATTAGCGATCGATAAACACCCTGAACATTATTATTTTCAAGATAAACCCATTTTCAGTCGAGCACCTTTTTGGAGTAATAACCAACTAATTTCGAAACAGGTGATTTTTCGATGCTATGCAATAAGCACTGAACATGGTGTCGAAGTATTACCCTCTGCTCTCTGTTTCTCTAATGACGGCAGTGATCATCCTGATACATCTGGTTGGATAAAAGATACCTGGATATATACCTCTGGTAAAGGTAGCGTCGTCGAACCTATGCCCCCTACTCCTGTTCGCAAACGAATGGATGTCACCTTATTAGAAGGGGTTATTTCTAGCCGGACGGCCGAACACCTTTTTTGGTTAGGTCGTTATTTAGAGCGATGTGAAAATACCGTGCGTATTTTACGCGTATTCATTGAACGATATACCGAACTATCTATTTACTCAGATATTATACGCCACTCTATTGCAACTCGTTTATATACTGCAATACGATCACAACATATTGTTTATCCTTATATTGAACAGGAAATTGTAATACAGGAATGCTCGCTTGCTGATGCGAAAGAGATGGCTTTTCAACTACTTGCGGATGAACAATGTGCGGGTAGTATTATTAATACTTTAAAATATTTATCTAATGCCGCAGTGCAGGTTCAAGAGTTATTATCTTACGATAGCCGCCGTATTCTTGATGATATTAATGAGCAAATTGATGCATTAAAAATGCTCACTGAAGATAGGTCATCACGCACATTACAAAGTCACGTTGATAAAGTGATCGGCTCTATTATGGCATTTAATGGCTCAATTGCTGATTGCATGCCAAATAGTAACGGTTGGTTCCTCTTAGAAATGGGCCATCGAGTTGAGCGCAGCATACAAATTACATCATTAAGCGCAGCTCTATTGACCGAAGAGCTAGAAGAATCTGCCGAGATTGGTTTATTAGAGTCAGTGTTAACTTCTCAGGTCAGTCTGGTTACACATAAGCGTCGTTATAGAATGCATCAAAGTATAGGAACGGGACTAGAACTATTATTATTAGATGCAGAATACCCGCGATCGCTATTATTTCAATTAGAGCAAATTAGTTTATTATGCCAACATTTACCGACCAAACGTCGTCCAGGTGTCATATCCGCACATGAAAAAGCAATCCTTTTATCCAAAACGACATGTTACGTGACAGAAAGAGATTATTTACAAAAAAGCACCGATGCAAAGCGTTTGCAATTAATAGAATTTAATCACCATATTCGAAGTAACTTAAATACTTTTTGTGATGTACTACTATTACAATATTTTTCCCATACACAAACCGCGACTAAATTGAATTGGACTAATATTGAGCAGGCACAATCGTGAAATATAAAATAAAACATTCTACTACTTATCGTTATGCTGATTTTGTTAGCTTATGCCAGAATCAGGCTCGCTTAACGCCAAAAACAAACCAGTCACAAATCTGCCATAGTAGTTATATTGAGATACTACCGCCAAGCAGTTATTTGCATGAATATACTGATTATTTTAATAACAAAGTCACTGTCTTTGAAATAGCAAAACAGCACCGAGAACTGACCGTGACAATGGTCAGTGAAGTGGAGTTGTTAGAACAACAAAATCCCAATCTCAGTGCAGTTGATATGCCTTGGGAAAAAGTCAAAGCATTATTAACTACACCTAATACAACAACGCTTTTAAAAGTATCCGAATTTGTATTACCTTCCCAATTTACTCCTTTAGAAGCGGGAATTCGAGCTTATGCATTAACCTCTTTCACAGAGGGTAAAAATTTAATTGAAGCCTGTACTGATTTAATGGCACGAATATTTCATGACTTTCAGTATGATCCTGGTTTTACTACGATTAGCACTCCTTTAAGCGTTGTTTTTGCACAAAAAAGGGGCGTTTGCCAAGATTTTGCACACTTTGCGTTAGCTTGTTTGAGAAGCATTGGCTTAGCAGGGAGATATGTCAGTGGATATATTGAGACGCTACCGCCAGAGGGCGAAGTAAAATTAGAAGGCGCCGATGCAACACATGCTTGGTTTGCTGTTTTTGTGCCTAATTATGGTTGGGTTGATTTTGACCCAACTAACAATGCGTTACCGACTAATCAACACATCACTTTAGCAGTAGGAAGAGATTTCTCAGATGTCACACCACTTAAAGGTGTGGTGTTTGGTGGTGGTTCACAATTATTAGATGTAGCGGTCGATATGGTTCGATTGGATTAGTTTTTATGACAATATATAAATATGAGCAATAACAAGGCGGTAAGTGTATGAAAATTGATTGGAAAGGATATCAAACAAATGGTTTTTTTGATGAATTAATCGATTATAAAGGAAATGTGAGACCACACGGAAAGCAGTTAGCTCAATTTTTTTCAAATTTATCAAGTGAAGAATTAAAGAAAGCAAGGGCCGTCGCTGATTTGGCCATTAAAGAAATGGGAATTTCCTTCACTGTTTATAATGAAGGCAGCATGATTGATAGGGCTTGGCCGCTCGATTTAATTCCTCGGACAATTGGGAAAACGGAATGGCAAGGTATCGAAGTTGGTTTAAAACAACGTGTTGAAGCGCTAAACCTCTTTATTGATGATTTATATCACGATCAAAAAATAATTAAAGATGGCGTATTTCCAAAAGGTTTATTAGAGAAATCAGTAAACTTCCGCCCTCAATGTGTAGGCATCAACCCACCTAATAAAATTTGGGCTCATATCTGTGGTTCAGATTTAGTTCGAGATGGTAATGGTACTATGTATGTACTGGAGGATAACTTACGAGTCCCCTCTGGTGTCTCTTATATGCTTGAGAATCGCTCTGTGATGAAGCGTGTTTTCCCCGCGTTATTTGAAAAAGTGTCTATCTTGCCAGTTGACGATTACCCTTCTCAACTATTCGATATGCTCGCCGCAATGTCACCGCGCCCACAAGATAAACCTGAAGTTGTGGTATTAACACCTGGAGTGTTTAACTCCGCTTATTTTGAACACTGTTACCTTGCTCAACAGATGGGCTGTGAACTTGTAGAAGGTCGTGACTTAGTCGTTGAAAACGATGATTGTGTTTATATGAGAACCATCACTGGTTTGCAACGTGTCGATGTTATTTATCGTCGTATTGATGATCTTTTCTTAGACCCAGAAGTATTTTTAGCTGACTCTCAGTTAGGTGTTCCTGGATTAATGCGTGCTTGGTCCAGGGGCAATGTTGCACTGGTTAACGCCCCGGGTGCAGGTGTTGCAGATGATAAAGTTGTTTATGCTTATGTACCCGAGATGATTAAGTATTATTTAGGGGAAGAAGCCAAATTAGCAAACGTGCCTACTTTTAAATGTCTTGACCCAAAAGAGTGCGATCACGTTATTAAAAATATCGATAAATTAGTCGTTAAACCAGCTAATGAATCAGGTGGTTATGGATTATTGATTGGTCCAAAATCAAACAAAGAAGAACAAGCGAAAACGATTGCACAAATAAAAGCAGATCCCCGTAACTGGGTTGCTCAACCTACATTAAATTTATCCACGGTTCCAACATTAGAGGGCTCTACACCTAGTGGTCGCCATGTAGATTTAAGACCTTTTATCTTATCATCAGGTAAAGAAACACAAATTACAACGGGAGGTTTAACACGTGTTGCAATGGTAAAAGGTTCGTTGGTGGTGAATTCATCGCAAGGTGGCGGTAGCAAAGATACATGGATAGTAGACGAGGAGGATAAATAATATGTTATCAAGAGTCGGTGAAACTTTATATTGGGTCTCTCGTTATATTGAACGTGCGGAAAATATTGCTCGCTTAATTAACGTGAATAATATGTTAATGATGGACTTACCGAAAGGGGTGAGTACGGGTTGGGAACCGTTAATTGATATTATTGGAGCACGTCAATCTTACTAGAAAAGCACTCAGATTTTTCTGAAGCTAAAGCGTTACGCTTCCTATTAGTTGGAAAAGATAACTATTCTTCTATTTTAAATTCGATTAGTTGTGCTAGAGAAAGTGCACGTACTATTCGAGATGTCATCCCCAGAGATGTATGGGAAGCGATAAATTCTTTGTATTATTATGTAAAAGATAATCAAAATGATGGTTTAAGCAAGGGAGAAAGATTTACCTACTTAATAACTATCATTAATTCTGCGCACCAAATATTCGGCTCTCTCGATGCATCCATTAATCACGATCTCGGTTATACTTTTATTCGTCTCGGATTAATGATTGAACGTGCAGATATGACCTCGCGCATATTAGATATTCGTTCAGCTACATTGATTACCAGTGAAGAAGCTAAACCCTATGAAAACATTCAATGGATTAGTTTATTACGCTCAATGAGCGCTTATCAAATGTATCGTCAAGCGATGGGCGTACGTGTTCAACGTGCAGATGTTATTGAATTTATATTGCACAGTCATGTTTTCCCGAGATCTATTTTGTATTGTTTAGAACAAGTTAAGTCTTTAGTTACCTCTTTGCCTAACTCTGAGGAAATAATCATACCTATTGATAAAGCCATTAGTGATTTGGCAGCAGATGATGTTGCAACGCTTAAAAAAGGTAACTTGCATGAATACATGGATGAGATTCAGATCACTTTAGCGGGCATCCATAATGATTTAGCTGGACTTTATTTTTTAAAAGTAACTGAATAATCCTTACATTAAAAAGCTCAGATTGGTTGAGTTTTTAATATCATCGATAAATTCACACCATAAAAAGATAAAAAAAAGGTGCCATCGGCACCTTTTAAAACTCGTTTCGAAAAAACAGATAATCGATAAGGATTATTTGCTTTTAAGTGAACCAAAACGACTTTTGAATTTATCAATACGACCACCAGTATCAATAACACGTTGAGTACCAGTGTAGAATGGGTGACATGCACCACAAATATCTAGCGCTAAATCTTTGCCAGCTGTTGAGCCAACTTTAACTACGTTACCGCATGAACAAGTTGCAGTGATTTGCTCATATTCTGGGTGAGTTGCTTTTTTCATTTGGAAAACCTCTATTGGGCCGTGTCGCTGCTCTATTTGCATGAATTATTTCATCCAATAAAGTACCACACGTATTTATCGTTAAATTTCAGGGGCGGATTATATATGAATCAAAAATAAAAGCACAGTATAAAATTGCCTTTTAAGTAAGCAAATATTAACCAACCATAAGTAAATCTAATGCCGCATCTAATAATGATGCAGGTGTATACCTTTGCTTACAAAGCGCCATTCTATTAGCTCGTGATTTCCCCTCTTTTAACTCACAATAGTTAAATATAACTCTATGAATCTCTGATATATTATCAAGTACCGCAAGGCTATTAATCTTATCATTTAGGTGTCGCTGTAGGTAATGATGAAATTCATCCGCTGCATCATTAGCAATGACATGACCATCACTCACCGCCAGCTCATCACCGACAATAGGAGAATAAGCCCCCTCTCCATAGCTAAACCACCTGTCTTTCCACCAGCCCATTTTTTTACCCTGTAGATGTTCATGCTTATCCTTAACAGGTAAAAAATAATAAATACTCGCATGACCTTGCTTAATTTCAGGATAAGGGCCATCAAAGCAGCTGCACGTAAACTACTCTCATGTTCAATATAATGTGAATATTGCCGGGCTCGAAAGGTAAATGCCGTCAATAACTG